>CACYGK010000025.1 GCA_902774005.1 uncultured Bacteroidales bacterium | reverse complement strand
CCCATCTGCGAAATCGTAGCACGCATCGGGTGACCCTGTTCGCCGTACACATCGTAGAACCTTACCGGACATGGCTGGAACTCCGGACTGTCAATCTCAAACTCCGGCATTCTCTTCTCGATGAATCCGCTCATGCGTCCTGCCTGCGAAATACCACTCAGGTCACCCTTCATATCAGCCATGAAACAAGGCACCCCAGCCTGACAGAACGTCTCTGCCATAACCTGCAGGGTTACAGTCTTTCCGGTACCCGTAGCTCCGGCTATCAGTCCGTGTCTGTTAGCCATCTTCGCCGTTATCGATAATGCCCCCGACTCGCAGTGGGCAATATACATTCCTCTATCTTTATCAAACATATTGTTTAGAAATTAACTCCCAGATTCAGGAAAAGACATCCGTTATGAGTTGTATCGAAATCGTCCCGACCTATGTTTGCCAGTCCGAAGTCGTATCCCAGTTCGATATATGCGAGGTCGTAACTGAAACCGCAACCGAAACGCAGTCCGCCGTCAAACCTGCGGAACGAGTGGTCGTCGTTTGAGAACGAACCGTATGCCTGACGGTCCTTGAAGTTTCTTATCTTACCACCTACACCCAAGGCAAGGTAGCCTCCGATGAACGGTTGGAAACTCATGTGGTCGTCCATGTCATAGCTGTATTTGATGACGAGTGGCAGTTCCAGATAACCCAGATTGAACGTGAACTTAGCCCTTGTCGGATTACCCTGTTCGTCCGTCATGCTTACATATCCTCTGCCACCCTTCTGTACGAACGTCAGACCCGTCTCGAAGAATACCGGTGCCGTATTCGTCAGTTGCAGACCTACCACACCTCCGAAACTCAGTCCCGTCTTCATGCTTCCTCCGTTCAGCATCGGGTCGTCACTGTTGACGAAAGCAAATGCAGGACCAATTCTGAAACCGAAATAAATAGGTACGTCATGACTTCCGAACCTCTTCGAATACTTGCTCTCCGGCACTCCTTCACCCGAGTACCTGCCCTGAGCATTCATACCACTTACAGCCATCAGGCATGCCAGCATAATCACAATCGTTTTCTTCATTTTCTTTATCTAACTTTTAACTTTTATCTTTTAACTTTTAACTTTTAACTCTTTAGAGTCTCACTCCCACAAACAGTCGTACCCTCCACTTCTGGTTCTGCAGCATCAGTTGCTCCTTATCACCTTTCGAAGTGAAATTATACACCATCGTCATTCCGGCGAACCATCTGCCAAACTGCTTCACTACCGCACCTCTTCCCACGATTATCACCTCGGGGAAATGATAAGGCATAGACATCTTAACGTCACCCACATAAAACGAGGTAGTGCTTAAGATGATGAACGTAGGCAGGGCAGAGATATGCAGCAGCCAGTTGCGTCCCGGTACGAAGTTATATCCGTAACCCGCACCGATACCGTAGTTGCTCGTTTTCAGTTCTATCCTCTCGTTTCCCAACCTCTCCGATTCCTCCACAGTCAGCTTCTGAGCCTGTATCGACAGTCCGAGCAGGAAACTGCCAGCCGAACGTCTCTGGATATACGACTGCGTGAAAGCGGCAGGGTAGGAGAACCGTCTGAAGTTGAAAGCATAATAACCGTTCAGGTTCAGCGTCCTCAGTTTCAGTTTGTCCGTCTCCGTGTCCACATGACTTCCGTCTCCGCGTTCTACCCATCCCTTGAAGTTCGATGCCCTTTGGTAAATCACATCGAAGCCAAACCGGTTGCTGTACGAATTCAGGTTAAACTCATAATCCTGGTACTTACCCAACAACTTGGCAGGGTTCAATGCAAAACTCAGCGTCAGTCCCATATAACCCACAGCCGCACTTATCGTTCCCTTTACGTCCGCCTTCATGTCCGTGGCATAATGCAACTCGTTGTCGCTTCCTTCCGTCTTGATGCCTGCACCCGACACATTTATTCTGCCCTTTATTGTCCAACTCGTCTTCGGACGTACGATATACAACGTATCCGTATTTATCTTACTACGCCTTATTGACAGCAAAGTCTTCACCGTGTTCAGCATCACAATCGCACTCTGCTTCCACTTCGCCTTTCCCTTCAGCGTATCCGACGACTGCGTCACAGGAATAGCCCTCAGCGAATCCAGTACCGGCTCCGTCTGTAACGAATCCACCACCGGCTCCACCTCCAACGAATCCTGTGCTTCACCCCTGACTGGAACAACCAGAAGGATGAAGACTGCAAGCATAATATTTATAATTTTGCTTTTCATTTTACCAACACCATATGTCCACCGGCACCTTTGCCGAATCCGTATTCTGCGTTCAGTTTCAGAATCTGCATCTCCTTTTGAGCCGACGAATTAGCCATACCATGCAGTCGTGCATACTGTCCAATCGTGATATATCCGTGCTCCTCAAGGTATGCTTTAGTCCTCACAATCCTGTCCTCTATCGGTCCTTTATCGCTGTTCGAGAAGATGAATCCCTGCTTGCTCACAGGCTTCGAACGGCGCATCTCACGTTTCCATTCAGCATCGATGCTGAAGTTCACCGTATCGAACACCACCGACTTGTTCTTGTAGAACTTCTTCACCTCCTCATCGCTCATCATCTCCGTAGAATTCACACCCTTATCCTCAAACTTCAGGGCAGGCGAGAACACACCCAGACCGTCAATCTTCACCGTGTGACCCATCTTTACGTACTTTATAATCTGGTCCCTCAATTCAGGCAGGACCTTCTCCATTTCGCCCTGGCGCAGTCCTGTCGCATTCTGAATCAGTTCCTTCGTACTAATCTGGTGCGTACTTGCAGCCCTCGGAAAGAAGTGCCGCTTCTCATCGTTGAACATCCCCGTGTTCTCCTGTATTACATAATCCATATTGTTTAAGGGTTATAGGTTATGGGTTATAGAGTTTTGTAAAGGTTTAAAAAGTTTAAGCTACTAGGCTATTAAGCCAGTTAGCGTTGCAAAAATACATCTTTTCCCTGTAACTACAAAAAATTCCGAGGGGATTTTTACTAATCCCCTCGCGATTTTTACTAATCCCCTAGTGATTTTTATTATTCCCCTAGCGATTTTTTATTTCCGCTGAGACGTGACGAACGGTTTGTTGGGACATGAAAATGTATTCCCTTAGGCATACTATTCCCTTATTCATACAAATGGAAGATGCGCTGCATGGGTTTCCATTTTTCGTCGCTGCGGCTGTCGGCTGGGCAGTTTTGGAATTTGGAGACGAAAGCTTCCCATTCTGCCTGGCGGGGTAGGGTGGCAAGACGGTTCATGGCTTGCTGCCAGTCGAAGTCGAGCGGTGCATCGACTATCATGACGAGGCGGTTGGCGATGAGGTAGATTTCCATTTCGAGGATGCCTACTTCGCGGATTCCGTCGCGTATCTCTTTCCAATGGTAGGGTTCGGAATGCCACTTGAGGTATTCGGAGAGCAGGGCGGGGTCGTCGCTGACTTCGAGGTACTGGACGTAGCGCTTCGTGGGTCCTGCGTATTGTTTCTGTATGTTTCCTTCCATAGTTATGCGAATTGTACGAGTATGCGGAATACTTTGCCGGGGTTCTGACTCCACCATCGCATGGTGTCGAGTGCCTCTTCGGGACGGACAACGCGGGTGATGAGGTTGTCGACGGGACAGGTGCCGCGTTCGAGGTAGTGGATGACGGCACGGAAGTCGGACGGCTGGGCGTTGCGCGAACCACGGATGTCGAGTTCTTTCTGCACAAAGTATTTGGTCTGGAACGATACTTCGCTCTTGGCATAGCCGATGCAGACGACGCGTCCGGTGAAGGCTACTTCATCGACTGCCATCTGGTAGGTGGGTGTGCTGCCTACGGCTTCGATGACTACGTCGGGACCGAATCCGCCGGTGATGTCGAGCAGACGCTGGTGTACGTCTTCTGTCTTGGTGTTGATGGTGTAGGAGGCTCCCATCTTATGTGCGAGGGCAAGTTTCTCGTCGTCGATGTCGGCTGCTACGACTGTTGCTCCACGCATGGCTGCACGTACTACTACTCCCATACCTACCATTCCGCAACCGATGACGAGGACTACGTCGATGTCGGTGACCTGGGCACGACTGACGGCATGGAAACCGACACTCATGGGTTCGACGAGTGCACAGACACGTGGGGTGAGGAGTCCGGCGGGAATGACTTTCTCCCAAGGCAGGGTGATATATTCCTTCATGGCTCCGTTGCGCTGAACGCCGAGTGTCTCGTTATGCTGGCAGGCATTGACGCGCTGGTTGCGACATGCGGCACATTTGCCACAGTTGGTGTAGGGGTTGCAGGTGACTACCATACCGGGTTTGAGTCCCTCGGGTACGCCTTCGCCTACGGCTTCGATGGTGGCTCCCACTTCGTGACCCGGAATGACGGGATTGAGTGCCATGGAGTTGCGTCCCATGAAGGTGTTGATGTCGCTTCCGCAGAAGCCTACGTAGTGGAGGCGCAGGAGTATCTCGCCATGGGCTGGTGCCTGCGGACGTTCTATGTCGATGATGTTGAGTTGCTGGTTGTGAGTGATCTGTATTGCTTTCATTTTCTTATGAATGGTTATGTTATTGTTTTTTGAGTTTCAGATGTGAGCGCCATCCGTAGCAGATGATGAAGAGGAAGCAGATGAATGGCAGGATGAAGGAGACGTTGACAGCGGGATGTCCGAAGAGAGTATGCTGGTCGATTATCATTCCCTGAAGCGGTGGCATGAGTGCTCCGCCTACGATTGCCATGACGAGGAAGGCAGCTCCTAGGGTGGAGTCCTGACTGTCAACGTCTTCAAGTGCGATGCCATAGATGGTGGGGAACATGAGCGACATGAAGAAGCTTATGCCTACGAGGCAGTAGAGTCCGGGCATTCCCACGATGAGTATGGCTCCGAGTGTGCACAGGGCTGCTCCGCATCCGAAGAAGGCAAGCAGACTGCGACTGTTGACGAACTTCATGAGGAGGGTGGAGATGAAACGGCTGCAGAGGAAGAGTGACATGGCGATGATGTTGTACATCTGTGCCGTTGCTTTGTTGATGCCAAGATTGTCGGCATACTGTATGATGAAGGTCCATGTCATGATCTGTGCTGCAACGTAGAATACCTGTGCCAGAACACCTTCGCGGTAGATGGAGTTTTTCCACAGGTTATGAAGTGTCTGACGTGTGGTATGGGTATGTCCCAATGCCTTCTGTTCTTCGCTCTGAGTCTTCGGCATACGAGTCAGGGCGATGATGAAGAACATTACCAGTACGACGAGTCCGATGGCGACGTATGGGTTGCGGATGACGGCAAGGTCGTGAACGCGTATGTCGGCTTTCTCAGCTTCGGAGAGAGAGTAGAAGATTATCTGTCCGGCTGCGTCGCGATGGTCGCTGATGAGTTGTGGCAGTACGATGAGTGAAGCCACACTCATGCCACAGAGTGAACCCATAGGATTGAATGCCTGTGCGAGGTTGAGACGGCGTGTGCTGGTTTCCTTGGCTCCGAGTGAGAGGATGAAGGGGTTGGCTGTGGTCTCGAGGAAGGCAAGTCCGAAGGTGAGGATATAGAGCGAGAGACAGAAGAACGTGAAACTCTGCATGTCGGCTGCCGGTATGAAGAGGAAGGCACCGATGGCATAGAGTGAGAGTCCGAGCAGGATGCCTCGCTTGTAACTGTACTTACGGATGAAGAGTGCGGCTGGGATTGCCATCGTGGCATAGCCGCCATAGAAGGCGAACTGCACCATCGAGGCTTTTGCTGCCGTGAGTTCCATTACGGTCTGGAAGGCTGCCACCATCGGATTGGTGATGTCGTTGGCAAAGCCCCACAGGGCAAAGAGTGTGGTGACGAGTATGAACGTCACGAGGTATTTCTTCTCTATCAGTTTCGGTTTCATGTATTCTTAAGGTTTTATTCGCTCATATTCTTAATATAAGGCAGGGTGGGCAGGTTATTGAAGCCATAGAAACGCAGGGCGTTTTCTCCTAAGAAGGCTGCCTTCTCGTCATCGGTCAGTTCCTGACTCTTCGATACGAAGTCGTAGGACATGCGATAGGTGATAGCTGTGATGGTGCGCGGATAGTCCGAGCCCCACATCAGTCGGTCCATGCCTACGAGGTCGGCTGCTTCACGGATGCGACGTATGGCTGTGGGGAAGGGGTAGAACTCGGAGTTGTAGAGCCATGTGATGCCACCCGATTCGATCATGACTTTGTCACCCTGACGGGCAAGGAGTACCTGACTGCGGAAAGAGGGTGTGGTAGGCATGCCGAAATGACCGATTGCCACGCGCAGACATGGACATTCCTGTATGACCTCCGCCATCTGTGCTATCTGGCGTTCGTCGTCGGCAAGACACATCGAGAGTACCATGTCGCGCTCTTCCATCAGTTTGAATACGGGCATGAGTGTCGATAAGGGTTCGTGGATTCGATGACCCGGAAAGGCGATACCGCGGAGTCCGGCATCGGCTACTGCCTGTGCCTCGTCACGGTTCCACGCCATACCCATACAGAGGAAACGGTCGGGGTACTGACGTTGCACACGGGTGAGGTAGTCGTTCTGACATCCGTCGATGACCTCCTGCACGACTACAGCCGCACTGACCTGGGCATAGTCCATGTTGGAGAGGAATACCTCGGCGCTGTTCTGTCCGTCGATCATGAAGGGAGGCAGCATCTGACGCTCCTCGCCGAAGAAGAGGCTCCGGCTGCGATTGGGGGAGAGTGTGTGGATGGGTGAACCATCCACCACCGTATCTACATTCAGCCACAAGTGGCTGTGTGCATCTATTATGAGTTTGCCCATGTTACACGTTGTTGGGTTCCTATGATTTCTTTTACTTCGCGAACGAGGTCCCAGTCGGGTTCTTCGTTAGCCCACTGGATGTTACGGCGTACGTTGTTGGGGTTTGCCGAGGAGAAGAGTGTGGAGGCAATGCGCGGATTGCTTACGGAGTACTGAACGGCAAGGCGTTCGATGGCATAACCTCGTGACTGGCAAAGCTCAGCTGCCCGCTGACATGCCTCGACGAGTGCCTTTGGTGCCGGATGCCATGATGGTACGCCACGCTGACTGAGCAATCCCATGCTGAGTGGGGAGGCATTGATGATGCCTATGCCGTGCTGTGCGAAGAAGTCGAGGTAGTCGGCAAGTGCGTCGTCGTTGAGTGTGTAATGGCAGAAGTTGAGTATGCTCTCTATGCCTTCGCAACGCTCTGCAACCCATTTGAGGTTTTCGAGTTGGAGGTCGGTGATTCCCACATGACCCACAATGCCTTTGTCGCGCAGAGCGAAGAGTGCAGGAAGGGTCTCATCAACTACCTTCTGGAGTCCGCCGGGGAGTGCAGCCTGAAACTCGATGTCGTGTACGTTGATGAGGTCGATATGGTCAATGCCCAGACGTTCCATGCTTTCATAGACGCTGTCGGTGACACGCTGTGCGGAGTAGTCCCACGTGTTGACACCGTCCTTACCATAACGTCCCACCTTTGTACTGAGGTAGTACTTGTCGCGTGGTATGTTGCGAAGGGCTTTGCCCAGTACGGTCTCGGCTTTGTAATGACCGTAGTAAGGACTTACGTCGATGAAGTTGATACCGCCTTCGATAGCTGTTTCGACGGCTTCGAAACTCTCTTTCTCGTTTGTGGTACGGAACACGCTGCCCAGTGACGAAGCACCGAAGCTAAGGTGGGAAATCTTCATTCCTGTGTGTCCCAGTTCTGTATATCTCATATTAAAAAGTTTAGTTATCGGTAGTTGTCGGCAAAGGTATGCGATTTATTTCACAATACAATGAATATGTATATAATGTGCTATCAAATGTAAATTTTGTACTATTACACTATTTGATGTAGCCTGCTTTGAGGAGTTCGCCATAGACTAGGTCGCACTCGTCGTACCACTCCTGACCGAAACGGCGGATTAGGGGTTCGCGAAGGAATCGGTAGAGCGGAAGCTGAAGGCGTTCGCCCAGTTCGAGGGCAGGACGGCATACGTCCCACTTGTGGTAGTTGAGTGCGGGTACTCCGGCTATCGAACTGATGCGGATGGGGTAGAGGGCACAGGAAATGGGCTTCTGCCAACGGAGACGACCCTCACGGAAGGCACTGTCGATGGTACAGAAGGCACAACGCGGTCCGCGTGTCTTGCCTCCGTCGGGCGATATGTTGCCGTAGCGTACGAAGACGCAATCCTTACCGTCGACGATGGAGGTGACGAGTTCGCCGTCGCGATCGGTATAGACCACCCCCTGCTGCTCTATCTTTGCCTTGGCTTTGGACGAGAGACTGTCCCAAACGATGTCCTTGGCATGTTCGAGTTCGGCAACCTCATCGAGGGTTACCGGTGCCCCGGCATCACCTTCGACACAGCACATGCCGTGGCAACGACTGAGGTCGCAGCAGAATCGGACTTGAAAGATGTCGAGTGAGACGAGAGTATTTTTAATTTCAATCATTGGTAAGGATTAAGGGTTAAAGACCTTTCAATCGTCAATTATCAATTATCAATTATCAATTCTCAATTCTCAATTACCTTGAGCCTAGGAAAAGGAATAGCATGGAGAGGAGTACGAGCAGGAGGTCGACAACCTTGGAACGGAGGTTTTTCTCATGGAAGATGAGTGCTCCGAAGAGGAAACTGACGACTACACTGCCGCGACGCACCATGGAGACGATGGATATCATGGCTCCGTCGAGACCGAGGGCATAGAAGTATGCAAAGTCGGCTGCGGAGAGGAAGATGCTGATGAGGATGATGCACCAGTCCCAATGGAAGGGCGTGGTGCGCTTGTGGTTAGGCCACCAGAGGAGCAGGAGCATGAGGAGCATCATGAAGAACTGGTAGATATTGTACCAGGACTGAACTGCCAGTTTGTCGAGTCCCACACCGTGGTTCTGTGGCGATGCCATGAGGAATTTATCGTAGAGTCCGGATATGGCTCCGAGGATGTTGGCAAGGACTACGAAGATGATGAAGCGGTTGTGACGGAAGTCAATGCCTTCTTTCTTGCTGGAACGCGAGAGCATGTAGAGTCCGACGATGGCTATGGTGACTCCGACCCATTGCCAGAGGTTGAGACGTTCGCCAAAGACGGTGATACCTCCGATGAGTACCCAGATGGGACGTGTGGCGTTGATAGGACCAACGATGGTGAGTGGGAGGTTTTTCAGTCCGAAGTAGGCAAATAGCCAACTGGAGAGTACGATAACGGCTTTCAGCAGTATGTAACGGTGCTCTGCCCATCCGTAACTGTGTGTGAAGAAGAGGGAGTCGGAGGGAATGACTCCTTTGTTGCTGAGGATGATGAAGGGCAGGAATATGAGTGAGGAGAAGAGGGTGTTGAGCAGCAATACCGGTATGACGGCATTGGCACGCAACGACTTCTTTTTAAAGACGTCGTAGAATCCAAGTAGGGCAGCTGAAAGGAATGCAAGGAGTAACCACATCTTTAGTCGATAGTTTATAGTTTATAGTTAATGTCCGCAAGGAAGAGGGCATTGCCGGGAACGGAGGTTCCTGCGGCGCAGCGGTCTTTCTGTTCGATGATGTCGCGGAATTGCTGGAGGGTGATGGCTCCGCGTCCGACGTCGAGGAGTGTACCTACGATGGCACGTACCATGTTGCGCAGGAAACGGTTGGCTGTGATGGTGAACTGCCACTTGATGGGACTTATCTGACTCCATTGGGCTTCGGTGACGGTGCAGATGTTGGTCTTCGTGTCGGTATGGAGTTTTGCGAAGGAAGTGAAGTCGGTATATTCCATAAGGATGCGGCATGCTTCGTTCATCAGTTCGAAGTTGAGCGGAAGCGGGAAGTGGTAGGCATAGGGTTCGAAGGGTGTCTTCGAGGTGACTACGAAGTAATGGTAGGTGCGTGATGTGGCACTGAAACGGGCATGCATAGTGTCGGCTACGGGACGTATGTCGTGGATGGCGATGTCGCGTGGCAGGAGTTTGTTGAGACGGTAACGGAGTTGTTGAAGCTGTTCAGTGTCAAGCGGTTCGTAGTCGAAGTGGGCAATCATACATGAGGCATTGACTCCGGTATCAGTACGCCCGGCTCCGACGATTTCGATGTCGCGACGCAGGAGTGTGGAGAGTGCCTGCTGGAGTGTGGCTTGAACGGAGGGTGCGTTGGGTTGTATCTGCCATCCGTTGTAAGCGGCTCCGTCGTATGAAAGTTCTATGAAGTATCTCATATTATGGGGTGACGCGGTTGTGGAAGAAGTAAGCGATGCGGTGGCGTATGCTCTGTCCGCGTACTTCGCTCTTCAGATGGTCGGAACCACCACCGTGGTAGTAGTGCCAAAGCATGACGGCTGCCGTGATGGATGAGACACCGTCGGCAGTAGCTATGGATGCCCATACTCCGTCAGTACCCCAGAGTGTGCCGTCGGAAAGGGGTATTTCGGGGAAGATAATGAGGAAGGGTACGAGGAATATGAGTTGGCGACTGACGCTGAGGAAGATGCTGCGTTTGGGCATTCCGATGGATTGGAAGAAGTTGCCCGTGACGATCTGGAATCCGACTACAGGGGAGAGGAGACAGACGATGCGCATGCCTCGTGCTGCAAGTGCTTCCAGTACGGGGTCGGAGGTGAAGACAACGACGAGGTATTCGGGGAAGAAGACGCAGAAGATGAAGTCGATGACCATGATGACGGTGGCGAGGACTATAGCCTGACGGAGTACCTGGGTGACTCGGTCGTAGAGACGTGCTCCGTAGTTGAATCCGGCTATCGGTTGCATTCCCTGACATATACCCAGGACTATCATGACGGACAGGAAGGTGACTCCGTTGACTATACCGTAGGCTGCAATGGCGAGGTCGCCTCCGTGAATTGCCAGTCCTTTGTTAATGAGGATGACGACGAGGCAGGCACATAGTTGCATGCAGAAAGGGGAGAGTCCTATGGAGAGTATGACCCGTGTGATGGATGACTCCAGTCGGTAGATGCCCCGGTGGAGATGGATGAGGTCGTGAGGGTCGGAGAGTTTGTATGTTACGAAACAGAGAGCAAACACCTGTGAAAGTACTGTGGCTATGGCTGCACCCCGTATACCCATGCCGAGTACGAAGATGAAAAGGGGATCGAGCATGGAGTTGACGATGACGGTGGCTATGGTGGCTACCATTGCTGCCTGAGGATGTCCCGTGGAACGAAGAGCCGCATTGAGTCCGAGATAGAGGTGCGGCACTATGTTTCCGAGGAGTATGATAGTCATGTATTCACGTGCGTAAGGGTAGGTGTTCTCGCTGGCTCCGAAGAAGGTGAGCAGGGGATGGATGAAGACGAGTCCGACGATGGAAACGAGGAGTCCCATGATGATGTTGAGGGTAACGATATTACCCAGAACCCGTTCGGCTGCCTTGTAGTCGCGCTGTCCGAGTTTGATAGACATGAGTGTGCTTCCTCCCACTCCAACCATAGCTCCGAAGGCGGCAGCGAGGTTCATGACGGGGAGGGTGACAGCGAGTCCGCTAAGCGAGAGTGTACCTACGACGGGTATGTGTCCGATGAATATGCGGTCAACGATGTTGTAGAGCGATGAGGCTGTCATCGCTACTACAGCTGGGATGGCATATTTCAACAGGAGCGACCCGATGGGGGCTGTACCCAGTTCTTTGGTGTTGTTTTTGGTTTGCAAGTTGTTTAGTTTACAGTTTGCCGTTTACAGTTTACTGGAAGTTTGACCAAGCTGGTGGGTCGATGCCGAAGAGGTTCTTTACAAAGAAGTCGAAGCGTTTGTGTTCGCCGTAGGTTTCACCCATGGTGTGGTGTGCTCCCGGAAGGAGGATGAATTCGAAGTCTTTGTTGGCTTTCTGAAGTGCATTGACTACCTGATAGGATGATGACGGGTCTACGTTGTCGTCCATTTCTCCGACGAGGAGCATGAGTTTGCCTTGCAGACGGTTGGCATTGACTACGTTGCTGCATTCGATGTAGCTGGAGTCAACGGGGTAACCCATCCACTGTTCGTTCCACCATATCTTATCCATACGGTTGTCGTGACAACCACAGGCTGCATATCCCACTTTGTAGAAGTCGCCATGGAAGAGGAGTGCACCGAGTGCTTCCTGACCACCAGCCGAACAACCATAGATGCCCATGCGGTCGATATCCATATATGGGTATTTCTGTGCTGCAGCCTTTATCCATGCTATGCGGTCGGGGAATCCAGAGTCTTTCAGGTTCTTGTAGCATACCTGTTCGAAGTCGAGCGAACGGAACGAGGTTGTCATGGCATCAAGCTGAACAACGATGAAACCAAGTTCGGTAAGTGCATCCATATAGTAGAGTGCAGGTGAGAACGACTTTGGTACGTACTGGTCGCCAGGACCTGAATAGATGTACTCGATGACAGGATAACGCTTTGAGGGGTCGAAGTTGCGAGGACGGCGTATGAGTCCCCACATATCGGTCTTTCCGTCACGACCCGGTGCTACGAATACTTCAGGTGCTGTCCAACCGGCTTCCTTCAGACGACTGATGTCGGCTGTCTCGAGTGTACTGATGATTTTTCCGTCGATGGCAGAACGCAATACTGTGACTGGAGGAAGAAGTGGTGTGGAGTATGTGTCGATGATAGTTTGAGAGTCGTTGTTGTAAGTAACACGGTGGTTACCTTCCTCTGGTGTGAGGGCTGTAATCTTCTTCGAACGGAGGTCGAGACGATAGTAGTGTACGTTGTACGGGTCTTCCTGTGTGATGGTTTTATCATTACTTGAAGCAACGGTGCCCATGTTCTTGCAATTCATACCGTTGGCTGAGAAGATTACATAACCTTGACCCTTATCGTTGCAGTCGTGAGCTATGACGTTGCGTACCCAGAAATCGCCACGGGTGAGTTGGGTGAGTTTGCCGTTCTTGCGATTATAGAGATAGAGGTGAGCGTGTCCGTCACGGTCACTTTTCCAGAGGATGAAGTTAGGATTGATGTCGCGACGGAGGTTGCGTGAATAAGCCACGTACTTGTCATTCTTCTCTTCGATGAGTGTCTTCACTTCACCTTGGAGGTTCATCTCAAGTACGCGATAGGTCTTGTGTCCGCGTTCGTTGAATTCGAAAGTAATGGTCTGACAACCTTTGTCCCATACCGGAGCATCGACATGGTACTGACTGAGGAAGAGTTGGAGCGACTGCGGACGGATGGTTTTCCTATTCTCTACATCGACGATGACAGGTATGCGGTAGTTGAGTGAGTCACCCGGTTTTGCATATTCCTGCTGTGAATAGCGTGGCTGCACCTGGTCGGCAGGAGATGAGAGGGTGTAGGTGACGAAACGCTTCGGAGCTGGTTTGATGAGTACGGTGGCGTAGTATTTGCCATCTTCCGACCAGCGACCCCATGAGGAGTAGTAGCATGTATCCACTCCGTCGAAGGTGAGCTGTGACTCTGCTACGTTATCGTTGCGTTCGTCGGATAACCACAGGTTGCCGTCTTTATGAATGATGAATGTGTTCTTGACAACGGGTGATTCGGCACGTCCGTCTTTCTCGTCGAGTACTTCCATCCAGTGGTGCTGCGGACCCTGATGGTGGGGACGGTGACGGGGACGCGGATCGGAAATCTGTGTCTTCTCGCCGGTCTTGCCATCGACGCTGTAATAAACTGTACTGTCGCCGTTATATACGGAGTACCAGAAGTTGCCGTCATGACTGCTGTGAGCATCGACATTGCCGTTGGTCATTTTCTTGGAATACTTTCCATAGACAGCGAAGGCGTTCTTGTAGTCTTCGACTGTACCTTGTGCTGCGAGGTTGACTGTGCAACCGAGGAGCAGGAGAGAGAGGTATGTTTTCATATCAGTAGATGTTAAAGTCCGTATAGAAATAATAGTACCACCAATAGGTATCGCCATAGACGGCATGGAGTCTGCCAGCCATCTCGTCGGAAGAAATAGGCATTGTGGAGAGCTGGTTGTAGTCTCTGACGAAATTGTTATATCGGTCGCTTATGAATTTGTCGAAGGGGAAGTTGTCCAGTTGGATGGGTGAACTCTCCTTGGTGCAAAGCATGATGGCTGCTTCCTGGTAGAGTAGTGGAATGGCATCGTTGGGATGGTTATTCACATAATTGTAGAAATGGATGTCGAAGGCATACTCGTCTTTTGTCCAAAGGGATGTAGTGATGATAAGTTCCTCGAGTTTCGGATTGGCAGCCTGTACGAGGTCGGAGAAATGGTTGAGTATCCATTGCTCGGGAAATCCTCCGTCGACGTCGAGTACGTTACCCTCATCGAGAAGGAGCGGGGCTATGTTCTGGAAGTCGGCAGACTGCATGACGAGGGTACTCGAACGCAGTTGACGGTTCTGTTCGTCAGCCCAGCGTTTATGGAACATGGTGTTGCGAAGTTGGAGGAGATATTTCTCTGCAAGGTCGAACTCCTGATTGAGTATGGCGCAACGTGCCATTGTCTTGAGATTGCGTACCGAGGGACCGTACTCCACAGAGTTTTCCATCGCCCAGCGATAGGCATAGTTGAGTTGTCCGTACTGGTAGTAGGCTGTTGTGGCTGCCAGTTGGGAGATGTGCAGGTGGAGTGTGTCGCAAGGAATGAGACTTACCGGACTGGGCGGGTTCACTCCGCAGTTGTTCGTTTTGAATATCTCCTGCAACCTGCCACTGTGCATCAATGCTATGTTCTTGTAAAGCACCATGAGGTTGGTGGGTTGCTTCACCTTCAGATGTTCGTCAATGACGTCTTGCCAGCGGCAGTCCTCTATGGCTCGCTGCATACGCAGTTCGCTATAGAGTCTGGAGTCGGGAAGGGTGAGCGAGTAAATCCTCAGTTGTGGACGGCATACCACGAAAAGTATGATGAGGACGGCATAGGGTTGCCACCAATTCACACGTTTGAACAGTCGGAGCAGTAAGCGGTCGAGTAGAAAACTGCCGAGGGATACTGTCAGCAGGACGAGTGTGGGTATGAATGCATAACCCGGCGACTTGACATAATACATCCAGTAACCGAGACACAGCAAAGTCCAGAGCAGATAGCACGAGGGCAGTATGGCAATGATACGACGCCAGTCTTTCCATCTTGTGAGCCATATCAGACTGTAGTAGGACAACAGCCACATGGCAATGATGATACTGCTACCCAGCAGAGGGTAGTAGAAGAACTGTGTGAAGAAACTGCCTGACCATGCCCAGAGTCCGTTGCGACAGAGAAGTGTCTCCTGCATGAATGTGCGACCTGAAACGAACAGGGACTCTTCCTGCAGGGCGTACAGATAGTCAGCGTGGCTCAGAAGTAGGATGTATGCCACGACTGCAAAGACAATGGGGATGATATGTCGTTTTATTGCTTTAATGGGCTATGCTTTTGAATGTTACTTTCTTTGCGTCGCCTCTTGCTACACTGACGAAGTCCTGAGGGGAGATGGTGACCGGTTCGACCATGAATTCAGGACGGTTGTATGAACGCAGGAAGAATGTGTAGAAGTTAGGATCGTGCTGTGGCAGTTCGAATGCCTTGTGGCATTGTCCGTTCTTGTTAAAGTAACTGATGTAAGGACGGGTGTAGTTGCCGTCGTCACGACGCGAAGCTGTCATAATCCATCGGCTGTTGCTCGAGAACGAAGGGTAGGACTCTGATTTCGATGAGTTCAGAGCTTCGAGATTGCGTACTTCCTTTGTCTGGAGGTCCATCAGCATGATGTCGGCATCGGTATGCCATACGTGGAAGCAACCGAATTCTGCCATTGAGAATACGAGATAGCGACCGTCGGGTGAAATGCGTGGAAGAGTAGCGGATTTGCCCAGTGAATCGGCATTGAAGATGAGTTCGGGTTTTCCGAATTTGCGTGTCTTCTGGTCAAAACTCTTGGCATACAGATTATAGTGCACTTCCTTATAGCGTTTTATCATCTCGGCCTCCTTCGTGATGGAGTCGTTATGATATTCGAAATGGGCAGAACAGTAGTAGAGAGTGTTTCCGTCGGCAGACCAGCAGGGGAATACCTCCAGTTCGTTGCTGTCGTTCTCGATGATGCTCACCTCGTCGGTCTCGGGGTCATAGAGTATAAGGTCCGACTTAGTGTCCTGAACCTCAATCTTACGTACGTCCTTGGTGTGGAACGACTGTCCCGTACTGTTCGTAGAGAAGGCGATTACATTGATGTTGGGGTGCCATGAAGGATATACTCCTGCCGAGATGGTAGAGTCGGTCTTCAGATCTACCTTCTTGATATTGCCGTTGTCCACAATCATCGTACCACCGTAACCCTGACGCATGTGGAAAAGCATACGGTTGGTCTTGTAGTTCTGGTAGGAATGGCAGTTGATGCACTGACCTGTCTTCTCTGTTGTCAGCGGCATGTTATTGTATATGTCGCTCTCGTCGAAGTTGGTGAGGTTACGCTGACGAATCGCCAGTTTTTCGAATGCCACATACGAAGGCTGGATGTTTCGGTAGGAGATGTAAGGGTCGATATCTTCCTCTGCAATGTAGATGTTGAAAGGACGGAAACGAACCCACTCTTCATCTGCTTTGACAAAAACCTCTACTACGATGCCGTTTCCCTTGGCTGCATCCCGCAGTTCTGCCCATTCGTCCTCGTCGATGATGACTTTGGCATCGTCACCATAGGTGTACGACAGACCTCCGGGGGCTGTCAGTCGTGCCACAATATTCTTTGTTCCCTGCAGAACGCTGAAGTTCGGTGGACAGATATTTGCAGGCATCGTCACTTCGGTATAGTCGGGACGGATGTGTGGCAGTTCCTGTGTTTCGATATATGATTCGGGAACTTCTGGTCGTCCGCAAGATAGGAGTATGCTGGTTAAAGCAATAGTTAAGATGTAAAAATGTAAGTATCTCATTGGTACAAAGTTATATTAGTATGAAGTTATGTCTCTGCAGAAGAAGTAGAACCACCAGAACGTGTCGCCGTAGGTGGATTTCATAGCTTCACCCACCTGTTTCGAATCCATTCTGCTGTTGATGAGCGACTGTGCCGTCTGGTTGAACCGTTCGTAGCGTTCTACAATCTGTTGTTTGTCGAAGGGCATTTGTGATATGTCCATCGTCTGCGGTTCGAGTTTGCCATACAGGTATGCTGCTTCCTGATAGTGTATCGGCATGTTCTTGTCCTTGTTCAACATAGCATACTGTATGAAGCGTGGCCAGAACAGCTGGATGTCTTTCTGCACGAGGGCATAGTCGAGGGTCATCTCCTGGAAATACTTGCTGTCTTTGTTCATGCTACGCGAGAAGTAGTTGATGAGGTACATCTCGGGTATACCGTTGTCGCCGTCGAGTACCGAACCCATGTGGTTGCGCAGGTCGACGATGTTTGCCAGTTCGGGATAGTACTTGCCTACGTTCTCCTCGCTGAGCATCGAAGGTCGGCTCGTAGCAGGCAGGTACCGTTCAGCCCATTTCTTCTGGTAGATTGTGTTTGACAATATATCAAGGTATTTCCGTGCCAGTTTGTATTCTTCGCTTACGAGAGCACTGAGTGTCAGAATCTTCAGATTGTCGTAGTTGTAACCGAATTCTACTGAGTTCTCGATACACCAGCGAGTGGAGAAGTTGACTTTTCCATGATGCAGGTAAAGCATCGAAGCCGCCGTCTGCACCATGTGTACTTTCAACGAGTCTTGTACGTATGGTTTTTCTCCCATGTTGTTGTAATGGAAGAACTGCGAACCGGCTATACCCTTATTGAAGAGTGCGATATTCTTCATTATCACCATCTCACGGGTTGCATCACCCGGAATCCTTGCGGCTTCACGCAGAATCTCGTCCCAGTCGAAGTTCTCAGCAGCCCTGTACATACGCATTTCAGCGTGGTAGTTGTAGTTGTCGAAATTGGCTGAATTGATGGCGTATGCCGATGCGACTGCTACTAGAATGCAGCATACGATACGTTTCAGCGGTGTACCGATTTTGAAAGGTATGGGCAGTGCCATCGCCAGCATCCATACAATCGAGAAGATGAATGGCAGGGAGAGTGTCCAATTGGCAACTTCCTCAGCCTCGAACAACGGAATACCTGCAATCCATGAGCGTTCGATAGCCAGTTCGGTGTAGAACCGATACCACAGGACTGGGGTGGCGAGGGCAAGTACCAGTGGAATTGCCACATTCATGATGTACCACTTTCCGTGTGTCGTATGCAGTTTCTTGTCTGTTCCGTGGCTACCCTTTACAGCACAGAGTGCCGTTACAGCCATTGCCAGCAGGGTGTAGAACCCGAAAAGAGGGTAGGTGAGTGCAAGGGGGATAGTCCACAGTCCTTTCTTCGGCAGTCGTACTGCAGCCCAGAGTGCTACGAAGATAAATCCGAGGGTGGGGACGAAGAAGTAGCCCACGAACTTCATGTAATAGAGCCAATAGCCCATGTCGATGACTGAGATGAGAAGCAGTACGGGAACGACGAATGCCAGAGGCAGGAAGGTCATTTTTACCTTAAATCCAAACTTAATGGCAAATGCCAGTATCAGCCACAGTGCTATGAGTATGCTGCTGCCCAGTGCAGGGATATAGAAGAACTGCATGAGGTAACTGCCTGCGTACGATAGCAGTCCGCCCGGCAACTGCATACATTCATTGAAATACACTCTGCTGCCATAGAAAAGCGACTTCTCCTGAGCCATGAACAGCATGTCGCTGTTTTCCGATACCAGATAGTGCCATCCCGCCAGAATGAAGCAGACTGGCCAAATCCACGACAACCATTTTTCTACACTCTCCAACTTTGATGATTTGTTTCCCATTGGTTATTTTGTTCGTTTTATGGGTGCAAAGGTACAATTAACGTGGGAAAAGCACAAACAAATTTTGTAATTATCTTCGTTTAACCTTACCTTTGCAGCCGTAAAATTAATAATGTACAAACAAAATATTGATAAAATGGGAAATAATGTGAATGATATGTCTCTTCTCAGACGTATCGTAAGTTGCTTCATGATGCTTTGTGGAGCAGCTGTTCTGTTCAGCTGTGGTGGTGGAACGAAACAGGAAGAAGCCACTCCGAAAGCTGTGAACATTGCTGAGTGTAAGGATGCCAGCGTATTGCCTCCTACTTCATTTGCCGGACTCACCCGTTCGGTTGATCAGGTCAACGTGGCATTCCGCGTCAGTGGTACCATCAGTCGTGTACTCGTAAAAGAGGGCGACCGTGTGCAGAAGGGTCAGCTGATTGCCGTTATGGACGATCGTGACTACCGTCTGCAACTCAATGCCACAAAGGCTGAGTACGAACAGATAAAGGCTGATGCCGAGCGTGTTATCGCTATGTACGAGGACGGAAGTACTACAGCCCAGAACTACGACAAGGCTCGTTACGGACTGGAACAGATAACCCAGAAACTCAGCAATCATACCAACCAGCTCAACGATACCCGTCTCGTGGCTCCCATCTCAGGCTCTGTAAAACGTAAGTTGCGCGAAAGCGGTGAAGCCGTTGCAGCGGGACTGCCGGTTGTGGAGTTGAGTAGTTCCGACAAGATAGAGATTGAGATTGAACTTCCTGCCACCGAATTCATGCACATTGACGAATACGTCGATTTCTATTGCACGTTCAGTGTCACCGGCTCGCAGCAGTTCCCGTTGAAAGTCGTTAGAACGGATGTAGAGGCAAATGCCAACCAGCTCTATAAGGTCTATTTGCAGTTTGCAGACGGCAAAAGCCATAAGGGCATCACAGCTGGTATGTCAACTATGGTTTATGGCAAGCGGGTAAGGGCTACCGACGGTGAAGACATCCATTCGGGCGATATCCTTATTCCGGCTACGGCTCTGGTCACCGAGGATGAGACTCCCCATGTGTTTGTCCTCGACGAGAAGGAAAACGTAGTAAGAATGCGTCAGGTGAAGGTGGAGTTCATCAATCCTGACGGTACGGTTGCCATTTCGCAGGGACTGAAAGTAGGGGAGAAGGTGGTTCGCACCGGTGCCCATAACCTTACCGAGGGAGAGAAAGTGGAGATAATGGAGAAGGCTTCAAAAAGTAACGTAGGAGGTATGTTATGAATATAAGTAAATGGGCACTTGACAATAAGAACCTCGTCAACTTCCTGGTTTTCTGTCTGATGATAGGCGGCATCTTTGCCTATTCGTCGATGAGCAAACTGGAAGACCCTGAGATAAAGGTGCGCCAGGCAATGGTCATCACTACCTATCCGGGTGCATCGGCTCATCAGGTCGAACTCGAGGTTACCGACCCCCTGGAGAAGTCCATCAAGGAGATGGCGTCGCTCGATCATGTGGAAAGCAACAGTTATGCCGACCTGAGCCTTATTACCGTCGAACTGAAGACCACTACGAAACCCAATCAGATTGAACAGGAGTGGGACCTCCTGCGCCGTAAGGTGACGAACGCTCAGAGTTTACTGCCTGAAGGTGCCTCTGTGTCAATGGTGAAGGACGACTTCGGCGATGTGTTCGGTATGTTCTATGCCTTGACCGGCGACGGATTGGGCGACTACGAACTTGCTGACTATGCCGAACTGATAAAGCGTGAGATAAATGATATCGACGGTGTGACACGTGTCAGCATATACGGTCGCCGCAACGAGTGTATCAACATCGAACTGCTTGAAGACCGCATGACCCACCTCGGTGTCATGCCTATCGAGGTCATCCAGACTCTCAACAACCAGAACAGTACCAGCTATGCCGGCTATTACAATAATGGCAACCGCAGGGTACGTGTCACGGTAAGCGATAAGCTCAACAGTGTCGAGGAGATTTCCAACGTGGTCATTCAGGGACATGAGGACGATCAACTGCTCCTGAAGGACATAGCAAAGATTTATGAGGGTTATGAGAGTGTGACACGCAACGAGATGTCGTACGACGGCGAACGTGCACTCGGCATTTCCATCGCCTGTTCGTCGAGTTTCGATGTCGTGAAAATTGGAAAACTGGTGGATGAGAAGATGGCAGAACTTGAAAAGCGTCTGCCTGCCGGAGTGAAGACTCACAAGGTGTTCTTCCAGCCCGAGCGTGTCAATTCTGCCCTGAGCACTTTCATGGTGAACCTCGTCGAGTCGGTACTCATCGTGATAATCATCCTCGTCTTCTTCATGGGACTGAAGAGCGGTATCATCATCGGACTCAGTCTGATAATCATCGTGTTCGGTTCTCTTCTCGTACTCTACAATTTCGATGGAACCCTCCAGCGCGTGTCGCTTGCCAGCTTCATCCTTGCTATGGGTATGCTTGTCGATAACGCCATAGTCATCGTCGACGGTATTCTGGTTGACCATGCACGAGGCAAGTCCCGACTCGAGACTCTCACGTCGATAGGTAAGAAGACGGCAATGCCCCTGCTGGGTGCCACGCTGATAGCTATCCTTGCCTTCCTGCCCATCTTCCTCAGTCCCGATACTGCGGGTGTTTATGTGCGCGACCTCTTCATCGTCATAGCCGTATCTCTGATGCTCAGTTGGATTCTGGCTCTTGTACATGTACCTATCCTGGCAGACCGCTGGCTCCTGCCTCAGGGCAGACACAACTCGGCACTTCCCGACAACCTGAAGCAGATAGAGACGTCGAACAGTGCCTCTGCAGCTGATGACCTGTACAAGGGAAAGGCTTATACCGTACTCGAAAAGATTCTGCGCTACGGCATTCACAACCGCTGGATGATGGTCTTCATCGCCATCGGCATGTTCCTCGTCAGTGCCTACTCCTACCGCTTCCTCAATCAGGCGTTCTTCCCCGATATGGAGTACGACCAGCTCTATATGGAGTACAAACTGCCTGAAGGCAATAACTACTTGCAGACCGAGGCTGACCTCGACTCCATACAGCGTTACCTGAAGAAGAAGGATTACATCACTCATATCACAGCTTCGCTGGGTGGTGCTCCGAGCCGTTACAACCTCGTGCGAAGCATGCCGACCCCTTCCATCGCTTACGGCGAACTGATTATCGACTTCAAGTCGCCTTCCGACCTCGTTGATCATATCGACGAACTGCAAGTGGAAATCGACCGCATGTTCCCCGATGCCTACGTCAAGTTCAAGCGTTACAACCTGATGTACAAGAAGTACCCCATCGAGGCTTGCTTCCACGGTCCCGACCCCGCAGTCCTGCACCGTCTCACCGACAGCGCAATGGCTATCGTCGAACGTAGCGATAAGGTGTTCCTGCCTACAACCGACTGGGAACCTAAAGTACCTGTACTCTCTGTCGATTACAGTCAGCCTCTGGCTCGTCGCAGCGGATTGTCCCGTTTCGACGTGTCTCTCTCACTCATGGCATACACGGGCGGCATACCCGTCGGCAGTTTCTACGACGGCAGCCGTGTCGAACATATCTATGTGAAGTGTACCGACCCCGACGGCAAAGATGTGCGCCGTCTGGCTGGAGTTGAACTCTTCAGCATCACACCACGTATCGGTCAGTACCTCAATCGAGGAACCATCCAGCAGCTCCTCACCGGAAACCTGACAAAGACAGATATCATCCGTGCTCTTACGAAGACCACTCCGCTCCTTCAGGTTGCCAACGGAATCGACATCCTGTGGGAAGAACCCGTCGTATGCCGTTACAACGGACAGCGCACCCAGCGCCTGCAGTGCAGTCCGTGTCCGGGCATAGGTACAGAGGATGCACGTAAGGCAATTGCCGAGGAGATAGAGAATATCGAACTTCCGGCAGGTTATACCCTCACATGGGAAGGTGAGAAGAAAGCCAGCAACCAAGCTATGAAGTACCTCTTCAATGCCTTCCCTATGGCTATCATCATCATGATTCTCATCCTCATCATGCTGTTCAAGGACTTCAAGAAACCAACCATCATCTTCTGCTGCATACCTCTGATTCTCGTAGGAGTCATCCCGTCGGTAGTACTCTCCGGCAAACCCTTCGGATTCGTAGCCATCGTCGGAGTGCTCGGACTCATAGGTATGATGATTAAGAACGGAATCGTACTCATGGACGAGATAAACCTGCAGATAAGTCAGGGCATCCGTCCGCGTACAGCCCTGATAGAGAGTTCTAAGTCGCGTCTGCGTCCTGTCATGATGGCAAGTCTCACCACCATCCTCGGCATGATACCACTCCTGCCCGATGCTATGTTCGGTGCACTTGCAGTCACCATCATGGGTGGACTCTTCGTCGGCACACTTATCACACTTATATTCATCCCAGTGCTCTATGCACTCTTCTTTAAAGTGAAATGATTATGAAAAGATATATAGTATCGGTTAGTGCTCTTCTCTGCGGACTTTTTTGCGTCCAGGCAGAAACGCTGACTCTGGATGAGTGCCGGAGCAGGGCATTGGAGTATAACAAGTCGCTCGTGTCCTCAAGGCTCCAGATTCAGAAACAGGAGGCTGATTTGAAGGCGATGAAGACCAACTTCCTGCCTAACTTCAAGATTATCGCTGCAGACTTTTACAACACGGGTAAGACCACAATCAACCCCGACCTGAGCACCACCTTTGCCAGCGGCATAGCAAATGCTCAGAACGTGTTGGCTCAGCTGGCTGCAAACCCGCTTTACACCCCGTTGGTCGGAGGTCTCAAGAGCATTGCAGAGGGATTCCAGGTGCCTGACGACTTCCTCGAATTCAAGATAGGAAATGTATTCACAGCCGGAGTCTCTGTAACAGAACCGCTGTATGCCGGAGGAAAGATTACAGCCGGCTATAAGATGAACAAACTGGGAGTGTCGATGGCTCAGAACAAAGTACGCCTCACCGAACAGGAAGTTCTGCTGAACACCGACAATGCCTATGTGCTGTGTATCCGTGCCAAGGAAATGGGCAGTGTGGCAAGGAGTTACAAGGCAGTGCTCGATGAACTGAGGAAAACCGTGGACAATGCCGTGAAACACGGCATGCGCACCCAGAACGATGTGCTGAAGGTGCAGGTGAAGCAGAACGAGGCAGAACTGAACATACTGAAGGCAGACAATGCCTACCGTCTGGCTCAGATGAATCTTGCCCAGGTGATAGGAGCACCACTTACCGAGCGTATCGACGTGACAACCGACGGACTGAATATCCCGACCGACAACAACCTCCTGTTGGATGGTTCTGCCGACATCTCCAACCGTCCTGAATATGACCTTCTGAACCAGAAGACAGAAATGGCGCGTCTGCAGATAAAACTGACCCGCAGCGACTTCCTCCCAAATCTTGCCCTGTTCGGTGCGTATTCATATCTGAACGGCATGAAACTCATGGGTGAACGTGTGTTCAAAAACGGATCGGCCACAGTGGGTGTAGTATTCCGAATGCCACTCTTTCACTTCGGCGAAGGCATGCAGAAAGTGCGTTCTGCAAAGGTCGCATACCAGATTTCGCAGATGGAGCAGCAGGATCTCAACGAGAAGATGCAGCTCGAACTCCTCCAGGCAACCAACCTCCTGCAGGAAGCCGCCCTTGAGATTCAGGTTACAAACAAATCCGTAGAGCAGGCAGCCGAGAATATGCGTCTTTCCAAGAAACACTACGAGGTAGGCACCGAACCCCTCTCCGACTATCTCGAAGCCCAAGCCCTCTGGCAGCAGGCAAATGCAAGTTCTGTCGAAGCCCGCTGCAACTACCTCGTTGCTTACACCAAATATTTGAAGGCAAAGGGAGGAATGTGAGCCTGCCGCTTCGTGAGTATGCTGTGACCGTTGTGACCTGTGTGACCTGTGACCTTAAGGTGTTTTTCGTGTGAGGTAAGATGTAAGATGTATGATGTAAGAGGTATTATGTAAGCTGAGCGAGCGTGTGAAAGACCTTAAAGTCACAGGTCACAGCGGTCACACTGGTCACACGCTTACGGTTCGGAATATCACGTTTGCGGACATCCTCTATTGCCCGGGTTACATAGGCACTCTCCCGAATTGGGAGGGTGCTCTTGTCTTCGCAGTCCACATGTTGTTGAATGGCTTTTTAGGCGAAGCCAACATAAAACAAATCCCTGACATCTGCAAAAGACATCGTGAAAATATTAAAATGTCGCATATAACTGGCATATCCATATTTCATTCTACGATTTATGATTATGTTCTTTAGCATCTTATGAAGTTTATCACTCTTCGTACATTAATATATTGTGTATGATATTCTTATATTTGCGACCACAAACGTAAAAAGAAATTGATATGAAACACTATTCTATATTCGGCATCTTATTTACTATTCTATTTTCGGCTAGTTCCATCGAACTGTACGCCCTGCAATTTTGGGCGATGGCTGTAATGGAAGAAGGAAAGGTGAAGCCTGCAATTATAGATTACCATAGTCTTCCGGAAACTGCAGAAAACGAGGTGGAATATCAACGTATTTATGATGACGGTTATCTTTTTCGTTACGAACATTACAACCCTATCAAACTGCCCTATGGATATAAATTGGCCGACAAACAGATACTAATCTATGATTTTGACAACAAGAAAGAGACTCTTGCCTTCGACTTCAACCTCTCCGTCGGTGACCATTTTACTACATTTAACGGTATGGAATGGGTAGTTGAAGCTGTTAAAGACACTATGGTAATGTTTTTCAACCCTCTATTTGATGAAGAAGGACATCTGGTTTCTAAAAAACTGATGACCGTTAAGTCAACTGACGGTAAACTGACAGACCAGTGGTTGGAGGATTTCGGCTCGTTTACCAACCATTTCATGATAAACAGTCTCGAAGGTTTGCAATTGTCCCAGACGCTATGGATGGAATATGATTTCGGAGTGTACGTTACGCGCGATGTCAACATGGACCCTTTATATACTCATGATTCCGGGTGGATGGCCGATAGCTATGAGGAATTTGATGCAGGCGAATATGACGAAGCAAATTACCATATTACCCGATGTTACTACGAGGACGGTAACGTAGTCTTCGAGGATTCCAGATGGATATGGCCACATCGCGAATATATATGTTTTTATCGCGAAGGAGACGACATATACTACCTATATTGGTGGGAACTTGAACCACTGGTTGACGGCGGAGAAGAAGCTGTAAGAAAGAACGTTTTTACCTTTGAGGGACTGCCGACACCGACAAGCGGGAAATATACCATCCATTACCAGGGAGAAGAATACTACACAACGACAGGCATCAGGAACATCGTCACTTCCTCTCACCAACCCGCAGGCAACATCTACGACCTGCAAGGACGTAAACTTACCGCTCCACCAACAAAGGGAATGTACATCAAGGATAGAATAAAAACATTAGCCCGATAAGTGGCATATCCAAGTTTCATTCTACGATTTATGATTATGTTCTTTAGCATCTTATGAAGTTTATCACTCTTCGTACATTAATATATGTGTATGATATTCTTATATTTGCGACCACAAACGTAAAAGGAAATTGATATGAAACATTTATATATCCTATTGATGTTCATCATTATACATTTGAATACCTTTGGAAAAGAGATAGTTAAGGTTGCCACTTTAACGTTCGATAAGGACATGTTCCATATCGAGAAACTGGACAATGGCACCACGTATATTTATGCCACCGAATGGTC
>CACYGK010000024.1 GCA_902774005.1 uncultured Bacteroidales bacterium | reverse complement strand
GTAAGGACACTCCTCCTGACGGCGTATTACGAGAATCTTGCCACGTACACTGTCGATTGGGGTCGCTGGACTGAAATTCTCCACGAATCGGTGCGGATATTTCTTAATCACTTTTTTGTAGTTTTCAGTGAGTTCTTCGCCCCACTTGCCACCCTCGTCGCTACCTATGAGAGCCACGATAAACTCCGAAGGGTAATCTGTCAGGAACTTATCCCAAGCCACCAATGTAGAGTCGAAACGGTCGCGACATATCATGGTGTGTCCGTAGTGCAGGTCGCGTTTCAGACGAATATCGAAAGCACGTATACCATCAGCCGTCTGTGCGGGGATAGAGAAGTTCTGAGTATGTCCGGCACGGAAGATGGCAGCCGGCTGTTCAGGCAGTCCGGATGTACCTGAGTCGTGGGTGCCCGGTATTGACAATGTGCTGATTGGTCGGTTGCCGTCAATCGATTGCATCCAGTTCTTGTTTGACTCGTACAGTCGTGCCACATACATGTTGGTCAGCTTTCCGCGTTTCTTCTGTTCTATGTACACACGACAGTCTTTGCCGTTTATCTCGGCATGTCCTTCTATACTATATGTGGAATAGGATTTATAAGAACGTATACCCATCTGATAGAAACTGTTTGTCTCCTTTCCGTGGTTAACACAGAAATCATCAAATTCAACCTTCACGGGTTTCTTTGTTCCGAAGATGCGTCCGCGTAGATAGAGGGTAAGTTTTCCCTTCAAAGCATAGTGTAGCATTTCGGGATACCAGTGGTTAGGAATCTGGTCTATGGAAAGCTGGGACTTCCACCAGTTTCCGGCACGTATGCTGTTGTCGTGTCCGGCTTCGCAACGGAACTTTCCGTTCTTATCCACTTCAACAACAGTACCTGAGCGGAGTCTGCCTTCCGTATCCTGACCTGGTGCTACGTAACCATCCTGGATCTCATACCATCCGAACCTTCCGTCGGGACCCGCCACGAGGTCACATCCGAACACAGATACGTTGAACTCGTCTGTATGGTACTTTGTTTTCTTTCCTCCAGCCAACAGATACGCTCCGCCATCGTTGATATTGCTCTTAGGCATCGTATCCTTCATCTCCTCTATCTGACTCTTCGTAAGTGCAGCCTTTATATAATCCTCGCGCATTGCACCGCCGTGACGGTATTCCTTTTTCCTTCCGAAGCAATAGCCTACATAAACAGCTAAATTTCCGAAGCCGTTGCTCACCTTCATACTACCCTTTTTGAAAAAGTAGTTGCTGAACGTAGCTAGGAATCCTGCCCTCCATCGATTGTAGTTCCATGTGAGACTGGCACGTGCAAATAGGTTGACGTTTACCTGAGTTTGATCGTAATGGTAGCGGAAGTAATTTGGATCTACTGTGCGACCTTCTTTACGCTGGATAATATCGGAGTAGTAGTCGGCCATACAGTAGGTAGTACTACCTTCGTTCGAGGCACGAACGCGTTTTATACCAGGAGATGCAATAACTGAGAGACCTAACAGCAGACGGCGAGAGAATACCAGATTGTATGCATATCCGAGCTGTAAGTGCCAATCGTCGATAGTTGTCTTCGTAGGGATACGGTTTGTAATCAGTGTTGTCAACGTGTTGTGTCCGTTCTCTTTATCTATTTCCTTGAAGAAATCCCATGCGTCTTCCATGTATTCGGCCAACTTGTTGTAGTATTTGTTTTCATCTTCATCCCATAGGTTAGCTAATCCTTCAATGTCTTCTTCGGTGACATCAGTATAAGGGTTTTCAATCAGCAGGCTGCCAAACATTTCGGTAATGATGTCGGAGAAGTCGCTTTGCACATTCTGGTGGGTATAACCAAGACCTATGATAGGGGAGCCAGCCGAACGCAGCTGTATGGCTCCATTGCTGAATGCTGCAGGGTTAGAATATTTCTTGTGGTTCACAAAATAATTTATGTTCACACCTGTGAGACTATTCTTAATGTAGTCACCCAAGTCGTAATCCCTTAAGATATCAGCAAAGTCGTCATCTACGTAGCCGTTGTTGATGTGTAGTTTATTGATGTTAAAGTCACCACCTGTACGTCGACGTATAAGGTCGATGTTGAAAAGTGCAGAGTTAATAGAGAGTGTGAATTCGTTCTTTCGTGTAGAAGGTTTGCCAATGCTGGACAAGTCGATTGTTGCACCAAAGAATATCCATCGCCAACCGAAATACGGACCAATACGGTTGCTGATTTTTGAATTCATGTTGATGTCTATGCCTTCCTCTGTATTCAATCGGAGCCACTCAAACGATGTTGTGTTCTGAATCTGTCCTGCCCAGTTGTAGAACGAAGGCACCGCATAGCGCGGATCGCTGGCAGTCCAGTTCTCACCAATCCATTTTATTGGAGTCAGCAGTTTCTGACCGAACGACTTCTTTTTCTTTCCTCCGTTAAGTTCGGTGGAAGTCTCGTCATTATCGGTTTGGGCTATAATATCGGCATTACATGACAATATAAATAATGTGAAAACCAGTAACTTTAGTCTGTTCATATAATGATTTTTTTGTTGTCTGAATGATATAAGTTAAAGACCTCCCCATAAGGGAAGGGTAGGAGAGGCTTTAATTATTTACTTTACCGCCCATCATATCAATGAGTTCGTTGGTGATGGATTGCTGACGTGTCTTGTTGTATTGTAGCGTGAGTTCCTGCAACAGTTCGTTGGCATTGTCATCTGCAGTCTGCATAGCCATCATTCGTGCTGCGTGTTCGCTTGATGCGGCATCGAGCAGTATGCTGTACATCTCGGCATTCAGCATCCGGGGATGAAGTATGTTGATGAGTTCCTGTGGAGAGGGTTCGGTGATGAAATCTTTAGAATTTAAGGATTCAGTATCTTTGGAATTGACAATTGTTGGTGGGTTGAGAGGTAAAACCTTGGTCTCTATCGCCTGTTTTCCTGTGCTGATAAAATGGTAGTATATGATTTCTGCTTTCTGTATCTTTCCTTCGCGATACATCTGCTGAAGCAATGCTATGAACGACTGTATTTCTGAATAGACCCCATCTTTTCCTACCAGTTCGTTCATTGTGCTGTAGGTCGTGTCGGTTGGTTGATCTTTCAGTTTGCCTATTTCTTTTGTTATCTTCTTGCCAATAGGCATCACCATAACTTTCTTTCCTTCTTTGTTGTAAGTCTCAAGTTGTGTGATTGTCGCCTTTGCAATATTGCTGTTGAACGCACCGCACAGTCCACTGCTGGAAGAAATTGGAATGAGTGCGATACTATCAGCTGCCAGTTGTTCACTATTGGTAGTTCCAAGTTGATCGGTAATGGAACGCAAAGCCGAAGAATAGCGCTGAAAATTCTGTGTCAGCGTTTGGATGCGGCGCAGCTTGGCACTCGCAACCATGCGCATGGCACTGGTTGTCTTCTGAGTGCTATGTACAGATGCAATACGTGCTTTTATTTCTTTTAGCGAACCCATATTATGTACAATTTACCATTTGTTATAATGTACAAATTGTATAACTATTCAACTTTGATTGCAGCTGCAGTATCTTTAATTATCTTGGTTATGTTATCGTCTATCTTTCCCTCGCTCAGAGGTTGCAGTACATCTTCCTTGTGTCTCGTGCGAAGAAGGTCGAGGAACTTCATCTCGAATTCCGACACTTTCTCAACAGGGATGTCGCGAAGCAGCCCGTTGGTACCTATATAGAGTATGGCGATTTGTTCGCTGACAGGCATAGGATTATATTGTTTCTGAACGAGAAGTTGGGAGTTCTTGCGACCTTTGTCGATTGTGAATGCTGTGACGGGATCCATATCACCTCCGAACTTACTGAACGATTCCAGTTCGCGATACTGAGCTTGGTCAATCTTCAGTGTTCCTGCCACTTTCTTCATTGCTTTCAACTGTGCGTTTCCACCTACACGGCTCACTGATATACCGACATTGATGGCTGGACGCATACCCTCGTTGAAGAGGTCTGTTTCAAGGAAAATCTGTCCGTCGGTAATGGAAATGACGTTGGTTGGAATATATGCTGACACGTCACCTGCTTGAGTCTCGATGATAGGCAGGGCTGTAAGTGAACCACCACCTTTCACCTTTCCCTTCATGCTTGGTGGCAGGTCGTTCATTTTCTCTGCCACTTCCTGTTGGGAGATAATTTTTGCGGAGCGTTCCAGCAGACGGCTGTGCAGATAGAATATGTCACCTGGGTAAGCTTCGCGTCCTGATGGTCGTTTCAGGATAAGTGATACCTCACGATAAGCAACAGCCTGTTTAGAAAGGTCGTCGTACACAACCAAAGCATGTCGACCGGTATCGCGGAAGTACTCACCTATGGCAGCTCCGGCAAAAGGTGCAAAATACTGCATGGCAGCTGGGTCACTGGCTGTAGCACTTAATACTATGGTATAGTCCATTGCACCTTTCTGACGCAGAGTGTTGACTATTGAGGCCACTGTACTACCTTTCTGTCCTACGGCTACATATATACAATATACAGGTTTGCCGGCTTCGTAATTGCTGCGTTGGTTGATAATGGTATCTATTGCGATGGCAGTCTTACCGGTCTGGCGGTCACCGATGATAAGTTCTCGCTGACCGCGTCCGATAGGAATCATTGCATCTATGGCTTTCAGACCTGTCTGCAACGGTTCGTTTACCGGCTGACGGAAAATTACTCCAGGGGCTTTGCGCTCGAGTGGCATTTCAAACAGCTCACCAGAAATAGGGTCGGGAGTATCGATAGGTTGACCAAGCGTATTTACAACGCGTCCAATCAAGCCCTCGCCTACTGCGATAGATGCGATTCGGCCTGTACGCTTCACGATGTCACCTTCTTCGATATTGTCGGTAGGACCTAACAGCACAGCACCTACGTTATCTTCCTCGAGGTTCATGATGATGGCTTGCATACCGTTCTCAAACTCTAGGAGTTCGCCTGCTTCAGCATTGTTCAGACCGAAGATACGGACAATGCCGTCACCCACCTGCAATACCAAACCCACTTCGGCTTCGCTGCCCAGTGCGTCTTCTTTTTCTATCTCAGCTAACTGCTGACGCAGCATAGCCGTTACTTCGCTTACCTTTATTTGTTCCATAATGATTTTCTGATGTTTTGCAATCTGGTACGATAGCTGAAGTCGTACAACTTGTCATCGACGACTACCCAGAAACCGCCTATCAGGTCAGGCTTAATCCTTGTTTCCAGTTCTACTTCCCTGCCTGTTATCGTGTGTATTTTATCAATTACCTTTTGTTCGAGCGGTTTATCAATTTCTTTTGCAGTAGCAAATATCACGTGATCGATGTTGTGATGCTTGCGATACATGTCCTGATACACGAAGATAATGAAACGCATGAGATTGATTCGATTATGTTTCATTACCAACCACAGAAAGCGTTGATATAAATCTGCACCATTTGCCGATGAAACTGGTTTATTGCCCTTTTCGTCCTGCTTCAGTCCGCTGGCTATAAGTAATAGCTTGAATTTATGGTCTTTCTTGGTTCGTGGATTCAATAAGACTTTCTGTGCTTCAGGAACTGCGCTGATATTATTGTATAGCGCACCCAAATAGTCGTAGATGTATTTATCTACCGACTTTTCCCGAGCTTCCTCAAAGAGTGCTCTGCTATAACGTGTCGCTATACTTCCTATATTCATAATTCCTTAAGCATTCGTTCTATGGCTGCCTGCTGTTCAGCGCGATCCTCCATCTTGGTGCGCAATACCTGCTCTGCAATTTGCAATGCCAGACCTGCCACTTCATCATGTACGTCTTTCAGTGCTTCTGCCTTAGCTGTTTCTATACTCTTTGCAGCTTCTTCCGCTATACGATGAGCTTCGCTTTCGGCTTCCTTCTTTGCAGCCTCCACGATTTTCTTTTTTTCCGACATCGCTTCGGCTATGATGTCCTGCTGACGTTCACGGGCATTCTGCAACAACGCTTCACCCTCAGCCTGGATGCTTGCCAACTTTTCGTTGGCTTGCTTTGCAGAGAGCAATGATGCTGCTATAAATTCTTGTCTGTCCTTCAGTGCCTTGACTATGACTGGAAAACCGAATTTTGCCAGCAGGAAGAAGACGACACCGAACGAGAGGACCATCCAGAATAACAGCCCGGGGTCAGGTGTGAGTAATCCCATTGTGCGGTTAGAAGAACAAAGTTAAAAGACATACAACGATAGCAAACAGAGCTACACCTTCAACGAAGGCTGCTGTCAGAATCATTGAAGTACGGATGTCGCCTGCGGCACTTGGCTGACGGGCAATGCTCTCAACCGATGTCTTACCGATATTACCGATACCGATAGCGGCTCCGATAACTGCGATTGCAGCACCTACTGCTGCTCCAAACTTTGCAAGGCCTGCGCCTGCTGCTGCTTCTAAAATCATAATGTTTATAGTTTTAAGTTATATTGTTTATTCTTCGTGTTGTGCCAATGCGATGAAGTTGGCAGTTAATATAGTGAATACGTATGCCTGTATGAATGCTACGAGCAGTTCGAGACAATTCATGAAAATGCAGAATGCAACGCTGACTGCAGTCATTGGGGCTCCTATGGCAGGACCTACCTGCCAGGTGATGAATATGATGCTCGTCAACGAGAGTATGATGATATGTCCTGCCATGATGTTGGCAAAGAGACGGACAGTCAGAGAGAAAGGCTTGGTGAAAACACCGATGAATTCGATGGTTGGCATCAGCGGAATGGCCTTGAGCGCAAGTGGAACATTAGGCCAGAAGATGCTCTTGTAGTACTCTTTTGGTGCAAATGCGTTTATAGCAATAAATGCTGTTATCGCGCATGTAAGCGTTACAGCTATGTTACCTGTCAGGTTGGCTCCTCCGGGGAATACGGGTATTAATCCGAGTAGGTTACAGGTAAGAATAAAAAGGAATACTGTCAGCAGATAAGGCGAGAACCTTTCGTATCCCTGTCCGATGCTGGCTTGAGCTACTTCCTTGTCGATATAGTTGATTACCACCTCAATCATTCCAACGAATCCGCCTGGAGCTTTCTTGTATCCGTTTCTGCGATACCATGCAGCCGTGAGCAGAATTACGGTACAAAGCAGAATGCAGACAAAGAAAAGTTCTAAGACATTCTTTGTAATGGAGATATCGAAAGGACGTACCCCTGCCGCATTGACAATTTTTCCGCTTTCGCTGTCTATGTGATAGCCTTCATATTCTTCTCCGCCTTCAAGTTTGTCCGACAAGAACACCTTCAATCCGTTTTCGCCGCTATATACAATACATGGCAGATGCAGGACTACATCGCCTGCTATATGCCATTCGTATGCGTCGGAAAGGTGGCCGAAGATAATCTCCTTTACGTTGATTTTACCTTCCGCATCCCCGTCCGTGCCCGTCGCTGATAGTGGCAGAGACAGTATTGCAAACAGAAATATGTATATAAAGCGTATCATTTAGTTTTCTTTGTTGTTACGACAAATGTCTCACCTGCCAAATGAAGGAGGTACAGCACCACTGCCGATAAGGTAAACACCATGGTTTTCCTTGAATCTGTTCCCGTCAGGGCGGCTCCAACTGCTACGATGACTATAATAGTCAAGGTCAGTTTGATGCCCTTTGCTATCATATAGACCTTCATGAAGTGCTTCCCTTCCAAAGTCGGCTTGTTGATGTGTGGTTCAAACTTGTCCAGTATAAACGACATCGCCATTTCCATCACCCAGAAGAATATGATGCTTACCAGATATGAATCAGTCCAATATTCAGGATAAAACTTCTTGCATATCACTCCTCCCACAATTCCTATCACACTGATAATGGTAGCTATCAACTGCAACTTCACTCGCATACAGCCTCTATTTCGTTGTTTAACACCTTTACTACTCCTTCCCCACATTCTATTTCGTCTTTGTCAGTCACGATTTTCCCTGCCTTCAGCTCTGCAATCATAGGGGCATGGTTTTGCAGCACTTCCATCAGTCCGGTTGTGGAACGGAACTGAACTCGTGCCACTTCTCCATCGTAGCTGATGCCTTGGGGTGTAATGACTGTCAGTTTCATGCTAATTGTTCTTTAAGTTTCTTTGCCTTTTCAAAGACCTCCTCGATGGTTCCAACATTCAGGAATGCCTGTTCTGGCAGATCATCACATTCGCCGTTGAGAATCATCTTGAATCCCTTGATTGTATCTTCAATACTTACCATTACGCCAGGTACTCCTGTAAACTGTTGTGCTACGGAGAACGGCTGACTTAGGAATCTTTGAACTTTTCGCGCACGGTTTACTGTCAGTTTGTCTTCGTCCGACAATTCCTCCATACCCAGAATGGCAATAATATCCTGCAATTCCTTTTGTCTCTGCAGAATCTGTTTGATTTTCTGTGCCGTATTGTAATGTTCTTCTCCTACTATATTGGGGTCGAGCATTCGACTTGTGGAGTCCAGTGGATCCACAGCAGGATAAATACCCAGTTCGGCAATCTTACGGTTGAGCACCGTCGTTGCATCCAAGTGGGAGAATGTAGTTGCCGGTGCAGGGTCTGTAAGGTCGTCGGCGGGTACGTAGACAGCCTGAACCGAGGTGATTGAACCGTTCTTTGTAGATGTGATTCTCTCCTGCATCTGTCCCATTTCACTGGCGAGTGTGGGTTGGTAACCTACTGCTGAAGGCATACGACCCATCAGCGCCGATACTTCACTGCCGGCTTGGGTGAAACGGAAAATATTGTCTATAAACAGCAGAATATCTTTCTTTTCGCCTGTAGCCTTACCCGAGTCACGGAACGACTCTGCAACAGTCAGTCCGCTCAATGCTACACTGGCACGTGCACCAGGAGGTTCGTTCATCTGACCGAATACAAGCGACACCTGACTATTCTTCAATTCTTCCTTGTCGATGAGTGAGAGATCCCACTTGCCTTCTGCCATTGCCTCTTTGAATTTCTCTCCGTAGCGTATGACACCACTTTCAATCATTTCCCTCAGCAGGTCATTTCCTTCACGGGTACGTTCACCTACACCTGTAAACACTGAAAAACCATTGCCTCGTTTTGCTACATTGTTAATAAGTTCCTGTATGAGCACGGTCTTGCCTACACCTGCACCACCGAAAAGTCCGATTTTACCGCCCTTTGCGTATGGTTCGATAAGGTCAATCACCTTGATACCTGTGTAGAGAATCTCCTGGGAAGGCGACAATTCGTCAAATTTAGGAGCATTGCGGTGAATGGGTAGGGCTCCTTCTCGACTCATTGCTTCCATTCCGTCGATAGGGTCACCGCTGACATTCATCAGTCGTCCCTTAACTTGTTCACCTATAGGCATTGTGATAGGACGTCCCATTGCCTTCACTTCCATGCCTCGGCGCAGTCCGTCGGTACTTTCCATAGAAACACAGCGTACAGTGTTCTCACCCAAATGCTGTTGCACTTCGATGACCAATCTGAGCGCGTCGGGGCGTTCTATAACCAATGCATCATGAATACGCGGCAATTTCTCAGCTGGGAAATAGACGTCAACAACAGGTCCGATAATTTGAGAAATGGTACCATTATACTGTTCCATAGTTTTCAGATTTATGTTGCAAATGTATAAAATTATTATTACCCACAAACAACAAATGCAGAAAAAAAATACGATGTACATGGTAATTCGTTCATAAATATGTATCTTCGCGGCAAACTTTGGTAAATATGATCGAATACGTAAAGGGCTCTCTTGCCGAACTGACGCCAGCGACTGCTACTGTGGAGTGTGCGGGAGTGGGTTATCTGTGCAATATTTCTGTTAATACTTTCTCTGCCTTGCAGGGTAAACAGGATGCTCTGCTGTATGTGTATGAGTCTATACGTGAGGATGCGTGGACTCTCTTCGGATTTGCTTCAAAAACTGAACGCGAATTGTTTCTCCTGCTTATCAGTGTCAGCGGAGTCGGTGGAAATACTGCTCGCACCATGCTCAGCAGTTTTTCTGTCTCCGAACTGGCTACTATCATCATGAATGGTGACGAACGTATGCTTAAGACCGTCAAGGGACTCGGTACCAAGACAGCCCAGCGTGTCATTGTAGAGTTGAAAGACAAAGTGACAACCCTTGCATTGGGTTCCGACGGCTCCGTTTCTTCTAAAGCTGAGGAAACAGCTGCCATCAATAATGAGGTGTATAATGAGGCTCTCGATGCTATGCGTGCCCTCGGCTTCCCTCCTGCTCCAGCCAGTAAAGTCATTCGTTCCATCCTCAAAGAAGACTCTTCTCTTCCTGTTGAGAAGGTCATTAAGCAGGCATTGAAGATGATGTAATACAATAATTCTGCGGTGTGTACGTTATAATTAGTACGTGCGCACAAAAAAGAACATAGTATATGGGTTGCTCCTCTGCCTGAGCATTAGCACTATCGCCGGAAATATGACGAATAGTGCTTTTAGTGTGTCTATGGGAGAGGCTGAAGCTGCCAGTGGTCAATGGTCAATGGTCAATGGTCAATCTTCAATGGGTGATACTGTCAAGGTAAGGAAGACCGACTATCTGCATGGTGAACACCCGGATGAATATAGCATGGACCTTGATGACCCGGAGAATCTGAAGCAGGATGAAGGTGAGTACGTGGAAAAGACGAATATGTATCGTGTGGGTACGAAGTTGGGTGACGGATTCCTGAGTGCTCCGACATTGATGACTCCGGAGGAATATCTGAAGTGGACGGAGAGAAAGTCGATGGATGCTTATTTCAAGATGCGTAACGACTCACTCCGACAGACAAAGGGTAAGAGTAAGTTCGATTTCTCCAATATGCATTTCGACCTTGGACCGGCGGAGAAGATTTTCGGCCCTGGTGGTGTGCAGGTGAAGACTCAGGGTTCGGCTGAACTGAAGATGGGTTATAAGCGCACGTTCACAGATAACCCGTCACTGTCTGAGCGTAACAGGAAGAACACTGCTTTCGATTTTGACGAGAAGATAAATGTGTCGCTCAATGCCTCGGTAGGTGACAGGATGAACTTTAACCTGAACTACAACACGGATGCTACATTCGATTTTGATACTAAGAATCTGAAGTTGGCATACGAAGGTAAGGAAGACGACATAGTGAAACTGTTAGAGGCAGGTAACGTGACGTTCCCGACGAATTCAAGCCTCATCAAGGGTGCTACGTCACTGTTTGGTATCAGGACAGACCTTCAGTTCGGAAAACTCTCGCTGCAGGCGGTAGTGAGTCAGAAGAAGTCGCAGACTAAGAGTGTGGGTACGAAGGGCGGTACGCAGCTCACCGACTTCGAGATTGAGGCATTCGACTACGATGAAAACCGCCATTTCTTCCTTGGTAATTTCTTCCACGACAAGTATGATACATGGTGTGCCACACTGCCGAATATCATGAGTGGAGTTACACTGCAACGTGTTGAGGTATGGATGACGAATACGGGTGGTGCTACTACGAACACTCGCGACCTCGTGGCTTTCGTCGATTTGGCTGAGAGCACGAATCTGGAAAATACTTACTGGACTGCCACGGGTGGTCTGTTGCCGTATAATGGTGCGAACGACCTGTATTCAACGATGGTTAACGATAGCGACAATGTGAGAGCCCGCTACATGGATCAGACCACACAGGTTATGTCGCAACTGAATGTCAACGGTTTTAAGGTGGCATTGGAGGGTAGTACAGACTATGAGAAGATTGAGAATGCCCGTCTGCTCAGTAGTTCGGAATATACAGTGAATACTCACTTGGGATACATCTCGCTGAAGACTATGTTGCAACCGAGCCAGAGTCTTGCCATCGCTTATGAATATACGTATGGCGGACAGACATATCAGGTGGGTGAGTTCTCAACCGATATTCAGGATAATAAGCGTGGTCTGTTCGTAAAACTGCTGAAACCTGTAAACAATGCTCCGTCGCTGCGTACGTGGGGACTGATGATGAAGAATGTGTATGCACTGAATGCGCTTAGCATACAGAGGGAGAAGTTCAAGATGGACATCAAGTACCTGAGTGATACGACGGGTGTATATATGTCATATATCCCCGAAGGGGCTTATAAGGACACAACGTTGCTCCGTGTGATGAACCTTGACCGACTTGACGATAATGAAAAGATGCACCCTAACGGAAAGTTCGACTTCCTCGATGGCTATACTATCCAGACCAATACGGGACGTATCGTGTTCCCTGTAGCCGAACCGTTCGGTAAGTGGCTCAGGAAGAAGCTGGAGAAGAAGTTCGGAAAGGATGTGGCCGACAAGTATTGCTACGACGAACTGTACGACAGCACGAAGATAAAGGCTAAGCAGGTATCGGAGAAGAATAAGTTCGTATTGACAGGTGAATACAAAGGTTCGTCGGGTTCGGAGATTGACTTGGGAAGCATGAATATCCCGCAGGGTTCGGTGACGGTGACAGCAGGTGGTGTGACACTTACCGAGGGTAGCGACTATACTGTCGATTACACGCTGGGTAAGGTAACCATCATCAATCAGAGTATCATCGATGCCGGAACGAATGTGAACGTCAGTCTGGAGAGTCAGTCGGAGTATGCTTCGATGCGTAAGACGATGCTCGGACTGAACTGGCAGTATGACTTCTCGAAGAACTTCTCGATAGGCGGTACACTGATGCGACTGACGGAAAAACCACTGACTTCGAAGGTGGCTATGGGTGCCGAACCTCTGAACAATATTCTCTGGGGACTGAACGTGAACTGGAAACAGCAGTCGCAATGGCTCACTAATATGTTCGATAAGATACCGCTGCTCGACCTCAGTGCTCCTTCTAATGTCTCGTTCTCGGGTGAGTTTGCACATCTTATAGCAGGCAAATCGAACGATACCCAGGGTGGGGCATCCTATCTAGACGACTTCGAACAGACAAAGAGCAATATCAGTGTCATTGCTCCGAAGGAATGGATGATTTCCAGTACACCGCACTCGTTCACCGAATCGGCACTGCCTAATAATATAGATTATGGTAAGAACCGTGCTCATCTGGCATGGTACATGATTGACCCGCTCTTTACCCGTAGAAGCAGTTCACTGACTCCGGCACATATCAAGACTGACCTCGACCAGTTGTCAAACCACTATGTCCGTGAGGTTTATGTGCAGGAAATTTATACGAACCGTGAGACTAACTATGGCGAGAGCAACACACTCGATATCCTGAACCTGGCATATTATCCGAGCGAGCGTGGTCCGTACAATCTTGATACAGATGTCGATTTCAACGGTAATCTGAATAATCCTGAGAAGCGTTGGGGTGGTATGATGAGAAAACTGGATACAAGCGACTTCGAAACCAGCAATGTGCAGTATATCGAGTTCTGGATGCTGGACCCCTTCATCTATACGAAGGACAGTACGAATATCGCTGATTTCTGTGGTGACCTCTACATTAACCTCGGTGAGGTGAGCGAAGACATTCTTAAGGATGGAAAGAAAGCATACGAAAGCGGTAACGCCGTGAACGGAAATACGAATTATCTTGAAACGGTGTGGGGTAGGATGCCGAGCGAGAAGAGTGTGGTTTACTCGTTCTCGAACGAGAGCGGTGCCCGCAGTCAGCAGGATATAGGTCTCGACGGACTTAATGATAGCGACGAGCGTACATTCGGTGCATATGCCGACTATCTGAACGAAATGAAGAGTAAGGTGTCGGAGACCGTCTATGACGCTATATGGAACGACCCCGCGGGCGATAACTACCATTACTTCCGTGGAAGCGATTATGATGCCGCACAGGTTTCCATCCTCGACCGTTACAAGCGTATTAACATGGTTGAAGGTAACTCTCCATACTCGAGTGGTGGCGAAAGTTATTCCACTGCTTATAAGTCGAGCCCTGACTACGAAGATGTGAATTCGGACTACACTATGGACGAGTACGAGAAGTACTACAGCTATCATGTGGAAATCTCTCCTGCCGCACTTAATGTGGGTTCGAAGTATGTGGTTGATAAGCGTGAATATACTGCTAAACTGCGCAATGGTAGCACTAAGGATGCAAAGTGTACGTGGTATCTCATCCGTATTCCTGTTGAGGAAGCAGACTCTACAATCGGTACCATCAACGACAAGACGAGCATACGTTTTATGCGAATGTACATGACAAACTTCAAGCGTCCTGTCATACTCCGTTTTGCAAGTCTCGACCTCGTTCGTGGTGAGTGGCGACCATACAACAAACCTCTTTATACAGGTGACAAACCAAGTGATACAGGTGTGATGAGTGTGGCAGCTGTCAATATCGAGGAGAACAACAGTAAGACTCCAGTCAATTATGTAATGCCTCCGGGCATCACCCGTGTGGTTGACCCGTCGCAGCCTCAGCTCACACAGCAAAACGAACAGGCTCTGTCCATTACGGTCAATGGTCTTGCAAGCGGTGATTCACGTGCCGTATATAAGACCATGCATATCGACCTTCGTCGTTATAAGCACTTGCAGATGTTCATCCATGCCAATGCCCTTGAGGGTGAGGAGGACCTGGTTGCCGACAAGGAGATGAGCGTGTTCATCCGTCTTGGTTCCGACTACAAGAACAACTATTACGAGTATGAGATTCCGGTCGACAAGACTCCCAAGGGACACTATGATACTTATAGTGCAGCAGGATGTGAGGCTGTATGGCCATATTCCAATATGCTGGACATCGACCTCACCGTATTCACCGACCTGAAGCAGCAGCGCAACCGTCTGCGTTCGCAGGGAAAGGCAAGTTATACGGAACTGTTCCGCCAGTACGACGGCTCACGTCCCAATAATCGGGTCAGCATCATGGGTAATCCGTCACTCGGTGAGGTGAAGACCATGATGATTGGTGTGAGAAACAATAGCCGTGCTACAAAGAATATAGAGGTATGGGTCAACGAACTCCGTCTGCAGGACTATACCAACGAGGGCGGTTGGGCAGCACAAGGAAACCTTAACGTACAGATTTCCGATTTTGGTTCGGTCAACGTGACAGGTCATGTGGAGACTGCCGGCTTCGGTGGAATCGAAGAAAGTGTGAACGAACGTCGTGACGATAACCTGTACGAATGGAGCATCACTACCCAACTCGAACTTGGCAAACTCTTCCCGGATAAGTGGAAGATGCAGTTACCTTTCTACTATTCATACAGTTGGCAGAAGATAGCACCGAAGTATAATCCGTTCGATACGGATATCCTGCTCAAGGACGCATTCGACAACCTCAGTACTAAGGCTGAGAAAGACTCTCTTCACAGCATAGCCGAGACGGTGACCAAGAACAGGAATCTCTCACTCTCCAACTGGAAGTCGAGTGTCCGTAGTCGCAAACCGATGCCGTGGGACCCTACCAACTTCGCCATCAGCTATGCTCACAGCAAGAAGTATATTACAGGTAAGACTACTGTCTATGAGAATGACGAGACATGGAAGTATGCCTTCAATTATTCTTATACTCCGAAGTACAAGACGTTGGAACCGTGGAAAAATCTGAAAGGAAAGTCGAAGTGGCTCGATATCATCAAGGCACAGAACCTGCAGTACCTGCCTCAGAGTTTCCAGTTCAATACCGACATCCAGCGTCACTACTACGAGTATCAGGAGCGCGACCTCGAAGCGGGTGCCAACAGTAAACTGCCTGTAGTATGGAGCGACCAGATTCTGTGGAATCGTGAACTCTCCCTCCGTTGGGATATATTCAAGAGTCTGAAGATGACTTACACTTCGGCTACTCATGCTGAAATCGAGGAACCATACCGCGTGGTGAACAAGAATCTCTATCCCGATGACTATTCCGCATGGAAAGACTCCGTAATGCGTAGTTTCTGGTCACTTGGCCGTCCTCTCACATACAACTCTACATTCAGTGCTTCCTATGCTGTTCCGCTTGCCAAGATTCCAATCGTCGATTACATGTCAGCCAACGGAGCATACAGTTCTAGCTATGGTTGGAAACGCGGAACTGAACTCCAGGACGGTTCTTCACTCGGAAACATAGCCAATACTCAACGTACGATAAACCTGACAGGTGACATCAACTTTGAAAAACTCTACTCTAAGTGGAAGTTCCTCGATGATGCTCAGAAACGTTTCTCTGGTCAGAACAAAAACCAACGCAATCAAGCTAATCAGCGCAACCAGACCAATCAGCGTAATCAGAGAAATTCAGGAAAGGATGGCGCTGAAGGCGAAAAATCTGCCGACGACAAGAACGGCAAGAAGACAAAGGGTTTCAGTCAGGAGATACAGCTGACCGACTCCGTTCCGCTCGAACTGAAACACGGACAGAACTCGAAGCGCCTTATCGTCCGTGCCACTACTGAAAACGGCAAGACCTACAAACTGAAATATAAGAAGAAGGATGAAAATACCATCGAGATTAAGCCGTTCGTTCCAAAACCGGTAGCAAAGGTTGAGACAGACTCTCTTGATTCCATTCAGCCTCCTGCAAAAATCGAATCACTTAAACTGAAGGTCAACGTAGTGGCTAAGGAGCCGCTCGAGAATCAGACCTGGTACAAAGCCGCTCAGGTTGTGGCTCGTGCACTTATGTTAGTACGCAAAGCCAGCATATCCTATCGTAACACTTACGCAATGACTCTGCCGGGATTCAGAACGGAGATAGGCGATGCTTTTGGACAGAAGAAGACTGATGCCGGACTCTCGCCCGGACTTGCTTTTGCCTTCGGTATGATTGGTGACGACTATATCCAGAAAGCTGCCGATAGGGGATGGCTCATGACCAACGACTCTTCCATTACCACTCCTGCTACAATCAGTAATATGACTGACGTACAGGTTAAGGTAACCCTCGAACCTGTTCGCGACCTGAAGATTGATCTCAATGCGAGCCGTACGGAGAACCGTGCCAAGAGTGTACAGTTTATGTATAGTGGCATGCCTTCAACCCGTAGTGGTAGTTTCAATATGACTACGATGTCCATCAAGACGGCATTCTCCAATCCTGGTAACATTGACAATAACTATGCCTCTAAGCCGTTCGAAAAGTTCCTCTCATACATCCCTATCGTGCGTGAGCGTGTTGAGGGTCAGTATGCCGATGCAGTCTATCCGGCTGGATTCGGCGATCTCTCAGGTAAGAAATTCGACCCGACCAACGGAGAGGTAAGTCCTCACTCTGCCGACGTCTTGATACCAGCCTTCCTTGCTGCTTATTGCGGTGGTGACCCGGTTAGGCGTCCGCTCGATATATTCCCGTCCGTATGGCATATGCTGCCCAACTGGACTCTGCGTTATAGCGGACTCGTCAAACTATCCTGGTTTGCCAACCGTTTCAAGAGTTTCAACATCAATCATGCCTACAAGAGCATCTATACCATCGGAGCATACAACTCCTACACTTCGTGGATGGAATACATGGGTGATCTCGGCTTCATGAAGGATGTCACTTCCGGCAATCCTGTTCCTAATAGTGTATATAATGTGTCAACGGTCAGCATCAACGAGTCGTTCTCTCCGCTCCTTGGCGTCGATATGACCTTCAACAGCGGTATCACAGCCAAGATGGAATATCGTAAGACTCGTGCTCTGAATCTCTCGATTACTTCCGTTACACTTACCGAAAACTACTCAAACGACATCGTAGTGGGCTTCGGCTACAAAATTAAGGATATCAGTCTCTTTGGTGCAAAGCGCATACAGGACCCAAGTGCGAAGAGTAAGAAGAAATCTAAGAAGAAGGGTGACGACCAGCAGGAGAACACTCAGCAGCAACAGAATAATTCAAGTAACTCGCGTCGTGGAGCCGTTAGCCACGACCTCAACCTGCGTGTCGACTTTAGCTTCCGTATGCAGAATGCCATCAACCGTAATATCCAGACTGCCATCTCTACGGCAACCAGCGGAAATACAGCCTACAAGCTCGCTATTAATGCCGACTACACCTTCAGTCGTCTGCTCACGATGTCTGCCTTTTTCGATTGGCAGAAGAACGTGCCACTCGTATCACAAAGCTCATACCCGACCACTACAACCGACTTCGGCTTCAGCATGAAGTTCTCGCTTACCCGCTAAACGCATTAGCGTTAAGCTATCAGGTGCCCCCCCCCAAAAAAAACTCCTAATTCCTAACTCTTAACTCCTAACTATAAAAGGGGCTCCCAATTGGGAACCCCTTTTATATTATATATAATGTGTAAACTTATCGTCTATTGAATTGGATGAAGTTAACCTGTGTGGGTCTTTCCTCTTCCTTCTTGGCGTTTGCCATAACGTTTGTGTCTCCGTTCTTCATTGGCTTCACAACTGTGTAGAAGTCGTTCGTGACGTCCTGATTAACGAAGTCAAACATATATGCAGGGTTGATAGGCTGTCCGAGCAGACGAGTCTCGAAGTGGAGGTGAGAACCGAATGAACGTCCTGTATTACCACCGAGTCCGATAACGTCTCCGGCACGTACTATCTGGTCTTCCTTCACAAGCTGCTTTGAGAGGTGTCCGTAGAGAGTCTCCAGTCCGTTCGGGTGACGGATTACGACATAGTAGCCATATCCCTTAGCGTTATATTTCACGATACGTACCTTGCCGTCGAATGCAGCACGGATAGTGTCGCCAAGATATACCTTGATATCAAGTCCTGCATGCAGTCTGCCCCAACGACGACCGTACGGAGAGTTAATCTGACGGCTTGGAGTAGGCATGTGGAAACCACGCAAATCGACCTTGTAGTTAGCAGGCACAATACCCTGAGCATCCGAAATGGTACGTGTCCAGTTCGAATAAATATTGGCAGCCGGATTGTCGAGGTCGGCAGTCTGTGGAGTGAATGAGTCGAATTGTATAAGCTGGATGTCTTTCAGTTTTTTGTCTGCAGGTGCCTTGCTCGCGATAAGATCCTGAGCGGTTGCCGACATACTGATGAGACCTATAAATGCTGTTGCAATTGTTTTGCTGATGTAATTCATTTTCTTTTTTAACCTTTTCGTTTTTGTGATACTATCTTTATCTTAATCTTTATCTAAACCTTTTCAATATTCGTCGTTAGCGTAGAGATACTGGAATACTCCTGGCGTGTAGTCGAAGATTTCTTCCGGTTTGAAGAAACGGTTCAGCTCTACGATTGCGTTCTCCGGCGAGTCAGACGTGTGGATGATGTTCTCCTGAAACGACATACCGAAGTCACCACGGATGGTTCCTGGGGCAGCTTTTCTTGAGTTGGTCGAACCTGTCATGCTGCGAACTGTCTCCACTGCATCTACTCCTTCATAACAGCAGCACACTACTGGCGAAGCCATCATGGAGTTTTTGATACGCTGGAAGAATGGTTTGCCTGCCAAGTGAGCATAATGCTCGTTGAGCAGTTCGTCCGTCAGTTGCATCATTTTCATGCCAGCCAGACGCAATCCCTTGCGTTCGAAACGAGCAGTCACTTCTCCTACAAGTGCTCTCTGAACAGCACCGGGCTTGAGTATTACGAGGGTTTTCTCCATTGTTTTTTGATTGTTCGAAAATTGTTGTCGCACACATACGCGTACACCAAATCGCTGCAAAGGTACGCTTTTCTTGTTTAACAGCCAAGCAATCTTGCTGATTATTAAGCTTTTTTTACATTTTGTTACAATTTCACTTAATCTTCTAACACATTTTTTACGTCCGATTCCACTTTTTGCAGTTTTTCCTTGCAAAAAGCGATGAGGCTTTTAGCCTCCTTCAGACTCTCAGCCAATTCGTCCACGTTGGTCTCTCCGCGTTCGATGTCAGCCACTATGGTTTGCAGTCGTTCTATTGCTTCTTCGTATTTCATATTTCTGGGTCTATTGGGCTTCAATGGTCAATGGTCAATGATTTTACAGTTCCTTCGGCTAGTGTGGTCTCTATTAGCGTTCCTGGAGTCAAGTCGTTTGCGTTTGTAATAGCCTTTCCTTCAACTCTTGTAACACTAAAACCCAGCCTTAGGATACGTTTCGGGTCAGCAGCGTCTATACTAACACCGAGTTTCTCTAACGTGTTGAGTTTCAGATGTAATAACATTCTTGTGACTGAATCCATCTTTTGGCTTAATAGTTCTAATCGCCCCTGTTGTTGGGTTAGTCGTCCCAGAACAGTATTACCCACAGTCGTTGCCATCCTCTCTATCGCCGCGAGTTGGTCGGCTCCATGCTGAATCAGGAATTCGGCAGCAGCCGTAGGGGTCTTCACCCTCGTATGCGACACCATATCTATCACCGTGTCGTCCCTTTCGTGTCCGATACCTGTGATGATAGGCAATGGGAACTGAGCCACATATTCTGCCAACCGTAGTGTATCGAATCCGGACAGGTCTGCAGCTCCTCCTCCACCTCTGATGATGACTACCACGTCCCAGTTTGCTTCCTCTTCAGCTATTCGGTCCAAAGCCGCTATCACGCTGCTTTCCACCGTTTCGCCCTGCATAGTGGCTGGGAATAGCTTCACATCAAAAGCCAGTCCGTAGGCATTCCTCTGCAGTTGGTCGCAGAAATCGCCATATCCTGCAGCAGTAGGTGACGAGATGACTGCAATCCGTTTCAGCAGCATAGGCATCTCCAACTCCTTATTCATCATGTCAACACCCTCTTCCTGAAGCTGACGCAGAATTTCAGTCCTACGTCGTGCTATGTCCCCGACGGTATATGTAGGGTCGATGTCAACCACATTTAGTGAGTAGCCGTACAGTTCGTGGAACGTGATGCTCACCTCCACCAGTACCTGCATGCCTACCCCAAGCGGCTGACCTGTCGTTTGGGTGAAATAAGCAGACAGCATATTCCAGCGGTTTGCCCAAATCATTCCTCGTGCCTTTGCTATCAGTCCCTCCTTCTCTCCTTTCTGTACAAACTCCAGGTAGCAATGCCCGTGTCTTTGGTTCACCTCGCTCAGTTCTGCCTGCAACCAGTACGTCTCCTCCATCCCCTCTTCGAGAGTGGCACGCACCAGTCCGTTCAGTTCATATAATGATAATGCCTTCATCTTTAAATTCGGGGTCTTCTCCCATCCAGCAAATGATAGAACGCTTCGCTTCCGCTATCCAGCATAGACAGTTCATAAGGTTCGATATGTAGGGCGAACCTTCCTTTCAGTTCGTCGAGACCGAAGTATGCCTTCATGATAGCAGCCATGTTATATGCCCTGTCGTCACCCTTCTTCATGAAGTGCTGGGCACATTTCGCCGCTAATGCCTTTCCGTCGTGCATCCCTTTCAGGGTACAGAACAGCACGTAATGGCAGAGTGGGGTATCCACCTTCAGCAGGGCCGCTATCCGACTCAGTTCGTTACCTGTCTCGAACGTGTCGAGCAGAGCTCCGATCTGTTCCTCGTCCTGCATCAGTGGCAGCATCATGTTCACAACCTTGTTTACCGATTCCGGACTCTCCTCCTTGAGCCATCGTGCCAATTCGCGAGCTCCATCGCAATCTAACCTCAACGTTCCGTCCTTTGCCCTGTCTTCCGCAGCCAGTACTCCGCTAAGGAACGCCTGTCGTCTGTACCTTATCAGATAGAGTAGGGCAGTCCACAGCTCATCATTCTTCAGTCCGGGCAACACCTGAGTCCTAATGTGCGCCTCCGCCCGTCTGAACTCCATATTACTCATGGCATCCAGTCTTTCCACGACTTTCTGCCATTCGCCTTCCTCTATTGCCTGCCTCAGATATTGCATCGCTATTGTTTTTGACCTCGCGAAGGTAATACAAAGTCATCTAATAACAAAGTATTTTCTCTCCTTTTTCCATGTTGTCACATTGTTTAATACGATTGTTGCATATCTTACGTGTCCTGAAACTTTACAAAGACGTCAGTCTCCACATCATCCCCGGTGCCAGTCACGGTTTCAAACCCAAGGAGTTCCAGGAGGAAGCTGACCAGTTGGAAAATTTCTTGAAACACTAGATAATTCTATAATTTTGAACAGATTCATTTAACCATGAACCATGAACCCTTAACCATGAATCCCCTTCTCCTTCTCCCTCGCGTCTGTTCAGCGCTTCAAACGTTTAGGTTCAGCGCTTCAAACGTTTAGGTTCAGCGCTTCGTTCGACCTTGGCTGAGACGTGGTAAAACAGAAGACGTAAAAATATGTCAGTTCCAATCAAATTCCTATTGGTGATAATATAAATAATACTTACCTTTGCAACATCTTTTCACCATCTAATTAAAACCGATATGAAAAAGAATCTGATTTGTGGCTTTGCTGCCATGATGCTATGTATAGGAAATCTGAGTGTGCAGGGTAGGGAGAAGCCGACGCCGGCAGATACTCCGCTGAGTCAACAGGAAAAACTGGACAGAGGATTCATCCGTATTCAGACTGGTACGGCAAGTGCGTTCCTGTCGTGGCGTATGCAGAATACAGACGACGAGCATACTTCGTTCATTATACTGAAAAATGATGAACCCGCGACGGAGCCGCTTAGGGATGTGACTAGCTACAGGATAATTGCAAGCAAGACTGTCGACCTGAAGCTGGTGACGCTGCAGAACGGTGTGCCGACGGACACTATCGAGCCTCAGACGTTCAATGCTGCTACGCATCATGTGCTTCAGCTGGACCGTCCTACCGGAGGAACGGTAGGTACTGGCGATGAGAAGAACTCTTACACATATGAACCGAACGACTGCTCTGTGGGCGATGTGGATGGTGACGGAGAATACGAACTCATCGTGAAGTGGTATCCGACGAATGCGAAGGATAATTCACAAAGCGGATATACGGGTTATATCCATTTCGATTGCTATAAGATTTTCAGCGGCGAACGCCTGTGGCGCATCTCATTGGGAAAGAACATAAGGGCGGGAGCACACTATAATCCGTTTCTGGTGTATGACTTCGACGGCGATGGAAAGGCTGAGCTCATCTGCAAGACAGCCCCTGGATCTAGAGACGGACAGGGTCATTACGTAAGTGCTGCTGCTACAATCGACGCTATTAAAAATGTGGCCAACGGCACGGACTATCGAGTGAGCGGCGGACGTATCAACGGAGGACATGAGTACCTGACTGTGTTCAACGGAGAGACGGGTGCTGCCATTCATACTATCCCTTACCTGCCGAACCGCAACGCGAAGTACGAACTGAGTACGGCTGCAGGTACGTTCAACTGGGCTATCAGCGGCAAGAACGATAAGGGTACGTACGGAAACCGAGGCGAGAGGTATCTGGCTGGTGTAGCTTATCTCGACGGACCGGATGCAAGACCGTCGGCTGTGATGTGCCGCGGATATTATACGCGTTCGTACCTGTGGGCTGTCGATTTTGACGGAACAGAACTGAAGACGAAGTGGATTCATGCTTCGCTCGAGGATAATTCGGTGCAACGTACTGATGCAAACGGACAGACTGATACGAAAACATACACCAAGACTACGGGTGGACCTAACACTCATGCACGTTACAATGCATACGGACAAGGTGCTCACAGTCTGACGGTAGGTGATGTGGATGGCGACGGATGTGACGAAATCGTTTATGGAAGTGCCACAATCGATAACGACGGATGGATGCTCTATTCTACAGGTTACGGACATGGAGATGCTGAGCACCTGGGCGACCTTGACCCCGACCGCCCAGGTATGGAGGTGTTCATGGTACATGAGGAGAGTCCTTACGGAGCCCATCTGATTGATGCTGAGACAGGTCAGGTATTGTGGTCAACGACCGGTGCGGAAGATAACGGACGCGGACTGGCTGCAAATATCCTGGATAACTTCCGCGGATATGAGTTCTGGTCGGCAAAGGTGGACAATACCCGCCATATAGACAACGGTACAGCTTCGTATGTGTCGGCAAAGAAACCGTCGATGAACTTCCGCGTATTCTGGGACGGTGACCCGCAGGACGAACTGCTCGACGGAACAAACATTCAGAAATGTACCTATAGCGACGGAAACATCAACCGTACGGATATGGGTGTATATACATCGAAGACTGCCGTGAAGAAGTTTGCAGAGATAGCAAACCTGTCGTCGTGCAACGGAACGAAAGCTACGCCGTGTCTGCAAGCCGACATACTTGGCGATTGGCGCGAGGAAGTAATATGGTTCAATACCAACGACTCGTCGCAGGTTATACTCTTCTCATCGACTGCGACTACAGACTACCGCGTACCTTGTCTCATGTATGACCATAACTACCGAATGGCGATTGCATGGCAGAACGGAGCCTACAATCAACCTCCTCATATCGGCTATTATCTGCCCGATTTCATCGAGGGTTTCAAGGGTGTGGAGGATGACATCGTAGACGGACTGACTACCACGAACGAGGCAGACAAGACTGTCGTCTCGCGTACATATTATAATATGGTTGGTCAGGAAACCAACCTTCAGAGTGTAGAAGGAATATACATGGAGAAGGTGACCTACAGCGACGGAAGCAGCAAGACACTTAAGATGCTGAAACGTTAACTGATAGCTCCCCAGTTGATATTATCGCTGCGGAGCTGTTGCAGACGTTTCCAGGCTATACGGTACTCGGGTAACGACTCGGTAGGGTCGCTCTCGAGCATTTGTTCGGCTGCACTACGTGCATAGGTGAGTATCTGTCCGTCGCGGGCTATATTGGCTATCTTCAGGTCGAATGCCATTCCCGACTGCTGAGTGCCTTCAAGGTCACCAGGTCCGCGAAGTTTAAGATCGGCTTCGGCAATCTCGAATCCATCGGTACTATCAACCATTATCTGAATACGTTTACGAGTGGTCTCGGAGAGTTCCTGCTTGGTGACAAGTACACAGTAGGACTGTTCGGCTCCACGTCCCACCCTGCCTCTTAGCTGGTGTAGCTGGGAGAGTCCGAATCGTTCGGCATTCATTATTATCATTACTGAGGCATTCGGTACGTTGACTCCCACCTCGATGACGGTGGTGGCAACGAGTATCTGTGTTTCGCCAGCTGCAAAGGCTGTCATCTCAGTTTCTTTCTCCGACGATTTCAGTTTGCCGTGAACACGGCTCACCTTGTATTCGGGAAAGGCTTCGCGCATTTGCTGATAACCCTCTTCGAGGTTTTCGAGGTCCATCTTCTCCGTGTCTTCGATGAGTGGATAGACCACATATACCTGATGTCCCTTACGCAGTTCGGTACGCATTGCTTCATGGATGCGACCGATATGTTGCAGGAACTGATGAATAGTGCGGATGGGTTTGCGTCCGGGAGGCAGTTGGTCGATGACGGAAACATCCAGGTCTCCATAGAGGGTCATTGCCAACGTACGCGGAATAGGTGTGGCGGTCATCACAAGCACATGTGGCTGAGTAGGTGTGGTTCGTTTGTCCCACAACTTGGCTCGCTGAGCCACTCCGAAGCGATGCTGTTCATCGATGACGGCAAAACCGAGATTGCGGAATTTTACGTTGTCCTCGATGACGGCGTGTGTACCTATAAGTATATGGATGGAGCCGTCGAGGATGCCCTCCATTACCTCTTTACGTTTTTTGCCTTTCACACTTCCTGTGAGCAGTTCGATGCGCAGTTGTGGCATGCCCTGAAGGAAACGGCGGATAGTCTCAAGATGCTGTTCGGCAAGTATCTCCGTCGGAGCCATGATGACTACCTGATAGCCGTTGTCGATGGCGATGAGTGAACAGAGCAGTGCCACGAGGGTCTTGCCCGAACCTACGTCGCCTTGCAGCAGACGGTTCATCTGGTAACCGGCACGCATGTCCTGACGTATCTCACGGATGACCCGTTTCTGGGCTTCGGTAAGAGGGAAGGGCAGATGCTTATGGTAGAAGGTGTTGAAGTTGTTGCCTACGGTAGTGAAGACAAGTCCGCCCATACGCTCTTTCCTGTTACGTGCATAACGCAGTATGCCCAACTGGATGTAGAAGAGTTCGTCAAATTTCAGTCGTGCCTGTGCCCTGCGCAGAGCCTCAGCTGAGGTAGGGAAGTGGATGTTGTGCATTGCCTCGTCGTACGACATCAGACGGTACTGGTCGATGATGGGACGGGGGAGGGTCTCAGGCAGGGAGTCGGTTATGAGGGCGAAGAGGTTACTGATGAGTTTCGCTACTGCCGCCGAAGCAAGGAAACCGCGTTTCATCTTGTCGGTAGTGTGGTAGTAGGGGCGGAACGAATAACCTTTTATCTCAGGTATGTCGGTATTGTCCTGAACGGTCTCAATCTCGGGATGGTTTATCTGCAGGCGTCCGTTGAATATGGTTGGTTTGCCAAAGATAAGATATGTGGTGCGCACCTTATATGCCTTACCCACGAAACGAAGTCCCTGAAACCATACGAGTTCGATAAAGCCGGTTCCATCGGAGAAACGACCTACGATACGTCGGTTCCGTCCTTCACCTATAGGCTCCATCGAGATGATTTGTCCTACGAGCTGCACGTAGGGCATGTTGCCGTCAATCTCCGAGATGCGATATACCTTGCTACGATCGACATAACGGTAAGGGAAGTAGTTGAGCATGTCGCCCATAGTCTTGATGCCAATCTCCTTTTCAAGGAGTTCGGCTCGCTGCGGACCTACGCCACTAAGGAATTTTATGTCGTCGGAGGGATTGAACACGGCTATGTGTTATTTTATGAGTATGCGGTCGCCAAGTCGTTTGGCGAGTTCGCGCTGTATATGACTCAGTTCGATATATTGTTTCATGGCATCGGCACAAAGCAGGGGGTCGTTCATCTGTGCCTGACATGCTTTCAGTTCTTCGTCGATGACGAGGAACTTATAGTCAAGTAACAGGTGGGCGATATATTCGGGCATGAGTTCCTGTTCGCTTGCCATCTTCTGATCCTTGGAGAGCCGGTAGCGCTCGGTCATCAGGTTGACTGCCTCCTGACTGACTGCCACGTCGGCGTTGTTCATGAAGTAACGGCTGGCTGTGAACTGTGCATCGTCGGTATGTGCGATGGACTCGGACAGCATCTTTCTGTAGAGTGGAGTCTGAAGGGAGATGCCGTCGGCAGTAAGGTCGTCATAGACGTAGCGGATGAGTGGAATGTTTACGGTGTTGCCATCAGCATCCTCTGCAGTTATCGGTTGTTCGCCATAGCGCACCACGAGAGTCATAATCATGCGTTCAAGTCCGTGATAGCGCGAAGCAGTGGGAGAGGAATGGGTCTTGTGGGTCTTGTTGGCTTATTGGACTTTCTGTATTTTCCTGGTCTTCTGCCTTTTCTACGTTTTGTGCCAGTCGTTGCTGACGCTCCAGTTCTATGGTCTGCTGCTTGTGCAGTTGTTCGAGTGCAGCCTGTTTGTTCTTGGATATCTCGCGCAGGAGCAGTGCCTCGTCCTGATGAAGCAGTTCGGCACATTCATGTACGTATGCCGAACGCAGTATCTCGTCGGGAATGACGGATATGCTGTAAACGATGCTTTGTGTGAGTTGAGCCCGCTTCAGAGGATCGCGTCCTGCATCCTTGAGCAGGAGGTTGGTCTTGAAGATGATGAAGTCGGTCTGGTGCTGCTCCACGTACTCGCGAAACTCGGTGGCATTATGTTTTCGTGCAAAGCTGTCGGGGTCGTCGCCGTCGGGAAGGAGCAGAATCTTGACGTTCATACCTTCGGCAAGCAGCATGTCGGTACCTCGCAAGGCAGCATGGATGCCGGCTTCGTCGCCGTCGTAAAGCAGGGTGATATTATTTGTGTATCGATGGAGGAGACGTATCTGCGGTTCGGTGAGTGCAGTACCCGAGTTTGCCACTACGTTCTCGATGCCACACTGGTGCATCGAGATGACGTCGGTATATCCCTCGACCATATAGACACGGTCGTCTTTGGCTATCTGTTTCTTTGCCTGATAGATGCCGTAGAGTTCGCGTCCCTTGCTATAAATGTCTGTTTCGGGAGAGTTGATGTATTTCTGTGAAACGCCCTTGGTGCGGGAATCGAGTACACGTCCGCCAAAGGCTACGACCTTACCGCTGACGTTGAACCATGGAAACATAACTCTGTTGCGATAACGGTCGGTAATCTGACCATTGTCTTTTTGGAAACAGAGTCCGGTCTTCAGCAGGTAGTCGGTATTGTAACCTGCCTGTGCAGCAGACTTGGAGAGGGCATCGAAAGAATCGAGCGAGAATCCGAGACGGAACTTCTCAATGATGTCATCGCGAAATCCGCGTGAGCGGAAATATGCCATTCCGATGGCAATGCCGTCAGGATTCTCCTTCAGTAGTTTGTGGTAGTATTGGCTTGCCCACTCATTGATGTTGAACATCGCCTCACGTTCGTTGAGTTGTTGGCGCTGTTCGGGTGTAATTTCCTTCTCCTCGATCTCGATGCCGTATTTCTTACCTAGAAATTTTAGTGCTTCGATGTAGGAGAGTTGTTCCATCTTCATAATGAAATGGACAGCGTTGCCTCCCTCACCACAGGCAAAACATTTGCATATGCCTTTTGCGGGAGAAACATGGAATGAGGGAGTCTTGTCGTCGTGGAACGGACACAATCCTTTGTAGTTTGCACCAGCTCGGCGCAAGGTTACATATTCTGATACTACGTCAACAATATTTGCAGCATCGATAATGCGGTCTATGGTAATCTGATCTAACAAAGGTCGTGCGTGGTGTGAGCTTTAAATATTATGTGTGGGAAGACGGCGACTTACAGCTTTATCATGTCGAGGAATTCCTGACGCATAGATGCATCCTCTTCAAACACTCCCGTATATTCGCGAGTGACGGTGATGGCACCTTGTTTTTCAACTCCGCGCATCTGCATACATAGATGCTGTGCTTCGAGAACCACCATAACTCCTTTTGCGTTGAGTGTGTTCTGTATGCAATGGCATATCTCGCGTGTCAGTCGTTCCTGAACCTGCAAACGGCGTGAGAACACGTTCACCACACGTGGCAGTTTGCTGAGTCCTACGATGTAGCCGTTCGGAATATATGCGATGTGTGCTTTGCCAAAGAAAGGCAGGATATGGTGTTCGCAAAGAGAATAGAACTCGATATCCTTCACCATAATCATCTTGTTGCAGTCTTCTGCAAACTTGGCGGAATTGAGTATGTCGGCTGGATTGATGTTGTAACCACTGGTGAGTGCAAGCATGGAGCGAGCCACACGGCGTGGTGTTTTCTTCAGACCTTCACGGTTTACATCTTCACCGATAATATTAAGATTTCTGCGTACTATCTCCTCGATAGCTTCAATTTGTTTCTGTTCTTCCATTTGTTATTTTTTTTGAAGGGGTGATAGAACCCTTATTGTGCTTGTAGGCTTTATGCCTTTGAAAAGCTTTTCCTGATTATTTGTAGATAAAGACTTCCGAGCGTACGATCATGGCTTCGGATGCTATGCCTGCCTTTTTCAGCTGTCGTAATGCTTCTACTGCATCGTGACGGTCGGTGAAGTCGCCTACGCGACATCTCCAGTGGGGCGATTCAAACGAGGTGTAAGCTTTATATTGAGGGAAAAGTGTGGCTACCTGATTGGCTGCACGCTGTGCACGAGCCTGGTCGGTGCGGTTGCTTCCTCCCCAATAGATTTGGACACGATAGCCCCTTACCTTGGTCTTCTTCCCAGTGGGAGTGACCAAGGCAGGAGTTTCGTCTTCTTCTTCCTCTTTATCCTTCTCTACCTTGTTGTTGGCTTCAGCAGACGGTTGCGACGTTTCCCCGTTGATGAGGTCGGTGAGACGTTTGTCCTGATTGACAGTAACCCTGCCTTGACCTGCAACGACGCGTGTGAGACGATCGATGAACTTAGTCTGTGCACTCACAGTGCAGGCAAACAGGAGAAAGATGAAGATATGAGTGAGTTTGTTCATTTACAAATCTGACTGATGATTGTATTATTTCCAAGCATCGATGATACCCTTGAAATCGGCAACCTTGAGTGATGCACCACCAATGAGTCCACCGTCGATGTCTGGCTTAGCGAAGAGTTCAGGAGCGTTGCTTGCCTTGCAAGAACCACCGTAGAGGATTGATGTGTCAGCTGCAACCTTGTCACCATATTTCTTAGCGATTACTGAACGGATGTATGAGTGGATTTCCTCTGCCTGTTCTGCAGTAGCAGTCTTACCTGTACCGATAGCCCAGATTGGTTCGTATGCGATAACGATGTTTGCAAACTGTTCTGCGCTGAGGTGGAATACGCTGCCTTCGAGTTCAGCCTTACATACTGCTTCCTGCTCGTTTGCTTCGCGCTGCTTGAGTGATTCACCGATACAGAAGATAACCTTCAGACCGTTAGCAAGTGCGAGGTCAACCTTTTCCTTGAGGATAGCAGGAGTCTCGTTGTAGTATTCGCGACGCTCAGAGTGACCGAGGATAACGTACTCAGCACCTGTTGACTTAACCATCTCTGCAGATACTTCACCTGTGTAAGCACCAGAAGCCTTGTCTGCACAGTTCTCAGCACCCAACTTGATTGTTTTGTGGTCGAGAAGGTCAGATACCTTTGCAAGGTGGATGAATGGAGTACAAATGATTACTTCGCAGTTTGGTTTGTCAGCAGCAAGTGCGTCCTTCAGACCCTGTGCGAGTTCGATACCTTCCTGAAGATTCTTGTTCATCTTCCAGTTTCCTGCAACAATTTTCTTTGCCATATTCGTTCTGTTTTATGCCGACGCAAAGCGTAGGCGTTGTTAATAATTATTTGATTTGATTGTTTATCTGTTCACTTATGTTCTCGAGTTGGAGTTTGCGCGATTTCTTTCTCCAGTGCCTGTACCATGAGAATCCCGAACCGATGCGGTCAATGAGGATTATCAGGGCAAGTGGCAGGATGAAGAACGTAAGCAGGTCGAGCAGTTTTCTTCCCTCTATATCATGTTCCTCTCCAATGGGCAGATTCTCCAACCTGTCGGAGAGGCGTTCTTCGGACGGAAGCATGTAGTTGCTCCACTTGCGGATGATGACTCCGTCCTTCAGAAGCAGTAGTCCCGGTGCAGCACGTATGACCGTGCGCAGTTCGCTTTCGTCACTCTCGTAGTACTTATACTCAGCTCCTGTGTGGTCGGTCCAGTAGTCCTGCGTCTCCTGATCGATGGAGGATGTCAGACAGTAGAATCCGTAACCGTAGTTCTGGCTGTACTCGTATATCCCGTTCACCAGATCGACACAGCCCTCATCGGCATATTGCAGATTCGGAATCGTGAGCAGGAAGGTGTAACCGTCCCTGTTTATTATCTCGTCTGTGAGATCTTCACCGCTTTCCATGTCTGCAACGTAGAATCCGGCTGTCGCCTTGCGGCTTTCACTGCTGCGCAGGTCTGTCCCCATCTTATACGGACTGAAGTCCATCCAAGGCAAGGTGTAGAAACACACTATCGAATAGAGGAATATGTACACCATGCAGAAGAGGGTTATAAGCCACCTCGTGTTATGTCCCACCAACTTGATGTACAGGTTGTTAAACTTGTAGTTTACGACTGCAGCCGCAAGTAGCAGGATGTTTTTTGCGAATGTCATTCCGTTGCTCAGTATTATGATGTCGCCGAAGCAACCGCAATCCGGTACAGGGTTGAATACCCAGATATATGCCGTCAGCAATGTCATAACAGACATGAATACCACGGTTACCTTTGAGATGATTACCTGGCTCATGCCAAACAACAGATGCACTCCAATCGAGAATTCCAATATCGCCAGTATTATCGCTATAATGACCAGCGTAAGGAATGGTATATGTCCGACTCCCGAAGCGACAACGTATTCATGCAGTTTCTGCACCATGCCGTCCGGATCGTTTGCTTTTATGAATCCAGAGAAGATAAACACAGCGGCAAGCAGAAAGCGACAGATGTTCGCAACTACTTTCCAGATGGTTTTCTTTGTTTCCTTATCCATTAACTCCTGCTTCAGCCAGTTTAATCAGTCCGAAGACGGAATAGTTTATCATGTCGAGATAGTTGGCGTCAATACCCTCCGAAATCAGCGTCTTTCCGTCGTTGCCTTCTATCTGCTTCGTTCGGTTCAGTTTCATCAGTATGAGGTCGGTATATGAACTGACACGCATCGAGCGCCAAGCCTCATCGTAGTCGTGATTCTTCTTTATCATCAGTTTCAGGGCTGTATCGGCATACTTGTCGTAAAGTTCCATTGCCTTGTCGATATCTATATCCTCCACTTCTGCATATCCCATCTCCAGTTGGATAAGACCTACGATGCCGTAGTTTACTATGGCCTGAAACTCCGGATATATGCCTTCGCCGACCCATGATTCCCCTTTTACCTCAAGACTTCTGATTCGGTTTGCCTTGATGAAAATCTGGTCGGTAACACTTGCCGGACGCATGATTCTCCACGCTGCACCATAGTCGTGCAACTTCTTGAAAAATACGTCACGACATCCAGCCATCGCTAATTTGAATTGTTCTTCAGTGTTCATAGCCCTTCAAAATTCGCTGCAAAGGTACGATATATAATTGATAAACGGGAATCGGGAAATGAGATTTTTTTATGTTATTGTTGAGGCTTTCTCCACTTTTTGCCTTCGCGGAAACCCAAAATGGCAACCAAAAGGAAGAATATAGCCAGTGAAACGTAGGCAACAGTCTCGGTCTTGTGTATTGATTCTGGGTCGAATCGGAACTTGACAACATGCTTGCCAGCCGGTATGTTCATTGCCCTCAGCACGTAATCAGCCCTACCTATCTCAGCCGGTTCGCCATCGATGGTAGCAGACCAGTCGGGATAATAAATCTCGGAGAAGACTACCAGACCGCCCTGATTGGATTCTGTCTCGTATTCTGCTTCTGTGGTAGAGTAGGAAGTAAGTGTTACCTTACCAGTTCCTTTTGCCTGCAGGAATTCGAAGTCTTTCTTTGCCACAACGGCGGTGTTCTTGGGATTTACCTTGCCCAACATGTCTATCTCTTCGTTGGCATTGTCTGCATATACCACATCCTTCACGAACCACGCATTGCCGTTGGCTGTCGTATTCTCAACAGGCAACTGCAATTTGCCTCCCTCACCGGCTGCAAAGATAAACCAACGTGTGTTCATCATATTGATGACGGGGAAGAGTGAGTCGGTATTCTGTGCCGAGAAGTCATAGATGGGGTAGGGTGACTGTTCCGCAGCCATCTTAACAGTATCGAGCGGAGCATTGCGCATTGCTACATATACATTACTCATCTCCTTACCGATATATGCTTCTATCAGTTCCTGATATCGACGCAGTTTGGCGGCGTGGTAACCACCTATCGAACTGTAGAACGCACTCGTGTTGTTGTCGTTGAATGTAGATACGGTATAGTTCAGTACTCTGTAATCTCTGTTCGTACCACTCTTTTCCAGAATGTATTCATCGGCAGCAGTCTTCTGGATGCGTGCCACACCCTGCGGACGTACAAACATGCTGTCGTTCAGATAACGCTTGTTTACCTGCCACATGTCAATCAGACACAGAACGATAAGTGAAACGATGATTGTGGTTTGTGTGTTGCTGTTTTCGCTGTCAGCCTTGTATGTCTGTGCATAGTAGAACAACAATACGGCACCAACGAGGATGAACATCATCGAACGCCATCCGTCCGACATGAGCATCGCATGACGCATTGTACTCAGACTTGCCAGTATCTGCTGACCGATTTCATTGCTGAAGTATTCCTGTGCTATGTAGCTCTTAATTGACATCACGTCGTGAGTGCTGACACAGTCGCTGGCTGTGAACATGAGTGCGAGCAGTACTACCAGAGTGAAACCTGTGGCAATGAGCAGATACAGTTTGTTTGGTTTCTCGATGAACAGTTTCAGTCCCCACATAGCCATCAGTGGAACGGTGAACTCCACAACGACCAGGATGCTTGAAACGGTACGGAACTTCGAATACATCGGTATGTGGTCGATGAAGAAATCGGTGAACGACATGAAGTTATGTCCCCAACTGAGCATCAAGGCAATTGCTGTTGCTACGAGAAGTGCCCATTTCATCGGATTTTTATTCGGTATAATAATCAGACTGAGTATGAACAGCATGCATACGATTGCTCCTAAATAAACAGGACCGCTCGTTCCTGGCTGTTCACCCCAATACTGAGTGAACACGCCATAGATACCGCTTGATGCCAGTCGTGAGTCTGCCTTCTTCATGGCTGTCTGGTTCATCGACAGTGGCATACTTGCTCCTCCCCTATAGTTCGGAATCAGGAACGTCATCGTTTCGTCGATGCCATAGCTCCATGCCGTGATGTACGAGCGTTCCAGTCCGCTGTCGGTCTGATCCTCAACCTTTGTTGCCTTCACCAGTTCCGACTTGCCGCGCATACTCTCCTTTTGGTATTCGTATGTATGGTACAGGTTCGAGATATTCAGTCCGAGAGCCAAAACAGCAGCCACCAGTACTGCTACAGAAGCCTTGCAGAATGCAGCAATCTGTTTCTTCAGTACGGCATCAATCAGGAATGCCAGTACAATCATTATTTCGGGCAGAAGGAAATAATATGTCATCTGCACGTGGTTGGACTTCACCTGTAATGCTGCAAACAGTGTGGTAATCATACATCCCAATACATACTTGCGTTTGTAGCATAGTACCAATCCGGCTATTGTCGGAGGAATATAAGTAAGGGTCATCACCTTCCAGATGTGTCCTGCTGCTATGATGATGAAGAAGTAGGATGAGAAAGCCCAGATGATGGCACCCAGAGCAGCCATCCACTGCTTGAAGTCGAATGCTCGCAGCAGTATATAGAAACCGAGCATCGATACGAAGATATACCACACGTAGTCCGGCATCCAGAGATGATATGCCTTTTCGATGAACGACATCGGTTTCATCGAGTCGTACGACGGAGCAATCTGATATGTAGGCATACCACCGAAGAGTGAGTTGTTCCAACGTGCCGTCTCACCTCCGTGAGTTGCTTTGTATTGGTTCATCACGACGTTAATTCCGTCGTTTGCACTACTGTCGTGCTGTTCTATGCGTCTTCCATCGAATGTGGCGGGATAGAAATAAGCAAATGAAATGACGGCGAACAGTGCTATACACAGCACGTCGGGCATTATCTTCCTGTAGTTCATAAAGTCTGATTTTATCTATTTTGCAATGTTTGATTTATCTACCTGAGTCACTATCTTTGCAGTCATGCTCATCAGAGCCATTCCCTGTGGTGATGCGGGGTCGAGAACTGCCGGCGTACCATTGTCGCCACTTTCGCAGATATCCTGTATCAGAGGTATCTGTCCCAGCAGCGGTACGTTGAGTTCTTCTGCAAGATGTTTCGCACCTTCTTTTCCGAAGATGTAATAACGCTCGTCGGGGTGCTGAGCCGGTGTGAACCACGCCATATTCTCTACGAGTCCGAGGATAGGTACGTTCACCTTCTCGTTCATATACATATTCACACCCTTTCTGGCATCAGCAAGAGCCACCTCCTGCGGTGTGGAGACAATAACCGCTCCTGTTATCTTCAACATCTGTATCAGCGTCAAGTGTATGTCGCTTGTGCCTGGAGGTGTGTCGAGTATCAGATAATCCAAGTCACCCCACTTGGCTTCCTCTATCAGCTGTTTGATTGCGTTACATGCCATCGCACCACGCCACAGCGTTGCCTGGTCGGGATTTACGAAGAAACCGATTGACAACAGTTTCACCCCGTATTTCTCTATCGGTACGATAAGGTCCTTCCCGTTCACATTCTCAGCATACGGACGTACATCTTCCACTTGGAACATCTTGGGCATAGACGGACCGAAGATATCGCAGTCGAGCAGTCCTACGTTATGTCCCAGTTTTGCAAGTCCTATAGCCAGATTGGCAGTAATCGTGCTTTTGCCTACGCCACCCTTACCCGAACTTACGGCAATGATGTTCTTTACGTTCGGCAACACCTGCTCCTCTTCCTCCTGTGCGGCTGCAACCTTCTCTTTGATTGTCACCTCACACTCTTTCGATACATATAGTTTTATGGCTGCTTCTGCCGATTTTATCACCGATTTACGGAACGGGTCGGTTGCTTTCGGGAAGATAATCGAGAACGAAACCTTCATGCCGTCGATACGGAGGTCGTCCTCTACCATCTCTGCTTCTATCAGGTTTTTCCCGTTTCCCGGATAACGCACGGTCTTCAGTGCGTCGAATATCAGTTGTGGATATATAGTCATGTTTCTGCTTGTTATGTTCTTGTTTTCTTCGTACTCACCACCTCGTGTCCGTATGAGCGGTAACCGTCAACGGGTATCTCAATCTCCGGTTCTTCCAGTTTGCCTTCCTTGGGAAGTCTGAATTTAATATACTTGATAGGTATGCCGCGTTCCAGCCACATCTGTTCGTAGTAAGTCTGAATGCTTGTCAGTGCCTCGTCTGCATCCTCTGTCGAATACAGGTCCTCGGTGTAGCATTCCATCGGCAGGTTGTTCTTCTCCGTCACATATTTTGTGTAAGTGGCAAGGAAGTTCGAGTCGGTCTTCACGTTGATCACTCCACCATCAACCAGGAATCTGCGATATCTCTCAAGGAAGAATGTCGAAGTGAGTCTTTTTGTTGCTTTCTTCATCTGTGGATCGCTGAATGTGAGCCACAATTCGTTTACCTCGTTCTCACCGAACAGTCCGTCGATGCATTCTATGTTAGTACGCAGAAAACCTACGTTCTTCATTCCCTCTTTCTGTGCTTCCTGTGCTCCGTGCCATATCCTCGCACCCTTTATGTCCACACCGATGAAATTCATGTCGGGAAACCTGCGAGCCAAGCCCAATGTATATTCACCTCTGCCGCATCCCAGTTCCAGTACGATAGGATTGGCGTTATGGAAAAAGTCCTCATGCCATCTTCCGCGCAGCAGGAATCCTTCCTTCTGCAATTGCCAGAACGGACATTCCACTACCAGCGGATTGGCTGCTACATCTGCGAACTTTGCTAATTTCCCTTTTCCCATTGTAGTTTATAAAGCGGCTGCGAAGTTAGTACTTATTTCTATGAAATACAACTCTACAAATAAAAATCCTCTGTCAGCGCCTTGTATTCGTCACTCATGTTGCCTTCCTTGTCCTTAAGTGTCAGCATATCATATACTGTGGGCTGTGCCTTCCTACCGAATTCCAGCATCGTCCTTTTAGCTGGTTTTGTAGGAGTTGTCCTCACGTCTGTACGTCTGCTCAGGTACAGATTATTCATCACGGCCTCACCAATTACATCCGTTGCAGCAGAGTAGGGTACAATCAGTGACAGTCTGCCTTCCTGTGTCAGCAGTCCCGAGGACTGCTTCATCATTGTCTCAATGGATAGTGAAGTGGCATGTCGTGCCTTTTGTCTCGAATCGTCCGGACATGTCGTGTCCTCAGTATAGAAAGGTGGATTGCTTACAATCAGGTCAAACAGTTCTTCCGACGAAAAAACCTCGTTGAAATCGTGCTTTTCTATTTTAATTCGTTCCCTCCATGGACTGACCGATATGTTCTCCTGAGCCTGTTCCACGGCATAATCGTCAATATCTATACCGACGACATTCAGATTCTCGTTCCTCTGTGCCAGCATCAAGGCAATAAGTCCGGTGCCGCATCCCACATCGAGAGCCGTCCGTGCATCATTCACCTTTGTCCACGAACCGAGAAGCACGCCGTCTGTGCCTACTTTCATGGCGCAGCGGTCGTGCTTCACAGTGAATTGTTTGAATCTAAATGAATTCTTATTTGTCAAAAGTCAACTGTTAACTTTTAATTCTTAACTTTTAACTTGTGATTGACAATCAGTTGTCAATCACTACTCTTGTCCATCCGTGTACATCCGGTTCAGTTCCGTACTGGATGCCGCGCAGTTTGTTGTAGAGTTTCTCAGAGATTGGACCCGGTTTGCCGTTCTTGGAGATTTGGAAGGATTTCTTCAGTTCCAGATCGTCAATCTTGCCGATAGGAGAAATGACAGCAGCAGTACCGCATGCACCAGCCTCCTCGAAGGTCTCCAGTTCATCTTCAGGAATCTGACGGCGTTCTACCTTCAGTCCGAGGTCCTCAGCCAGCTGCATCAGCGACTTGTTAGTGATTGACGGCAGGATAGATGTTGACTTCGGAGTAACGTAAGTGTTATTCTTTATTCCGAAGAAGTTTGCAGCACCACACTCATCCATATACTTCTTCTCCTTTGCGTCGAGATAGAACTCACATGCATAACCCAGGTCGTGAGCCATCTTGTTGGCACGCAGACTGGCAGCATAGTTTCCGCCTACCTTGTATATACCTGTACCCAGAGGAGCGCTGCGGTCAAATTCGCGTATGATGACATAGTCATTGCAGGAGAAACCTCCCTTGAAGTACGGACCTACAGGTGTAACGAAAATCATAAACAGATATTCGGTTGCAGGGTGAACACCCACCTGAGCACTTATACCGATGAACAGTGGACGGATATACAGAGTAGCACCGGTCTCATATGGTGGAATGAAACGCTCGTTCAGACGTACCACCTTATCTACCATTTCGTTAAACCTTTCCGTTGGCAACTCAGGCATCAGAATGCCGCGACATGTTGACTGCAGACGGGCTGCATTCTCATCGCTGCGGAATACACGTACTTTGCCGTCGGGACAGCGGTAAGCTTTCAAACCCTCGAAAGCCTCCTGTCCATAGTGCAGACATGTAGCAGCCATGTGCATCGGAATAGTTTCTTCTGACGATACTTCGATCTCGCCCCACTTGCCGTTACGATAATAACAGCGTACATTGTAATCAGTCTTGTTGTAGCCAAAACCAAGATTTGACCAATCCATTGTTTCCATCTTTCCTTATGTTTTTAATATTTGAATGCTTCAGTAAAAATTCGTGCAAATATAAGGAGTTTTCTCCTTATTTGTGCAAGAAAATAAATTTTTTACTATGCATTCATTGCAATTCAATTAAAAAGTCGTACCTTCGCACCGCTTTTCGAAAGGAGAGCCTTTTTAGGTAGATCCGCTAGCTCAGCAGGTAGAGCACAACACTTTTAATGTTGGGGTCTTGGGTTCGAGCCCCAAGCGGATCACCAGAACAAAATCGCAATCAACTATTTCCGTTGACTGCGATTTTTTTATGCATCTGCTGTAGAACCTTCGTTCATTGCCTGCAGGAATCCTTCGACGAATTCCTCTACGTACTGCGGACCGCGTGATGCCACTTCGGGCATGCCGAGTGCGATTTCTTTTGCTTCTTCGTAAGTCATGAATAATCTTTGTTTTAGTGAAAAGTTTGGTTTAATGGTGCAAAGTTACAATTTTTTCAGGCTTTAGCTTTTCTGTTACCAATAAAATCCTTACCTTCGCACCGTTTTTCGAAAATACGGGATGTAGCGCAGTTGGTAGCGCACTACGTTCGGGACGTAGGGGTCGGGCGTTCGAGTCGCCTCATCCCGACCAGAAATCGGAAAACCATCGGGATGTAGCGCAGTTGGTTAGCGTACACGTCTGGGGGGCGTGTGGTCGCCAGTTCGAGTCTGGTCATCCCGACTGAAAATAAAAGTAAGGATTGCAAAACTGCAATCCTTACTTTTGTTTTTTACCTGATGATGATTTTCTGTTTGGCACTGTTGATGTAGAAACCTGGTGCTGTAGGTTTCGGAACTCTTATGCCTTGCATGTTGTACCATATAGTTGAAGTAGCAGAGGCTTCGCTTTGAGGCACAGAACCGCTGATGTCGGTAGCGGTATTTGTGAAGGTACGCAGAGAAACAGGGGAGTTGAGTCCGCTGGGCACGAGTTTCCAACTTGCGAAACTATCTTTCGTGGTACCTTCTGCCGAAGAGATGACGCTAATGTTGATGTCGTCGAAGATGCGCCATACGGTACCGTTTTCGTCCATCTGACGGATTCGGTTTGCTGGCAGGTTAGTGACATCAATGCGGATGGCGTTACTGCCTGGATGGAGAGCCTTGGTGCAGTCGAGCTTGAACGGCAGACTCCATGCTGTTCCGATGTACTCATTATTAATATATACGCTTGCAGATTCGCGTACGTCACCCAGGATTATCTCAATCTTATCAGCAGCCTTGAGTTGTTCCTCGGTCAGGTTGACAGTTGTTGCATACGAACCTGTACCCATGAGTTGTTTTGTGTTGTCATCAATTTTCTCCCATGTCTTCAGACCGTCGAGTACGTAGTTGTTTGAGTACTCAGAAGCGTCTGCCAGCAGAGCTTTGTCAAAGGAGAGAGTCCATGCTCCGTCGAGCGGTATATCCTTAGTCTCATACTTTGATTCTTCAACATCTACAGGCAGACCGGCTGAAGCGATGTCGTAGTTGTAAGTCTGGAGTATGAGCGATTCACCCGAGTGGAGATTGATATAGACCTCGTTGTTATCGTTGACAAGTGCCTGACGTATACTGCCATCAACGGGGTTGAAGATTGCTGCCGACACGAAACCGACGGTCAGAGCTGTGAATCCTTCTATGTCATTGGGTGTGAGGTTACTGATGAAGTAATGATAGCCCGTAGGATTGCTGCGACGTATATAGCGCAGTCCGAGTTGGCGGCGCATAGGTTCCGGAGCACAGATGGCATTGAAGATGGACTCGTCGCGTTTGGTCTCTACAATCTGGGCACCCTGTTCTTTCAAAGCCTCGATTTTTGCCTTAGTCTCGGCAGGCATATTGGCTGTGACAGGTATCTGCATTGCCTTATACTTAGCTCCTCCCTCAGTCACGAGCAGTCCGTCCTCGAAAGTCAGCTTCATAATCATGTTGTCGCTGATATAGTCGCTGCCATAACCATAGACATCGAGTGAGTCGGCTGTGCGGTCGAGAGCCTTGTACTGATTAGGGAATTCATCAATCGGACACAGACGTAGCCAGTTTGTTCCTGCGGTGTGCCATGAGTTGTAGCAGGGGAAATAGAGCAGAATGTCGTTGTCTATCTCGCCCCACTGGAGGAAACTCTGACAGCGGGTTACATAATCCATGAACAGAGGTGCGTCTTTCCAGATGCTGTTGGTGGGCGACATGTCTATGCTGGCATAGAACTTATACCCAGGCCATTCCACCTGCTGGGGGGAGTAGGTGGTACCATGGAAGAACATACGGTTTACTCCGGCAAGGAACATGAGATCCATCTCAGGTTTCATCTGTGAGAAAGACGTACGGAAATGTTCCGTGAACCATGTGAAGGTCTCGCTCGACGTGAGTCGCTTACCTGTAACGTGTGCTGCTGACGATGCCAGTTTCAGAGTGGCAAAGTCGCTTGAGTTGGCAGCGTAGAATCCTTCGTCGCGACGCATACCCTTGATGTCGAGTAGCGAGAGTGTTCTGCCATAACCTTCTATCTCAGGAATATCGACTGAAGCGTATGTGTCGAGGAGGTTAGATGGCGAACCGTGCGACTGGTTACGTGTGATTGCTCCGTGACGATGTGCATATTCGTTCCAAGGCTTTATGAAGTTGTCGAGGTACATATCTGCCATGGTTTCGCGATAGTCGGAACGCACCTGTGTATTCTTATCGGAAGTGAGTCCGAGCAGTTCCTGCATGTGATACTGCAGTTTGTAACCTCGGCGTGCCTCAAATTCCTCGAAGAAATGGCGTGACCAGTCAGCTCCGAATATCTCGTACGAGTCGTTGAAGAATGTCGTAGGGTAGGGAGTATTGTACTGTTCGAACTTATCCTCAAACAGTTTGATGTAGTTTGCAACAGCATCTTTGTCGAGGTGGTCGAGCACGAGTCCTTCACCACCGGGTGCTGCACGTTTCACCGTCTGCATGGTATGTCCGTTGTAGATGGCAAGTACACGCCAGCGTCCACGATTCTCGGGTGTCCATGTCAGGGTATTGCCACTTACGAACTCCGTTACGTCGAGTGTATCGACTCCTGTCATTCGTTGCGGATAAGCCATTACGCAGTTGAGAGTACTGTTGTTTGGAGCTGTAACGTCGAAGACTATAGTCGGATTCTCATCCGTGGTGGTTACATAGCCGTTTTCTCCGGCAGTCTTGTATTCCAGTTTTCCTGCAGCCTCGTCCTTGGTTACTGTCGGACCACCGAAGGGCCAACCCGTACCCATGTTCATGTCTATCTGAACACCCTTCTCAGCTCCGATACTTTCTGTCTTCTTGAGCATATTCATCCAGTTTGAAGTCAGATAGTTGATGTTGGCAGGTTTGCCAGCCATATATTTAGACTGCACTCCGTAGATAGGCGTGATTTCGAGGGTTCTGATACCAGCCTTGGCATACTCGTTTATGAGGTATTGCAGATTCTCCTCATCTACGGCTGAACCCATCCACCACCAGCGTGCTGCAGGGTGCGACTCGATGCTTTCAGGTTGCCATGCCGGAGCTTGGGCGTTTAAGCTAATGCAGAATGCAGAATGCAAAATGCATAATGTGATAAGAATTCTATTTGCTTGCATATAGTAAGGTTTTAGTTTACTTCTTGAATGGTTTCAGTCTTTCAATTGCTTTGTCTATGAGGTCGTGAGTACCAGAACCGTCGTTGACATAGCGTACCACCATGTCTGCATAGCGGAGTGCACTTCTCAGTTCGTCGCTCTTATTCGGCACATTTTCCTTCAGGTAAGTAGAGAGTGCCAGCAGTTCGGCGAGGTCTTCAGGTTCGGCGAGGTTACCTGGACGCATAGAATTGATTGCTACGTTGAGGGCAGATGTGGTATTGTTGATTTCCTCCTGCATGCCACCCTTATCCTTGGCTTTGTCAGGCAGAGCATTGTAGAGTGAGTCAGCCTTTTCCAACTGAGCCACGAGACGATGGTATCCGTTTGGAGCCCAAGGTGAGAAGTTCGGCACTTTAACTGTGAGTGCTTCCCACTCCTCCTGACTCTTCACGCGTTCCTTTGCCACCTGAATGGCATGTTCGAGGTTGGTCTTGTCGATGCGTCCGTTGCTACCCTTCTTATGCTTTGCCTTTACGTTGAGGCGCAGGTAGTGAGTGGCGCGTTCAGTCTGATAATAATCAGGAGTGAAGCGGAGATTCCTCGATGGAATCGTCATCGAGTAGAGGTTACCGTTATATCCGAGCGATGCAGTATGCGATTGTGGCTGTATCTCAGTAAGGGTTGAAGAGAGGTCGATGTCGGCATCTTTCCATTCCTTGATGTCGGAGGTAGCCATTGCGAGTGGTCCGTACATGATGGTACCTACCCACATAGGTGTGAAAGGAGTGCGACTCTGGTTCTTGCCTGTGGCAGCTACATCCATCTTGTCCGGTCCCCAGTTGATATGGGTTGTAAACGGCATGATGACTTCCACCTTATCGTTGGCACTCCATTCGCGTTGTGCGATTTCAACGTACGAACTGGGTCGGTAGTTCTTGGCTACAGACTTTCCGTTCAGTCTAATGTCGAATCCTTCAGTTGCCCAATACGGTACACGCAGTTTCAGGGTGAATCGTGCTTTCTCTCCTGCTGCGGGCTTTACGGTGATGACGCTTCTGTCAGCAGGCCATTGGCAGTCCTGAGTGATGACGTTGCCATTCCATCGAGCCTTTGTAGGCATATAAAGTGCTACCCAAAGAGTGTTGTCGTTTGCAAAATAAGTTGCTTCCTGATATTTCACATGGTTCTCAGCACCCGTTCCACCGCAACATGTACTCTGTGGAGTCTCGTTGCCGAATGGTTTGCGTGCATTCATTCCTACGGCATACTGATAGGTTACAGCCCAATGCTCTGGATGTACCGAACCTACAATCTGGTTGTAGAGCACCCGCTCGTAGTAGTCCATATATGCTGCGTTGTCGGGGTCGTAGCAGTTGAGGTCCTTCGTCAGTTTTGCGAGGTTATATGCACAACAGGTCTCGTTGATATCTGGATTAGGATAAATATTTCCGTTGTGGTCGGACTGCACACTTGTATTCATACTCAGCATCTGAGCGTAGGGCTGGCGCCACATTTCACCGTTACCCACACCACCCATGGCGTATGCGTAGCGTCCCTGGATGAGAGTCCAGAAGTTCTGTGCCAGATTATAGTAATATGGATTGTTGTTGCCGAGATACGAACGTAGCGCACCGGTAATCATAGGTATGTGCTGGTTTGCGTGACGGGTGCGGATGTCATCGATATTACGTGCTACGGGGTCGAAGAATGCAGGAGCATCGAAGCAGTTGGCTGCTTCCAGCAGATGAGCCTTCTCTTCGGGGTTGCTTACCATCTCGCTGAGTCGTGACAGCGATTCTGCCATACCACCCACTTCACCGGCTATGTACATGTTCCACATCTCATAGCGGTTACCCGGACGAGCCTGACGTTCAGCCTTGTTGCCTTCCTTCTGCACGTAAGTGCGGTAGTGCATACGGTTCCATACCCACAGTCCCATATCCTTAGCAACGAGGAGAGCCTTTGCAGCTATCTGAGGGTCGTCAGCTTTCATGGCGTTGGAGATGTCGATGAGTCCAGCCAATTGCTTGTGTATAGTGTAGTAGGGAGCCCACACCCAGTCTTCGTTGTTATAGGCACGATAGCACTCGATAAGTGCCGGATGGGCAGCAGGAATGGCGTTGAGATAGCCGTAGCCGTACTTCTTGTAGTCTTTCTTATATTCGTCGAAGGCAGCCCATGTACCTTTCATCTGTTTCAGTTCTTCCTCTGGTGCATAGTCGCGTGCTTCCCAGTAGCGTCCCAGTTTTTCGTCCCATACGAAGGTACGCTCCTGACACTCGCGCAGTTCATTGACCATACGTGTGATGCGCTTACGCAACTCTGCCTTCTGTGTCGGGTCGCTTGCTGATGCGTATGCAAAAGCAAGAGCACTCATGTAATGACCAGAGCCGTGACCTTTGAGCTTAGTAGTTGGAGAGTCCCATCCGTCGGCTACCTTATAGCCATCGGTAGGCAGTCCGTAAGTGTCGCGGTAGTTGTAAAGCTGCTGACTTACGTCCCATGAGAGTATGGTACGTATGTCGAGGTCGCGGTTGTTTGTCAGACGGTTATCGCCTGTTATCTCTACGTCGCCGAGTGGCAGCGGTTCAGCCTTGAACCGGTTGGCTGGAGTCTGGTATGCGCCTTCCACCACCTTGATATTAGCCTTCAGCGGATAACCGTTGTCGGTAGTGTTGTCACCGATGATATAACCGTTGATAGTGTATTCCTTGCCTACAGGGTAGAGTTCGGCATTTGCCTCCTGTTGCTCAGTTGAAAGCAGGGAGTTGTCCCACTTCACCTGTCGCCATTCCTTATATCCGTCGGTATAAGTTACCCACAACTGATAGGGTAGGCGTGGTACGGTACCCACAGGTGATTCCACATTGACAGTCTCTACAGTCTTAATCAGACGTTCCTTTGCTGCCGAAGCACTCAGCGACAGCGCTGACAGCATTGCAATAATTGTATATCTCATGGTTTTTTATTTAATTGACAATTGACAATTGATAATTGATAATTATTTTTGGGCGCCTTTTATTTCTCGTTATAAATTCTTTGGTGTGCGGTTTTGTCCTCCATGAAGCAGGGGTGTACAGGTCCGAATCCGTGTCCGAACTCATATTCTGCTCCGAGGCTGATGGCACGACTGATGAACTCCTCACCTTTCTCTACAGCCTCTTCCAGTTCATATTTCGTTGCTATGTAGGTGGCGATGGCAGACGAGAACGAGTCGCCTGTGCCGTTTACGTTACGTGTTATGATGCGTGGTTTGCGGAACTCGCGCACCTTATTCGTCTTTGCGTCGTAGAGGTAGTCGCTCAGCCATCCTTCGCCACTTGCTATCGACTTGATGATGACGGAACATCCCCAACGTCCCAGTTCCTTGATGTCTTCCTCTACATTCTCCAGCTTATGTCCGAGCAGCACTTCTGCTTCGCGCCAGTTAGGGGTGATGAGTGTAGCTAGCGGGAACAACTCGTTCTTGTATGCGTCGATGGCGCTGTCCGTCTACTCCTGTCTTTATACATCCTGTCTCGATGTCGCCCAGGAACGATTCTGCCTGCGACACAATCAAATCTACCGGCAGGTGGAATATATTCTTTATGCGCCTGGTGTCCTCATCCACGATGCTAGTCACAGCACAAGCCGCATAACCGCCACATGCCGTAATAGCCTTGATGTCAGCCTGCATGCCGGCACTTCCCAGCGGTTCACTACCTGCAATCAAAAATACTGTATTGAGTGATTTCTTCATTCAAAGTTGTTTCTTTTATTGTTATAATCCTCTGTTGCTTGTAATATTAATGTCGTCTTAAGAGTTCCAGAGTGTGGGGAAGGATTGTCTGAAATGATAACATCTGTAATCTTCTTTTTTGGTATGAGAGATGGCACAAAGGAACGAAAGACACATAGGGTCAAGAGTACGGACTTGCTTGCACACCTCGACAATCTTTTCTAATCCGTAGAATTGATTGATGAGGCGCCAGTCATCCATATTGCCATATTCCATCACACGTGGAATCACGTATGCAGGATATTCATTCATGTCCAACTTTTCGCTGTCAACATCCCAAAATATCCCTTTCGACAACTTGCTTATACATTCCTTACTGTTCATGCAAAAGTAATTTGGTGACAAATGTACAGCATATAATTGTAATTATAAAATTTAGGTCGAAAAAAATCCTCATCGCTCTATGTTATGACTCTGATACGATTACAGAAAACAAAAAAGGCTCCCATGCATCTTTGCACGGGAGCCTTTCGTATTATGTGAGGTTCTTTGGTTTTCAGTTTATTTCAACTGTGAATCATGAATCTTGAAACTTGAATCATGAAACTTGAATCTTGAACCATGAATCGTGAACCAAGAGTCTTACCAGAGTTCGTCCATTTCGTCCTCCATGTCGTTGTTGAGTGTCTTCTTGATGTCGAGGAATTCGTCTTCCTTATCAAGAACATCACCTCCA
>CACYGK010000023.1 GCA_902774005.1 uncultured Bacteroidales bacterium | reverse complement strand
TCCGCATTCCGAGCATAGCAGCTATTGATGCCGTACTGAATCGTGAGCGGCATGAATATATATATATGTGTGCCAAAGAAGATTTTTCGGGTTCTCATAACTTTGCAGTCACCTATGCAGAGCATAGCTTGAATGCCCGCCGTTATGCACAGGCACTCAACCAACGTGGAATAAAATAACAAAACTCCCAACCCTATTATTGGATTGAGAGTTTAATTATCGAAGGCTTTTATCTGATAAACAGGAGTTCGCGATATTTCGGAAGTGGCCATGCCTCGTCGTCTACTATCATTTCGAGTTTATCTACATGATAGCGTATCTGTTCGATGAGCGGTGCTATATTATCATGGTATGCAATAGCACGCTCCCTATCCGACTGGATGGCATTGGCTTTCTTACGGGCATCAATCATCTTTTCTACATTTTCTATAATGAAGGATTCATGCTCGCTGATGCTCTCGATAAGATAGAGGTTCTCTTTCGATATCTTACGTGCCTTTTCAGGGTTATCACAGAATATCTCCATCACTTTATGCACATTATCTATCAGCACGCTCTGGTATTTGGTAACGACGGGTATGATGTGATTGAGACAGAGGTCGCCGAAGATGCGGCTTTCAATCTGTATTTTCTTTGTGTATGTCTCCCACTTAATCTCGTTTCGTGCCTCCAACTCCAGTCGGGTCATGACGTTCATCTCCTCGAACATCTTTACTGATGCATCGTCAAGGTAGCGGTCGAATATAAGCGGAGCACTGGTTTCGCAGTCGAGTCCGCGACGCGCTGCCTCTGCTTTCCACTCGTCACCATATCCGTTACCGTTGAAGATAATGGGCTTTATATATTTAATGTCCTCGCGTACAACTTTTAATATAGCTGCTTCCTTGGCATCACCCTTGGCTATGAGTGTATCGACACGCTGCTTGAAACTGGTAAGTGCCTCTGCCACTGCTGTATTGAGTGTGAGCATGGCACTGGCACAGTTGGCTTCGGAACCGATGGCACGGAACTCGAACCTGTTACCGGTGAAGGCAAAGGGCGATGTGCGGTTACGGTCTGTATTGTCGATGAGCAGTTCGGGAATAGCCGGTATATTCAGACGGTACGACTTTTTCCCGCTAAGCTTGAATGCATCTTCGTCTGCTTTCTCCACATGCTCCAGAAGGTCGGTGACGGTGCGCCCGAGGAAGGACGAAATGATTGCCGGCGGTGCCTCGTTTGCCCCAAGTCGGTGGGCATTGCTGGCACTCATGATACTGGCTTTGAGCAGTCCGTTGTGGTCGAGTACTGCCTTGAGGGTCTCAACGGTGAAGGTGACGAAGCGCAGATTCTCAAGTGGTGTCTTGCCCGGTGCATGGAGCAGCACTCCTGTATTGGTAGAAAGGCTCCAGTTGTTATGCTTACCCGATCCGTTCACACCCTTGAAGGGTTTTTCGTGAAGCAGACAGCGGAATCCATGCTTGCGTGCCACACGCTTCATGAGCGACATGAGCAGCATGTTATGGTCAACGGCAAGATTGGTCTCCTCGTAGATAGGTGCCAGTTCGAACTGGTTTGGTGCCACCTCGTTGTGACGTGTCTTGCAGGGAATGCCGAGTTCGAGTGCCTGAATCTCAATGTCGCGCATGAAATTCTCGACTCGTGCAGGAATGGAACCGAAGTAATGGTCGTCCATCTGCTGGTTTTTGGCAGAGTCGTGTCCCATGAGTGTGCGCCCCGTCATGACAAGGTCTGGACGAGCCGCATAGAGAGCTTCATCAACAAGGAAGTACTCCTGTTCCCATCCGAGGTTGCACACTACTTTCTTGACATTCGGGTAGAAATACTGTGCCACGGCGGTGGCAGCTTTGTCAACGGCATAGAGTGCCTTCTTGAGTGGTACTTTATAGTCGAGGGCTTCACCTGTATAACTGATGAAGATGGTAGGAATCATGAGTGTGTCGCCAATGATGAACACGGGTGATGTTGGGTCCCATGCCGAATAGCCGCGTGCCTCGAACGTAGAGCGTATGCCTCCGCTGGGGAACGACGAGGCATCGGGTTCCTGCTGAACGAGCAGTTTGCCTTCGAACTCCTCGACCATACCTCCCTTGCCGTCATGCTCCACGAATCCGTCATGCTTCTCGGCTGTACCTTCGGTGAGAGGCTGGAACCAGTGGGTATAGTGTGTGACTCCGTTCTCGATAGCCCAGGTCTTGATACCTTCAGCCACTTCGTCGGCTATGGTACGGTCGAACGGTGCTCCGTTATCAATGACGTCACACATCTTTTTATATACCTTCGACGGAAGGTACTTACGCATTTTCTGTTTGTTGAAGACATATTTTCCGAAGTACTCGGACGGACGTTCCTTGGGAACTGCCACTTCTACGGGTTGACGCTTGAATGCTTCGTCAACAACTTGCAGTCTTAGCTTTCCTGCCATATATCTGTATTGAATTTTGCTGCGAAGGTACGATATTTAATTGAAATAATATTTTTTATGAAAGAATATTTTGCAGAAAAAAAAAGAGTTACTATTTTTGCAACATCAACATAACAAAACTTAGTTTTCCATGAAAAGTTTGAATATTACCGAGAAGGCTAAGACGACTATCAGACGTCTTTTCTCACAGCGATATAGTGTGAACACACTGAAACATGATCCTGAACTGACTGCAATCTTCGACAATTTTGCATACGATGAGAGTCTGGCTCTGACTGAGGGTCCTGTATTGGAGAAGACCCGTGTCATGTGTATCCTGGCAAGTACAATCGGTTGCGGTTCGAAACTGGAGTTCAGAAACTACGTGGACGCATGTCTGAACGTTGGTGTGAAACCAAGAGAGATACGTGAGGTTGTCTATCAGGCTATGCCATACGTAGGATTCAACTATGTAATCGACCTGCTGCCTATCATGAACGAGGTGTTTGAGAATAATGATATCAAACTGCCCCTCGATGACCAGGCTACTGTTACTCAGGAGAACAGAATGGAGAAGGGTCGCGAATATATCGAAGAGGTATTCGGCAAGGGTGCCGTAGAGAATATGTATGCTACATGTCCGAAGGGACAGGAATCTATGATTGACTTCCTGCAGAGCTACTGCTACGGTGATTACTACACCCGTAACGGTATCGATGCACAGCACAGGGAACTGATGACTTTCTGCTTCCTTGCCAGTCTGGGCGGTTGTCCGATTCAGATGGAAAGTCATGCTGTAGCAAACAAGAATACAGGTACGTCGAAGAAAGAAATGGTGGCTGCCGTTATAGCTATGCTGCCGTATATCGGTTTCCCACGTTCGCTGCAGGCTCTGAATGCTATCAATAAGGCATACGAACACCAGTTCTAAGTAATTGACAATTGCGGCTTTGCCGCGAATATCGGCTGCACCTCAGCAATTCAAGCACGCTTGATTGCGTTCGGTTTGCACGATAATTGACCATTGAACATTGACCATTGACAATTTGAAAACATAAAACACTGATAGATGACAAAAAGTGAGCATAAGGAGAAATATTGCTCACTTTTTTGTTTGTATTTCGCATTTTAGCCGTACCTTTGTCACGCGAAACCAAGATTAACAAAACAAATTATGTGTGGAATTGTAGGATACATTGGTAGGAAGAAGGCCTACCCTATTCTGATTAACGGTCTGAAACGACTGGAGTACCGTGGCTATGACAGTGCCGGTGTGGCTCTGCTGAATGATAACGGAGAACTGAATGTATATAAGACTAAAGGAAAGGTGAGTGACCTTGAGGCTTACGCTGAAGATAAGGACGTAAGCGGATGTGTAGGTATTGCTCATACCCGTTGGGCAACGCACGGTGAACCGAACAGTGTGAATGCTCACCCACACATAAGTCAGAGTGGGAACCTGGCTATCATTCATAATGGTATAATCGAGAACTATGCCGTACTGAAGAAGCAGCTGATAGAGAAAGGTATGAAGTTTAAGAGCAATACCGACACTGAGGTGCTGATTCAGCTTATCGAATATATACAGACAACGAATCATGTGGATTTGCTCAGTGCCGTGAGAATGACATTGAGAACGGTGATCGGTGCGTATGCCATTGCCATACTTGACAAGAACAATCCCGACCAGATTATAGCTGCAAGGAAATCGAGTCCGCTGGTTGTAGGTATAGGTGAGGATGAGTTCTTCATCGGTTCGGATGCCAGTCCTATCATCGAATACACTAAGAAAGTGATTTATCTCGACGATAAGGATATTGCCATCATCGAACGCGGACACGATGTGAAGATCGTGGATTTCTATGACAAGGAGATGAAGCACGACGTGATTGAGGTGGAACTGGACCTGCAACAGATTGAGAAGGGCGGTTTCCCGCATTTCATGCTGAAGGAGATTTTCGAACAGCCGGACTGTCTGATGGACTGCATGAGTGGACGTGTGAATGTGGAAGCAAATAATGTGGTGCTGAGTGCGGTAATCGACTACAAGCAGAAACTGGTGGATGCACGACGCATCATCATCGTGGCTTGCGGAACGAGCTGGCATGCCGGACTGATAGGTAAGCAGCTGATTGAGGACTTCTGCGGAATACCTTGTGAGGTGGAATATGCAAGTGAATTCAGATACAGGAATCCGGTAATCAACAGTAACGACGTGGTTATAGCCATCAGTCAGAGCGGTGAGACTGCCGATACACTGGCTGCCGTAGAACTGGCACGACAGAAAGGTGCATTCATCTACGGTATATGTAATGCCATCGGCAGCAGTATTCCAAGAGCTACACATACGGGAAGCTACATACACGTGGGTCCGGAAATCGGTGTTGCAAGTACGAAGGCATTTACCGGACAGGTGACTGTACTCACGATGCTTGCGCTGGCTCTGGGTAAGGTTCGTGGAAATATCGAGCAGCAAAGATATGAGGAGATGATTCGCGAACTGAACAGTATTCCGGAGAAGATGAAGGAACTCTTGAAACAGTGTGACGAGATAAAGAACATAAGTCAGATTTTCACATACGCAAGGAACTTCCTGTATCTGGGTAGAGGATATAACTACCCTGTAGCACTTGAGGGTGCCTTGAAACTGAAGGAAATCAGTTATATACATGCTGAAGGTTATCCGGCAGCAGAGATGAAACACGGTCCTATTGCACTTATCGATGACGAAATGCCAGTAGTTGTAATTGCAACTAAAAACGTACTGTATGAGAAGGTGATTTCAAACATTCAGGAGATTAAGGCACGTAAGGCAAGAGTAATTGCTATAGTAAGTGAAGGTGATGACACGATAAAGAAGATGGCTGATGCAACCATCGAACTGCCACACACGGCTGAGTGTCTGGAACCTCTGCTGGCTACTATCCCTCTGCAGCTCCTGGCTTATTATATCGCTGTATGTAAGGGTAAGGATGTGGATCAACCACGAAATCTGGCGAAAAGCGTCACAGTAGAATAACGAAGACGAAAACGAAAACGAAAACAGTGAGAATAGACATCATAACAGTGTTGCCTGAACTGATAGAACCTTTTACGAAGGAGAGTATATTGGGGAGGGCTCAGAAGAAGGGTCTGGTAGAGATTTATATTCATAATCTGCGGGACTATACGGAGGATAAGCACAAGAGAGTGGATGATTATCCTTTCGGTGGTGCTGCAGGTATGCTGATGCAATGCCAGCCGATTGATGCATGTATTGCCAAACTGAAGTCGGAAAGACATTATGATGAGATTATTTTCACTGCGCCTGACGGTGAGCGGTTCTGTCAGCCGATGGCAAACGAACTGTCGCTGAAAGAGAATATCATTATCCTGTGCGGACATTATAAGGGTATAGACTACAGGATAAGGGAACACCTGATAACGAAGGAGGTGTCGGTAGGTGATTATGTACTGACTGGTGGTGAACTGGCTGCTGCCATAATGACTGACGCCATAGTAAGGGTTTTGCCTGGAGCTATAGGTGACGAACAGAGTGCGCTGTCAGATTCGTTTCAGGATAATCTGCTTGAACCACCGGTATATACACGTCCGGCAGAGTATCATCCGGTAGAGAGTCCGGAGGACACTTGGACTGTACCGGAGATTCTGCTTTCAGGACATGAAGCAAAAATCAAGGAATGGGAATATGAGCAGGCACTTGCCCGCACTAAGGCTTTACGACCCGACCTTCTGCAGGAATAACTCAGCCCGCTGAAGGTCTTCGGGAGTATCGATTCCTATCGTTTCCACATCAGTCGTAGCTACCTTGATGGTATAACCGTTCTCGAGCCAACGCAGTTGTTCGAGCGATTCCACTTTTTCCAGTTCGCCCTGTGGCAGCGAAGTTATCTCTGCAAGCACATCCTTACGGTAGGCATAGAGTCCGATGTGTTTGTAGTAGACATGACTGCTGAGCCACTCTCCCCTATCCTTTCCACGGAAATAAGGAATGACGGAACGTGAGAAGTACATTGCTTCCATGTTGCGGTTGACAACGACCTTCGGAGAATTAGGATTTTCCAAAGCAGCCAGTCCGTCGGCAGCAGTAAAGGGTTTTACGAGTGTAGCTATATCGGTGGCATCATCCGAGAAACATGAACGTATGGCTTCGAGTTGGGATGTCTGAATGAACGGTTCGTCACCCTGTATGTTGACAACCACATCGAAGCGGTCAGCACCCACCTTCGTCAGTGCCTCGTAGCAACGGTCGGTACCACTGCGGTGAGAGGTGCTCGTCATGACTACCTTACCTCCGAACGAACGTACTGCCTGTTCGATACGTTCGTCGTCGGTAGCTACTACCACATCATCGAAGACACCTTCAACCTGACGATATACACGTTCGATGACCATTTTGCCACCCAGCATGGCAAGGGGTTTACCCGGAAAACGGGTTGAAGCATAACGGGCTGGGATGATACCTATGAATTTCATGAAGTCTTCTGAATTATTATCTGAAATTTTCGTCCATCTCACTCTCCGCGGGTGCTTCTTTCGGTGCTGCATCGAGGTCGTCGAGGTCGCTCGAACAGAATTGGAAGTTTTTAGGAATAGCGAATGTATCGGTCTGAGCGATTCCGAGTTCGGGAGTAGCGAATACCTTATTAAGGAAGTTACCCACGGCAGGAAGTGCGGCACGGGCACCCTGTCCGTATGCCATACTGCGGAAGTGGATATCACGGTCTTCACCACCTACCCAACAACCTACTACGAGGTTTGGAACGACACCCATGAACCATCCGTCGGCATTGGAGTTGGTTGTACCTGTCTTACCAATCATGTCGGCAGTGATATTATAACGAGAACTGCGAAGCGAAGCACCGGTTCCGTAATTGATTACGGCACGGAGCATGTCGATCATCTTGAAGCATGACTCCTGCGACATCACTTCGTTCATACGTGGAGTAAAGGTGTCAATCACATTTCCGTCAGCATCCTCGATATGAGTGACGAGCAGAGGTGAGAAACGTACACCGTTGTTTGCAAAAGCAGTATATGCACTTACCATCTCACCTACACTCACGTCGCACGGTCCGAGACAGATAGGCAGTGACGGGTGGATATTGAGTGTTGTGATACCGAAGAGATGTATTAGGTCGATGAGTGCATTAGGATTAAGCTGACTCATGACATAAGCTGCAATCCAGTTGTTCGACTGAGAGAGTCCCCATTTGAGGGTAACCATTTCGCCATAGCGCGATTTCGAACCGTTGCGCGGAGTCCATGCATAGGGTCCCGAACCATAGGTAAGCTGTACGTTAGGAGCAACGTCGCATGGGGTGAAACCGTTCTCCATAGCAAGAGTATAGAGGAATGGTTTCATTGTGGAACCGATCTGTCGGCGACCACCACCCAGTACGTTGTCATACTGGAAATACTTGTAGTTGAGTCCACCGACATATGCTTTCACATGTCCGTTGTGCGGGTCCATAGCCATCATGGCAGTACGGAGGAAATGCTTGTAGTAGCGGATGGAGTCGAGCGGAGTCATCTCCACCTCGTCTTCTTTTCCGTAGAGCATCATCGGTACCTTTGTATTGAATGCCTTCTCTATCTCCTCAGCACTGCATCCGGCTTGTTTCATGGCACGGTAGCGCTCACTCTGTCGCATGGCGCGATGCAGAATCTGGTCAATCTTATCACTGGAGAGGTCCCAGAACGGTGCAGTAGGATTACCTTTCTGTTCGTCGTCGAATGCTTTCTGCAGATAGCCCGATACGTGGTCGGCAACACATTTCTCTGCAAATTCCTGCATACGACTGTCGAGTGTAGTATAGATTTTCAGTCCGTCAGTATATATATTATAATGTGAACCGTCCTTGCGTACATTCTTGTTGCACCAGCCATAGAGAGGGTCGTTCTCCCATGCAAGACTGTCGTCGTAGTACTGCTGATACTGCCATGATGCATAATTGTCGCGATCCGGTTTCTTAGCCATAAGGATGCGGCGCAGGTATTCACGGAAGTAAGGAGCCATACCTTCCTTATGATCCTGAACATGGAAATGACTGATGTCGAGAGGTTCTTTCTGTGCTGCTATCATCTCCTCCTTTGTAAGGTAGCCATATTTATACATCTGTGCAAGAACGACGTTACGGCGGCTACGGCTGCGCTCGAGGAAACGGCGCGGGTTGTAGAGCGATGGGTTCTTACACATACCCACGAGTGTGGCACATTCGGTAAGGGTAAGATCCTGAACGCGGTTATGTCCGAAGTATGTCTTTGCAGCGTTCTTTATACCAACGGCATTATTGAGGAAATCGAAGTAGTTGAGATACATCGTCATGATCTCTTCCTTCGTATAGAAACGTTCCAGCTGAACAGCCACGTACCACTCGATCGGTTTCTGCATGAGACGTTTCCGGGCATCACGGGCCACTTCGGAGTAAAGCTGTTTGGCAAGCTGCTGAGTGATTGTAGAACCGCCACCTGCCGACTTCTGATGCATGAATCCACGCTTTACCACGGCACGTACAAGTGCACGGAGGTCGACACCGGAGTGTTCGAAGAAGCGTTCGTCCTCAGTAGCTACGAGTGCATTGACCAGGTTCTGTGGCAGTGAGTCATAAGTGACCATAACACGGTTTTCGGAAGCATAGCTCCAGGTACCGAGCAACTGTTTGTCGCTGGTAAATACACGTGAAGCATATTTGTTGATCGGGTTTTCCAACTCCGATACGGGAGGCAGTTCACCGAACCATCCCTTTGCTATACTGAAGATGAAAAGTGCGATGCAGAAGAAAATAAACAGGACGAAACACCAGAGAGTAATCAGTATGTGTTTCATGTGACCGGTATTCTTCAACTTCATTTTGTTTTCCGAATTTTCACTCATATTTCTTTACCATTTTATAATACTCTTCCCTGTACGTGACAGATAGTCGTTTGTAAGGGAAAAATGATGATTACCAAAAAATCCTCTGTAAGCCGAGAGGGGTGACGGATGGGCACTGCGCAGGATGCAATGAAGTCCGGAATCGATGAGACGTGCCTTGCTCTGTGCATAACTGCCCCAAAGGATGAAGACAAGTCCGCTTTTCTTCTCACTCAATGTCTGTATGACAGCATCGGTAAATTGTTCCCAACCACGGTTCTGATGCGAACCAGCCTGATGTTCACGTACCGTCAGTGTGGCATTGAGAAGGAGTACTCCCTGCTGAGCCCAGCGGGTGAGATTGCCCGATTGAGGGATTTCAACACCGAGGTCGCTCTTCAGTTCCTTGAATATATTGAGCAGAGATGGCGGAAACTGCACACCGTCGTTTACCGAGAAGCAAAGTCCGTGAGCCTGTCCCGGTTCGTGGTACGGGTCCTGCCCTATCAGTACTACTTTCACATCACTGAAAGGACACAGATTGAAAGCATTGAAGATAAGACTTGCAGGAGGAAAGACTGTAGCATGCCGGTATTCATCTCTAACGAAATCGGTTAGTGAAGTGAAATAAGGCTTGTCAAATTCCGTTTGCAAGACTTCCTTCCAACTCTGTTCAATCTTTACATCCATCAGATCAGTCCGGCTTTCTTCCAGTCGTCGATAAGTTGTTTTGCATCGGCAGTAGCCGTCTGCTCGTCAACTTCATATTCAGCGAGGAGAGTTGAGACGACGTCAGTCAACTCGAAGTCTTTTCCTATAACTGCATTCCACACATCAGCAGCAGAAGCGTTGAGGGTTATGACACGTGAGAAATCTATGTTTTCAATGCCGTGAGCAATGACTATGTTCTCACCGCATATGGAACGCAATTCAAATCCGGGTTTTATTTTCATGTCTAAATTTTTCTGTAATTATGTTACAAAGGTATAGCTTTGCGGGCGCAGAACAAAATAATTCATTTGTTTTTTTGCTTATTACCTTATAACCTGCGGTAAACAGCCAACAGGTAACGGCGTAAGGGAAGCAGATGCATCCATAGCCATGAATACGTTTTCCAGGTTCTGGAGGTAGAAATATAGTATGTCTTTCCACCACGTACTACGGCAGTGAGGATGGCACGTACAGAGGAAAGCGGACATTGTTCGGTGCCCACTGTATTACCGTCGCCACGCATGGTAATCATATCTCCGTCGATAGAGACAATGCGATGGCACACGTATGTTCCCTGGGAAATCTCTGCAAGAACGACATCTCCCGTTTTCACCTCGGTAAAAGCAGAGAAAACCAGTTTGTCACGGTTGTTCCTGATGAAAGGATTCATACTGTTTCCTCGTGCCGTAATGGTAACGGTATGTCCTTCGCCTATCAGTTCAATCAGTTTGGGAAGGAAGAGTTCGTTTCGAAGCTGAACAGTACCCATGATGCAAATCAGACTACACGGATGGTTCCGTAACTCAAACGACATGCTGCTTCGTCGGGCAGACATTCGAGCAGGAATGTCTTTGTATGCTGCATCACCTCTGAAACCGTATCACAAACGGAAGTGTAATTCAGTTTATCCCATTTCATAAGTGAGCAGGAAGGCATGATAGAAGTAAAAGTCTCGACAACCGACTGCTGACGAATCTTATTGTATGGAGCCTGTTTCAGTTGGAGGAATGCACCCACCGGAGCCTGGTCGTTACGGTAGCAGGGAGTCTTTCCGCTCCACGGCGAACCATATACACGAACCACACCGTCGTCACACATACGGACTACCGGATTATCATCGTTCAGAAGGTCGCAACCCGGAATATGTCTCAACCACAACGAGGTGTGTGTACTCTTTCCCGTTCCACTCACTCCGAGACAGAGATATCCGTATCCGTCCTTCCTTACTACAGAAGCATGTATGAGCAGTGTCTTACGCAGTGAACCGGCAAAGGCATACAGCATCATAAGTGCGTTGTTCAGTCCGAACGAACGCATATCCGCAGTACCGTTCAGACATAGTGTGGCAGCTGAAAAGTCAGCTTTCATTTCAATGAGACAGCACTGGCGGTGCTGAGGATTGGACACCTCGATACGGTACGAACCGTCGCTCAGAATATATACTCCATGAGGATTGCCGTTGCAGTCGAACTGTCCTATCTCACTACCCTTTTCCTGTGGTCGCCATGCATCATTGACAGTGAGGGAAAAGAGCAGATCTTCATCTGCCACAGCATCACTGATAAAAGGATTACTGGAAGATAAGAGTTGGGATGAGTTCTTGTCGTCAGCAAAAACTATTCTGTATGTATGACCACCAACCTTGTAATATACCGTTTCACTCATATCATCATTCTGTTTCGTCGGCAATCCATACAGCCTTTGCCCAGTCAGTATCGTAATATGAACCTGCAAACCATGCATTGACATCAGCATATTTCTTCAGTGGAATATGCATCGACACACCACTGAACTGATGACTGTCAACACTATAGTACTGTTTACCCATCAGTGCCGAAAACCATATATCTGTATTAGCTTTGCAGATTATCACCTTATCATATTCAGCTTTCCATGCAGCATAATCCTCTGCTGAGAGAGCCTTCTGCATTATACCGTTGATGTCGTAATAATCAGGGAACTCACTCACAGAATAATACGTGTCAAATTTGAAGTAATCGAGTACACCGGTATAATCCATATCCATCAGTGTCTGCTTATACTGCTGCACATACTTTCTTGTGGCAGAAGCGAACGACTCCAGATTCATTCCGTCGACAGCTGAGAGCAGAATGCCGTACGAATATGAAGTGCTGTAATAGTCATAGTACTTGCCTACTATTCCCTGCACATAATTATCATCCTGGAACATCGGTCGCAGAACGGTGTTGTACGGAGCTCCTTCTCCAGGTACCTCAGCCGGTGAACCGATAAATGCCTTTGATTTGCCGCGAAGCTGATAGTCCACTTCTATGTTCTGCATCATACAGGCATCAAAAAGAAGGAAATCAAGTCCACCGAAACGGTCAATACCATTTCTGATAGTCCTGATACTCATCTGCTTTTCACTACCTTTCTGTCCGTCTATATAATCGTAGTCAGCTCCGAAACTGCGGGCTGTAAGGGATTTGATACCATAGGCATTCCGGTTGTCGGGATATTCCCTGCCTGTAGGAAGCCAACCGTTTCCGTGCGACCACATCACAAGTCCGTAACTGGGTGCCGGAAAATTATCCATCGTAAATTTGATTACAGATGAAAACTGTTCGTATGAACATGAATTCACCTCAGTATCATACTGGTATATAGGAGTGAGTTTGGCATATGTAGTACCTACACTCGATATGTTGATATCATAGATACGGGGAGTCTGTTTGTCGTCAAGATATACAATCAGATGGTCTTTCTCTCCCATATACTTAGCTCCGGCAAGCATCTCGCTGATATCCCTCACCGCAATCGATGCCATATCATTATCTGCAATGGCATAGACAAGAACAGTACGACCGTTCTTCGTACCGTAATCTTCCGAAGGTGTCGGAGGTTCCGGCTCTTCATCTTTCTTACAACTGACGATAAGAAGTGAAGCTGTCAATATATATATAATGTATTTGCAGAATATATGCATAATATGATTAGTTTTCAACCTCTTCCTTCGCCTGAACATAAGTTATCATGTCAAGAGGATGAATGAAATAGAATTCGTCGTGAGTTATTGTATTTACAACCTTACCAGTGTTCGAGAGATAGCGCTTCTTCACATTCTTCTGTGTCTTGGCAAGTTTTTCCATCTTGTCGCTGAAGAATACACTTACCGTCTGGTTCGATTGTCCCAGAACACCCTCGGTATACCGTTGCATCTGAATGCTGAACGACGAACGGTACGGCAGGAAGTCTGTCTTCTTCTGCAGAGCCATACTGTCGATAGTACAGATTTCAGTAATGAAGACAGAATCGCGACCCAGCGACTGTGAAACACCGAATACATATACACGTCCGGCAGTCTTCTCCAATACGAAGGGTTCCGAAACCTTTCCTTTCTTCTCTCTAGCTTCAGCTTTTTCTGCCAGGCGCTTCTGCTTATCTATTTTCGAACTACGTACCTCCTGAGCTCTTCTCTTATCGGCTTTTGCTCTTTCGATACCTGCATCCAGCGCCCTGTTCATCATGTCAAGTTTTTCGCTTGCACTCTGCGCCTGAGAATGCAATCCGAAACAGAAAATCAAAGATAATATAAGAATAAACCTCATAATGTGATTTTATCCTAAATACGACTTCAACAACTTATTTCTTGAATTAGCACGCAGACGACGTATTGCCTTTTCCTTAATCTGACGAACACGTTCGCGTGTCAGATTGAAGCGGTCACCTATTTCTTCCAGAGTCTTCTCCTGTTCACCGATACCGAAGAACATACGAATGATTTCCTTCTCACGTGGAGTAAGAGTGTCGAGTGTGCGGTCAATCTCCTTTGAGAGCGATTCTCCTACCAGTGAACGGTCTGCCATTGGGGAGTCATCATTTACAAGTACGTCGAGCAGACTGTTGTCTTCACCTTCTACGAACGGAGCATCAACACTGATGTGGCGTCCACTTACCTTCATTGTGTCAGCTACTTTGTCGACAGGAAGGTCAAGCTGTTCAGCCAACTCCTCAGCCGACGGACGGCGTTCGTTCTCCTGTTCAAACTTAGAGAATGCCTTGGTTATCTTATTGAGCGAACCAACCTGATTCAGTGGCAGACGTACGATACGACTCTGCTCAGCAAGAGCCTGGAGGATACTCTGACGAATCCACCATACTGCATAACTGATGAACTTGAAACCACGTGTCTCGTCAAATTTCTCAGCTGCTTTGATAAGTCCCAAGTTACCCTCGTTGATAAGGTCAGGCAGACTGAGACCCTGATTCTGATATTGTTTTGCTACAGAAACGACGAAACGCAGATTTGCCCTCGTCAGTTTTTCCAAAGCACGGCGGTCACCCTTGCGGATACGACCGGCAAGTTCCACTTCCTCCTCTACTGTAATCAAATCCTCACGACCAATTTCCTGTAAATACTTATCGAGCGAAGCACTCTCTCGATTGGTGATGCTCTTGGTAATTTTTAATTGTCTCATACAAAGAATAGTATATAAACATATACGCGTATGCGCATAAAAAGCATGCAAAGTTATGAAAATTCATCCATTCACACACCACATTCCGTCCGATTTTTTTTCAAAATTCAATTAAAGATAGTAACTTTGCACAAAATTTTCAAAATAAGATGCTGGAAAAAATACAAAAACTGCTTGCTGAAGTAGAACAACTGAAAGCAAACAACGCAGACGAGATTGAGGCTCTGCGCATAAAATATCTGAGTAAGAAAGGTGAGATTACTGCCCTGATGAACGACTTCCGTAATGTTCCTGCCGAACAGAAGAAGGAAGTGGGTATCAAGATAAACGAACTGAAGAACAGGGCAATGGAGATTATCAACGGTCTGAAGCAGAGTGTGCAGCAGAGCGACGGAGAAGAAGCCGATATCGACATCACACGTACTGCCTACCCTGTCGAACTGGGTACACGTCATCCTCTGACCATCGTCAAGAATGAGATTGTCGACATCTTCTCACGTCTCGGATTCTCACTCGCTGAAGGTCCTGAGGTAGAAGACGACTGGCATGTGTTCTCCAGTATGAATTTCGCTGAAGACCACCCGGCACGCGATATGCAGGACACTTTCTTTGTCGAAGCACATCCCGACATCATCCTCCGTACCCACACCAGTTCGGTACAGAGTCGTGTCATGGAACATACACAACCTCCAATCCGCATCATCTGTCCGGGACGTGTATATCGTAACGAGGCTATCTCAGCACGTGCCCACTGCTTCTTCCATCAGGTAGAAGGACTTTATGTCGATACCGACGTAAGTTTCACCGACCTCATGCAGGTTCTGCTCCTCTTCGCTCGTGAGATGTTTGGCGAAGACACACAGATCCGTATGCGTCCCAGCTACTTCCCGTTCACCGAACCAAGTGCCGAGATGGATGTGAGCTGTACTCTCTGTAAGGGTAAGGGCTGCTCTATGTGTAAGGGTAGCGGATGGCTAGAAATCCTCGGATGCGGTATGGTTCATCCTAACGTTCTCGAACTCAACGGCATCGACTCTACCAAATACAAAGGATATGCCTTCGGTATGGGTATCGAACGTATTGCCAACCTGAAGTATCAGGTTAAGGACCTTCGTCTCTTCTCTGAGAACGATTTGCGATTCCTGAAAGAATTTGAAGCTGCAAACTAATCCCCTGACATCATCGCTGAACGGAAAACACATTTACGGAGTATGGAAAACAATGCAAGGCAGAGTAAAATAAAGATTATTTTTACCACTGACGTGCATGGTTATTATTTTCCATACGACTTCCGTCATAGCCGTTGGTGTAAGGGCAGTCTGCAACGTGTTCACGGTTACGTAGCCACACTCTGCAAGGAGAATCCTGCCGGCACCATCCTTATCGATGGTGGTGACATGCTGCAGGGCGAACCCACAAGCTATTACTTCAATTATATATCCCGAGGCGGTCATCATCGCGTAGCTGACATCTGCAATTATATAGGTTATGACGTCTCTGTAGTAGGTAATCATGACATCGAGACCGGTCACGACGTCTTTGACAGTTTCGTCGATGGCTGCAACTTCCCAGTCCTCGGTGCCAATGCCATATCTACCGAAACCGGTGAACCATACTTCCAACCCTACACCATACTGCGTCGTGCAGGAGTCAAGATAGCTGTCATCGGCTTCATCACCGCTGCCATACCGCAGTGGATACCCAAACAGATATGGTACGACATGCGTTTCGAACGTATCAGGGAGAGTGCACCGAAATGGATTGAACATGTACGGCAGAAAGAACGACCTGATTATATCGTCGGACTCTTCCACTCCGGTATGAGTGAGGGTATCGAGACCGAAGACTATAAGGAAAATGAGGTACGCGACATAGCTGAACAGGTAGCCGGATTCGACATCATACTCTATGGTCACGACCATGCCAGCAACATGGAACGCATCATGAATCCCATGGGACAGGAAGTGATTTGCATCAATCCGGGATGCCATGCCACGTCGGTTGCCGAAATAGATATAGACTTCACACTTGATTCTGATGGAAAAGTAACCGACAGTCGTACAGAAGCCGAGATAAAGTATATCGGTTCGCTGCGCAACACCAACACACTTGAGTTCACACGTATCTTCCATAAAGACTTCCAGGCAGTGAAGAAATATGCAGAAGAGAAGATAGGTGTATTCACCAGCCGCATCGACATCCAGGATGCCTACTTTGGTTCCTCGGCTTATATCGACCTCATTCAGGAACTCCAACTCTTCATCTCCGGAGCCGATATATCATTCTCTGCCCCACTCTTCTTCAATGCAGTCATCGAGGCTGGTGACGTCAGTGTAAGCAACCTCTTCGACATATCACGGTTTGAAGACCACCTCTTCACACTCGAACTCACAGGTAAGGAGATAAAAGATTATCTTGAGATGAGCTATGCCAACTGGATCAACCAGATGCATTCATCCTCCGACACCCTCCTGCAGATAGCTCCGATGAAGAACCGTCCCGAACTCATGGGATTCGTCAATTTCATCTTCAACTTCGATTCCGCTGCAGGCATACGCTACGAAGTCGATGTCACCAAACCTGACGGTGAGAAGATAAATATCATCAGTACCGACGACGGCAAACCGTTCAGTATGACGAAACGTTATGTCGTGGCAATGACTGCTTACCGTGCCAATGGTGGCGGCGAACTCCTCACCAAAGGTGCAGGACTTACGAAGGAAGAGATAAACAGTCGCATACGTGCCATGTCGAAGATGGACATACGCCACTACCTTCTGCAATATATAAAGGCAAAAGGAGTCATCGACCCCAAACCGCGTGGTCACTGGTCGTTCATACCACATGACATTACGGCACCAGCCATAGAGCGCGAACGCCAACTGCTCTTCTCGCGTTGGAACAAGGAAGAGAGTAAAATTAAAGAGGACTGATACACACATGGTGTTCAGTCCTCTTCCCCTTAAAAAAATAGTGCTATGAAAAAAATGTTTTTGTTTACTGAGCTGGCTGTTCACTGCCTGCAGCTGGGAACGAAGGAATATTACCTGCGTCTGTAGGCTGACTTGCAGGAGCAGTAACCTGGATAGGAGCCTCTACGGTTGTAGTCTTTACTACGAAAGCAGAAGAAACGACACTCAGCACTACCATTGCGATAGCCAGAGTCCATGTTGCCTTCTCAAGGAAGTCAGTAGTTTTGCGAACTCCCATAATCTGATTTGAAGTAGCAAAACTTGAAGCCAAGCCGCCACCCTTTGATTCTTGAATAAGTACAATTCCGCACATCATCAGCGATGCAAGAATTATAAGAACGATAATAAGTGTGTACATAATTTTATAATTGTTTTTTTTAATTGCGGCGCAAAGGTAGTGCAAATCGAGCGAAATACAAAATAAATTCGTTTATTTTTATTTCCGAGATGCAGCCTACCTTGCACGAGCGAAGCGAAGTGAACGGTACGATTAAGTGAGCGAGATACAAAATAAATTCGTTTATTTTTATTTCCGAGATTGGGGCGCCATGTCGGTATGTCGAAATGTCATTATGTCGATAAATTCTGGCGCCTGATAAATTTGTTTATCAATTCCTCTCCTTTCATCTCTGCAACCACATCTATATCAGCTTCCATAGTCTCCAGATACGACGTATAGTCGTTCGACTTGTAGTCGAACACAAGTTCCTTTTCTGCCTGAAGACCAGCACCATACTTCTCTAGAAACTCGTCAATCAGGTCAAACGACTTCCTTTCCTTTTCTTCTTTTCCTTCCATCATCTTTCTGATTACCAGTTAGCCACCGTGGCATTATAAATCTGTCCTACGATGTCAGTGAGGATTTCTGCAACCAAATCATCCTGTACTGCAGAAAGCTGTTGTGACGAGTCATAGTCGGCTGTGGCACTGAACCTCTGTTCGAAGTCCTCTGCATGGTTCGAGTTGTTCACAAACCTCACGTTCACAGTCACCTTCAACTGAGTCTGAGCCGAATAACCGTCAGCAGCCACACTCTTGTTCGTCTGACTGTATTCCACAATCTCTCCGCTCACTTGCAGGTCGCCGTTTCTTTGCAGCACCTTCAGCTTCGTCTTTCTCGAATACTCCTCAACCAGCGTATTATAGAACATCGACTCCATCGGAGCCCATACGTATGCCGAACGTATCGGGAACTTCTCCACGCTGATAGTCTTCACCTTGTCGTAGTTCAGACTCGTACCCGTAAACTTATAGCTGATGCTGCACGACGAGAGCAGAGTGAGTGTCGGAGCCGTAACCAGCAGCAGCAAAAGCATGCCGATACCAAACTCCTTAATCTTCCTGTACAGCGTACGTTCCGATATTTCCAGTTCCTGAGCCGCACTCTTCCTGTTTCCGTTATGCTTGCTCAGAGCCTTCTCGATATTATTGCGTTCCATATCCTTTATCGACAGCGGAGTCTCTTCCTGTTCCACATACTCCTGAATCGGGGCATCATCCTCCTCCTTACCGTATTCCGCCATATTGATATGCTGTATCGTGCCGTCCGAATCGATATGATGAATCGGTTCTGCTATAGCCGGCAGGGCATGTCTGAATGTTGCCGCACCATACACATAGTCCTTCAGATCCTTCAGTTCCTTACCCAGACTGCTAATCAGTTGCAGAATCTGTTTCCTGTCGTTCTCATACGAATGCATCTCACCTTCACCGCCGTTCCCCTGTCTGTACACCAGTCTTGCTCCGGCACCCGAATCGTCGGTCACCCCATGCAGTCGCAGTGTGTTGGCACTGATTTCCCTTTCCTCACTTATCACACACAACTGCTCCGTCAGGTTTCTCAACTGACGGATATTGCCCGGCCACTTATACTTCAGGAGCAGAGCCTTTGCATCTGGAGTCAGTCGGATAGTATCCATGTGGTATTTCTCCGAGATATCGTATGCAAACTTCCTGAACAGCAGTTCGATGTCGTTACCTCTGTCTCTCAGTGGCGGCAGACTGATAGGTATGGCATTCAGTCGGTAATACAGGTCCTCCCTGAAATTCCCCTCTCTGATTGCCTTCTGCATATTCACGTTCGTGGCAGCAACGATACGTACATTCGTACGTTTCACCTCGTTCTCTCCCACCCTGATATACTCACCTGTTTCCAGCACACGCAGCAGTCGTGCCTGAGTGGCGAGAGGCAGTTCACCCACCTCATCCAGAAACAGCGTACCACCGTTAGCCACACCGAAGTAACCTTCCCTCTCACCTATCGCACCGGTAAACGCACCTTTGGCATGTCCGAACAGTTCCGAGTCGATCGTACCCTCCGGAATCGCACCACAGTTTATGGCGAAATACTTATTGTGCTTACGGCTCGAATTGTCGTGAATGATTTTCGGAATCACCTCCTTACCAACACCGCTCTCTCCCTCAATCAGCACGGGCAGGTCGGTTTGAGCCACCTGCACAGCAATGTCAAGAGCCCTGTTCAGACCCTCTGCATTACCCACAATGCCGTATCTCTGCTTTATCTTCTGCAGACTGCTTGTATCCATCTCTTTTCGTTTTCTATATTTGTCGCAGGACCGTGTCCCGGATATACTTTCGTGTCTTCCGGCAACTCACTCAGACGCACCAGCGACTGCATCATCTCCGCGTTATCTCCTCCTTCCAGGTCTGTACGTCCCATGCTTCCGGCAAACAGAGTGTCGCCCGACAGCAATGTCCTTTCATTCTTTATATAATAGCACACACTACCCTTCGAATGTCCGGGAGTATGCAATACTTCAATCTCATGACTGCCGAACCTGATTTTCGCACCCTCATTATGGCATGTACCCACTACAGGTTGCGGCGGTGTATTCAGCGACATACCGAAAAACATCACCGTCTGTTCCTTCATCCTCTTATACAGAGTCACATCGTCGGCATGTCCCTCGGGTTTCAGTTCCCACTGCTCATCCACGAAATGGCACCCCATCGCATGGTCGAAATGCATGTGAGTCAGCAGGCAGTGCTTCACCTTCAGTCCTTTCTCCTTCACATACTCAGCCACCTCCAGCCATTCCGACTGTGCAAACATGCCGGGGTCGATGATTACAGCCTCGCCAGTATCGTCAGAAACGACATAACAGTTCACCTCCAACGGATTTACTTCAAATCTTTTAATTTCTAACACTTACGTGAACTACTTTTTTCTCTTTAAAAAAATCCTCCTCAAACCACTGCGACAGTTCCCATTCCGTACACAGACTCCTCATACTCGCCATCTCGCCCTTCAGGTCACCGCCTTTCAGCACCACCATTCCGTTCGGCAGCGCATTCCTCTGCACCTTGCTTATGTTCTTTCTTCCGCACTTCATCAGGTCAACCAGCGGCATAACAGCTCTCGACACGATGAAGTCATACTCATCCTTCACCTCCTCCGCTCTGCAATGCGAACAGCGTACGTTCTTCAGTCCGATACTGCGAGCCACCTCCTGAGCCACCCTCACCTTCTTCCCTATACTGTCCACCAGGTGAAACTCCACCTCCGGCATCAGAATCGCTAACGGGATACCCGGAAAACCGCCACCCGTACCCAGATCCATCACCTTGCTGCCCGCCTTGAACTCAATCACCTTCGCAATACCCAACGAGTGCAGCACATGATGCTCATACAGATTCTGAATATCCTTCCGCGAAATCACATTCACCTTCGCATTCCAATCGGCATACAGCATCTCAAGCTGAGCCATCTGCCCAACTTGAGACTCCGTAAGCGAAGGAAAATATTTAGTTATCAGTTCTATCAACTCTAAACTTTAAACTTTCAACTCAACTTTTAACTTTCAACTCTTAACTTTTAACTTGACTTCTTCGAAGTCACTGATGTTGTTCCCTCAGCAGGTCATTCACCGTCTTTACCGGATTGAACGTACCGAGGCTCACCTCAACGAAGACAGTGTTCCAGTCCGACATCGCACCGTTCCACAGTCCCGGCAGTTCGAGAGCCTTCAGTTCCTTACCGTTCTTCGACTTGCTTGAGATGAATCCAGTCTGTGGGTCCACATACTTCGTAAGGTCAAACTTCTCACCCTTGTAATTCTTCACAGCACATACCAGGTCAACCGGATTGAAGTGAGTACCACCCTTGAACATCTTCACATATTCCTCGTTCTTCGTGTCTATCTGCGACGACTCAAGGATCTGCAGACTGATAGTGCCGTCAGGATTATATGCCAGGAACGGACCACCGCCCGGTTCGCCTACATTCTTCACCATACCGCATACACGCATCGGACGGTTCAGCTTCTTTTTCAGATAGATAGCCAGTTCGGCATCCTCCAGGTCTTTCAGTTCCGGATTTCTCAGACACAGGTCGTCATGCAGGAAATGAATCATCTCCTCCAACTGGGCATGTGAGTAATTGCCCGACTCCAGCACCTTCAGATAGTCGAAAGCCTGCTTCTGCTTGCTTACCAACACGCCTGCAATCAGTTTCTTATACTCTACAGTCTCCGGTTTCAGACGGTCAGGCACCACATTATCTATATTCTTAATGAAGATGATATCAGCATCCAGGTCGTTCAGATTCTCAATCAGGGCACCGTGACCACCCGGACGGAACAGAATCTTTCCATCCTCTGTGCGGAACGGAGTATTATCCGGATTGGCAGCCACTGTGTCAGTGCTCGACTTCTGTTCCGAGAAACTTACACTATACTTCACACCATACTCCGCAGCATACTCCTGTTGCTTCTCAGCAAACAGTTTCTTGAACAGTTCCTTATGTTCCGGACTAACTGTGAAATGCACGTTCACATCACCAGTCTTACCACCGGCATACATCGCACCCTCTACCAGATGTTCCTCAAGCGGAGTACGCGGACCCTTCTTATAGCTGTGGAACTTCAGCAGACCCTTCGGCAGTTTACCGTACGACAGACCCTTCGTGCCCAGCAGGTAATCAACCACAGTCTTATATTTGCCTTCAGCCACCAGCTGCTTGATGTCCTTACCCTCGCCCTTCGTCAGAGCCTCGTTCAGTTCAGCGTAGAACGCAAACTTCTCAATGTTAGCGAAGAACTTCTCGATAAACGCATTATTCGGTTTGTCACTCTCTCCGTCCAGGAATTCAAACAGATCCTTGAACATACGACTTGCTGCACCGCTGGCAGGTACGAACTTCAGCACCTTGCCACTGCCCTGCAGATACTCGTCCCAAGCCTTGAGATACCCCTTCTTCTCTTCCGCTGTCGGAATCGTGATACCCTTCTCAGGCGAAGCGGCACCTGCCAGTTTCAGGAATGGGAAACCTGTCTTGAAATTATTCAACTGGGCATTCAGTTTCTCCTCCGAAATGCCTTTCTGCTGCAGATAAATCTTGTCTTCTTGTGTAAGCATGGCTAATATCTTTTTTGTTAGTAATAAATTATCACGCGAAGATACAATGTTTTTTTCATTCGTCCAAATTTATTTGGTTTTTCTCATGTTTACTCGTAAATTTGCACTCAAATCAAAATACAAAATAAAACAGCTGCAATCAGAATATGAAATGTCGATTTATTATACCTTGCATATTAGCACTATCCTGCACCCTCTGCGCCAGTGCACAGGAGAAAAGAAGTTTCTGGAGTCATGGCATTGGCAAACTGCTCAAGAACGTTGACGACGCAGTAAACCGCATGCAGGATGCAGGACTTGACAGCAATTACATCCGAAAAGAGAAGTACGACCGCATGGTATATCTCGGATATTACGGATATTTCCAGCAGCATGACATAGAGTTCCCTGTGCTAGTCAACAATGCCGACATACCTTTGGATGCAAAGTACATGCCGCCTAACATGAACGAAAAGAAATACGTGATGTCCGATATGCACACCTACCAGTCGGAGTTTGAGTTGGGTATCGACTGGCGCGGAATAAGTATCGAACTCCCCATCCCCGTCCGCAACCGCTACAGTATGTCCTTCGGACTTGCGAAGAACGGTTCAGTATGGGGTGCACGTATCCGTTACAAACATCTCCGTAACATGGAGGGTGTCCTCGACGCAGCCTTCAACCAGGGCATGAACCAGTGGAAACGGAATGAAGAAAACAAAACGGCAGCACCTGCTGAAACGTACGAGACCACTATCACTCCGGGGAATATGGACCTGAAGATATTCTACGTAGAAGGATACTATGTCTTTAACCACAAGAAGTTCAGTCTTGCAGCAGGAGCATACGGCGACATGGTGCAACGTCGCAGTGCCGGCAGTCTGTTCGTCATGGCAAACTACTACCAGAGCCTTTTCGGAGCCGAAAACCTTTTCAACCATGAGCACGACAGCTTCCGCAACTGGAAAATCTCCCTCGGTCCCGGATATGGATACAACTGGTCGATAAACAAAGGAAAAGTAGTTATTCACTTCTCCATAATACCTATGATTTCCCTTTGGAACCATCTGGTACACAAATACAGCGACTCCGGTGATGCATATGCATACGCAGGCACATCCTCAGACCCTGCCGTCAAAGCCCAGCAGATAGAGACAGAACGTCAGCGTTGGAGCAACTACGACTCCCATTATTACGACGCAGTGGACAACGGACGCAGCCGCTTTGTCTTCAACTGCTACGCACGTCTTGCCGTAAGCTACAGCTTCAATCGCTTCCTGCTCAACTTCCTCATGAACTACCGCCAGTATCTCTACCGGAACAATGCCGACACAAAGATAAACAACAGAGAAGCAGACGCACAGGTAAACTTCGGCTTCCGCTTCTGATTTTGCTTATCTATTAAACTATTAAACTATTAAGCTAGTTAAGGTTATCGTTAACGTTATCGTTTTAATACCATTCTTTCTGTGCTGCACGCTGTTGCATGCAGAAGAACTTCCTGTGGTGAAAATTACAGCAACGCAGTTGTCGGAGGTGTTTTCTGACGGGACCGTCCAAATAGGTGATGGTGAGGCAATGGCGGCTGAGATACGTTACCGCGGAGCTTCGTCACTCAGATACCAGAAGAAATCATTTGCCATAAAACTGAAAGGTGAGGACGGCGAGAAACTGGACACATCCCTACTCGGTATGCGTAGCGACAACTCATGGATTCTGGATGCGATGACGATAGACAAGGCAAGGATGCGTAACAGGGTTTCAACCGATCTGTGGCTCGATTTCTCCAGCAAGCTGTATTACCATGATGAACACCCCAAGGCGCTGAACGGTACGAGGGGTAAGTTCGTAGAGGTCGTTCTGAATGATGAGTACCATGGACTGTTCTGTCTGACGGAAAAGGTTGACCGCAAACAACTGAAACTAAAGAAATACGATGAGGACAAAGTCAAGGGTATGCTCTATAAACTCGTGAAGTTCAATTCGATGTGGATTGACGACGAAAGCCGTTATGCGTGGGATAACAGCAAAGCTGTATGGGACGAAGGATGGGAAGCAGACTATCCTGATGTTACTGAAGGCGAACCTATAGACTGGAGTCCGTTGGTTAGTACGATAAAGTGGCTGAACGAAGCTACAGACGAAGAACTGAACGAACAGCTTAGTGAGAAAATAGACCTGCCCGTATGGATTGATTATTTTTTGCTGGTCGATTTGATGCTGGGCGACGACAATGCCGCAAAGAACATGTACGTATCGTTCCGTGACCTCCAATCTGCTCCGTGCCGCATGACAGTCACCCCCTGGGATATGGATGCCACATGGGGAAGAAGTTATATGAGCGAACCCCTCTCCCCTACCACAGCCACAGGACTGTACAACCAGATATATGCACGCATCCTGTCCTTGCCGAACGGCATTGCCGGAATGTTCGAACCCCGTTATGCCGATTTGCGCAGCACATACTTCTCAGCCGAAACTCTGAAAGAATATTTCCAGCGCTATTTCGAACTCTTCCGCTCTACGGGAGCAGCACAGCACGAACAGGAACGATGGAGCGGAACGGACGGTATCACCCTCAACTTCGAAGAAGAAGAACAATACATCAACGACTGGATAGACCAACGCCTGTCATATCTCGATAAGCGCTACCACTATACCGTTCCTTCCGATATCCCTGCCACAGCAAGCAGCACACCCCTACCCCAGTCACAGGATATATTCACCGCCACAGGCATCCTCATAGGCAAAGGCACAATTAACGACCTCTCCTTACCTCCCGGCATATATATTATTGGAAAGAAAAAATACATCGTAAGAAGGCTGAGGTAAGAAGGCTGATGGCTGAAGGAAGAGGTATGATGGAAGAAGTAAGTGATCAGTCCTTCATTGATGATAGTATGTCCTCGCTGGCAGTTATAGTTTGTATGTTTTTGCCTTCAGTTCCAGTTCTGATAAGCGGTTAAGAGCAGCCTTCAGGGTGTCATCACGCTTGGCAAAATGGAAACGGATAAGATGATTAACATCTTCTCTGAAGAAGCAACTACCAGGAACAGCACCCACGCCGACATGTTCAGCTAACCACTCGCAGAAATGAAGGTCGTCCTTTACGCCGTACTTCGACACATCGAGCAGTACGTAATAGGCACCTTGTGGGTCTGTAAAATCAAGCCCAAACTGACGTAGCCCGTCACAGAAGAGTTGCTTCATGTGCATATAGTGGTCTTGTAGTTCCTTGTAATAACTGTCTTGGAATGACAGACCAACTGTAGCAGCTTCCATCAATGGTGCAGCAGCTCCCACTGTCAGGAAGTCATGCACTTTCTTCACTCTGTCAATGATGCGTTCTGGTGCAATGACATAACCGAGTCGCCAGCCTGTGATGCTGTAGGTCTTTGACAGTGAACTGCATGAAACAGTTCGCTCCCACATTCCCGGCAGCGTGGAGATATAGACATGCTGGTAAGGGGTATAGACGATGTGCTCATATACTTCATCTGTTATCACATAACCGTCATACTTGATGATAATATCTGCTATCGTCTGGAGTTCTTCACGAGTGAACACCTTGCCACAAGGATTCGACGGATTACAGAGCACCAAAGCCTTTGCGCCGTTTCTGAAAGCATCTTCAAGCAGATTGGCATCAAACTCAAATGTGGGTGGTACAAGAGGGATATATATCGGCTCTGCACCTGTAAGAATCGTGTCAGCCGTATAGTTTTCGTAGAATGGCGAGAAGATGGCCACCTTGTCACCTGGATTTACGATAGTCATCATTGCTGCCATCATAGCCTCAGTAGAGCCACAAGTCACAACGATGTTCTTGTTGGCATCGATGTCCAATCCTGTAAAATGACTTTGTTTCTTAGCCAAAGCCTCACGGAAATTCTGTGCTCCCCAAGTTATAGCATACTGATGTGGGCCATGTGGTGCTATTTCTGCCAGACGATTTGTTATCTCCTTTGGAGGGTCGAAGTCAGGAAACCCTTGTGAGAGATTGATGGCTCCGTACTGATTTGAGATACGAGTCATTCTACGGATGATGGAATCCGTGAAGCCTGCCGTGCGTGTTGAAAGTGCTTTCATATATCAATCAAGTAATTTTTTCTTATTAACTCTTCCCTAAACGCACAAAGGGGGATACATTCTAACCATCCCTGGCTAATCCACGGTTATTGGAAGCAACGGGCCAGCAGGCCTATTACCGCCATGTGGGCGGGATAGTAATAGTAGAAGAACTTGCCGAGCCACTTCAGCCGTCCTCGC
>CACYGK010000022.1 GCA_902774005.1 uncultured Bacteroidales bacterium | reverse complement strand
GACTATGCTAACGTACAGGCTTTCCTCGATGCATATCAGAAGGCTAAGGAAGCAGGACAGCTGAGCGACGACTACACAAAGATCTACAATTATTATATCTTTGCTCAGAAGGCAATCCGCAACCAGCTGCTTGCTCAGAAGTATCAGGTTCTGCTCGCCAGCTGTTTCCTTTCAAACAAACTGGAGGCTAAGGTGGCACACGATGAGCGCACTAAGGAAATCGATGCTCTCGTTGCTGCTGTTCCGTTCACTTCGATCGACGATAAGGACGTAGAGGTGACTGACGAGGAAATCAAGGCTAAATATGAGGCTGAGAAGGAGAAGTTCGCTATGCCACAGGAAACTCGCGACATCAAGTTTATCGATGTAGTAGTGGTTCCGAGTGCAGAGGACAAGGCTGCAGCAGAGAAGGAAATGGACGAGAGCTACGGAAAACTGCTTGAGGCTCAGAACAATACAGCTGCAGGCGAAGTTGTACGTGCAAACGCTTCTATTCTTCCATACTCTAACGTATTCAAGACAAAGGAGGCATTCACACTCTCTTCTAGCAACATCCGTTTCTCTGCTATCTCTAACCTCCTCGACTCTGCAGCTGTAGGTTCAGTATCTAAGCCAGTATATGACGCTTCTACTAACCTCTACTACACAGTAAAGGTTCTTGACAAAGCTGTACGTCCTGACTCAGTTCTCTTCCGTCAGATTGTAGTAGCTGAGGACGAGAAGGCTGCGAAGAAGATTGACTCAATCATGACTGCCCTGAACTCAGGTGCTAACTTCAAGGAGCTGGCTAAGAAACTGGGTCAGACTGGCGACTCTACATGGCTCACTTCGAACCAGTATGAGGGTGCTCAGCTCGATGCTGACAATGCTCTCTTCGTCACTACCCTCTCGGAGATGACTGCAGGACAGACAAAGACTATCAATGTGCAGGGCGGTACAATCATCCTGCAGGTGATGCAGACTAAGAACCCTGTTACAAAGTATAAGGTAGCAGCTGTCGTAAAGGAACTCCTCTTCTCTGACGATACTTACAAGAACGAGTATAATAAGTTCAGCTCATTCATCGCTGCTAATCCTACTATGGAACAGATTGACGAGAACGCAGCAAAGAACGGTTATGCTATTCAGCCTATCGAGAACCTGAACAGCGCATCACACAATATTTATAATATACGCGGTACACACGACGCTCTGCGTTGGGTGTTCGAGGATGCCAAGGTAGGTGACGTGTCTCAGATCTACGAGTGTGGTAACAACAACCACCTGCTGGTTGCAATACTCACAGGTGTGAACGAAGCCGGTTATTACTCTATCGACAAGGTAAAGGAATATATCACTAACCAGTTGCTCCCAGAGAAGAAGGCTGAGAAGATTATCGCAAGTCTTGCTTCTGTAAACACATGGGAGAAGGCACAGGCTGCTAAGGGTGCTGTATGCGACACTATCCGTCACATCACTTTCAGCACACCTACATTCGTTAAGGGTAACGGTGCAAGCGAGTCGATAGTAAGTGCTCTTGCATACAAGACTGACAAGGGTGCATTCGCAGGTCCTGTAAAGGGTGTCAGCGGAGTATATATGCTGAAGGTTCTCAACTCTATCCGCTCAGCAGAAAAGATGGATGAGAAGCAGGAGATGCAGACAGCTGCCCAGCAGAACAGCCGCAGCGCACTCTACGGAGTTATGCAGACTCTCACAAAGAATGCTAACATCAAGGATACAAGATATAAGTTCTTCTAAAGACCCTCTCCAACTCCCCCTGTTTAGGGGGGGGAGAGCATAAAATAAAAGATCCTCTTGAGAATTTCTCAGGAGGATTTTTCTGTAAACAGTAAACCGTAAACGGTAAACTAATTCATTATCGCGAAGTAGTCGACTATACCTATCAGTTTCTTGTTCTCGTCAACCACAAGCAATGAGTGAATCTTATGGCGGCGGAACATAGACTGAATCTGAGTCAGCTTAGCTTCCGGATTGATTGTCTTTGGAGTCTTCGTCATCACCTCTTCGACTGTGACATTGAGGAAGCGGGCTTGAGCACCCTGAACAGCACGACGTATGTCGCCGTCGGTGATGATACCTACTATCTGTTCGTCTTTAATAACGACACCAAGTCCGAGTTTACCACCCGAGATAGTCATAATGGCTTCCGACAACTTCAGTTCGGGAGCGATGACTGGCAGATTCTCGGTGTACATCACATCCTTCACACGCAACAGCAACTTACGACCCAGACTGCCACCCGGATGGAACATAGCAAAATCGTTAGCTTTGAATCCGCGTATCTCCATCAGAGCACAAGCGATAGCGTCACCCATAGCGATGGCTGCAGTGGTACTGCTTGTAGGAGCAAGGTTCAGCGGACATGCCTCATGGTCCACATATACCGAGATATGATAGTCGGAATAACGTGCGATGAGCGACTGCGAATTGCCTGTCATCGAAACAATAGGTACATGACGTTCCTCCACCGCAGCTATGAGTCGGAGTATCTCATCCGTATTTCCCGAGTTGGATATGAAAAGCAGTACATCGTCGGCAGTAATCATACCCAAATCGCCGTGCAGGGCATCGAGCGGATTGACAAATAGAGCAGGAGTACCTGTCGATGACAACGTAGCAGCCATCTTTGCTCCGACGTTGCCCGACTTCCCTACTCCCGAAATCACCACATGTCCCTTCGTCTTGTATATGAGATCGACTACCTGGTCGAAACTCTCATCGAGCTGAGGTATGAGAGCCATAACAGCTTCTGCCTCGTCCCTCAGACATCTTTCTGCGTATATTCTTGGCTTAAGCATATTTTCATTTACTATTTAACCATTTACTATTTACCGTAAGCGGTAAGCGGTAAACTCATGTAATGTTACACTAATAGTTTTGCTATTACTTCTGAGAGGTCGTCGAGTTGAAGCATGTTAGGTCCGTCGGACAGGGCATTGTCCGGATCGGGATGAACCTCGAAGAAATAGCCGTCGGCACCGAATGCCTTTGCAGCAAGTGCCATTGCCGGCACGAACTCACGATTACCACCTGTCTTGCCTCCTGCTGCACCCGGTCGCTGCACGGAATGAGTGCAGTCCATGATGACGGTATTGGAGAAATGGTGCATATCTGCAATATTCCTGAAATCGACAGCCAGATTATTATATCCGTACATATTTCCGCGTTCAGTCAACCATACATTGTCATTTCCACTTTCGCGCACTTTCTGTACCGGATACTGCATATCCATACCACTGAGGAACTGAGCCTTCTTTATGTTCACAATTCTGCCGGTACGTGCAGCAGCAACAAGCAAGTCGGTCTGCCGGCACAGAAAAGCAGGAATCTGCAGTACGTCAGCAATCTCACCTGCCACAGGAGCCTGATAACTCTCATGAATATCGGTAAGGATACGCAGACGATACTTCTCTTTGATGTCAGCCAACATCTGCATACCTTTCTCGAGTCCTGGTCCGCGGAACGACGAGATAGAAGTACGGTTTGCCTTGTCGAACGATGACTTGAAGATGATGTCCAAGTCGAACTGTTCACGTAGCATCACAAGTTTCTCTGCTACCTGTTCCAAAATCTCCATGCTCTCAATCACGCACGGACCAGCAATTATTATCGGTTTATTCATAGTAAATTACAAATTGTCCATTATCAATTGTCAATTGTCAATTAAAATGGGTATTCCTCTCCTTGAGGTGCCGGAGCAGCCGGAGTTGAAGGAGTAACTGGAACAGCACCCTCTTCTTCAGGTTTCTTAGCACCGGCACGGCTTATGAACTCCATATTCTCAGCCATGATTTCGACACTCTGGTGGCGGATTCCCTGCTTATCGTCCCATGTACGGGTCTGCAGTTTTCCTTCAACATACAGTTTGTCTCCCTTCTTCACATACTTCTCCACCAGTTCAGCCTGCTTTCTCCAGAAAATAACAGTATGCCATTCGGTGCGGTCAGGTACTTGTGTACCGTTCTGCAACGTATAGCCTTTTTCAGTCGTAGCAAGACGAATCTGTGCCACACACACGTTCTGGTCGATGTAACGTATCTGCGGGTCTTGTCCCACATTACCTATAAGCATTACTTTATTCATAAGTGTACGGTTTTATTCATGAGATAAGCATCGAGCACTACCATAGCAGCCATTGCCTCCACTACAGGTACGGCACGGGGCAGCACACAAGGGTCGTGGCGACCTTTCACCTGCAGGATGATATTATTTCCGTTCTTGTCCACAGTCTGCTGTTCCCTGAGTTGGGTTGCTACGGGTTTGAACAGAACCCTAAAGTAAATATCCTGTCCATTAGATATTCCACCTTGAATACCTCCGCTATGATTAGTACGTGTCGAAATTCTTCCGTTATAATTATAGAATATGTCATTCTGCTCCGATCCTCTCTGTTCTACGCCGCCAAAACCTTCACCATATTCAAAGCCTTTCACGGCATTGATGCCAAGCATCGCAGCACCCAGTTCGGCATGCAGTTTTGAGAAAGCCGGTTCGCCCAATCCTACAGGGCAGCCTTTAATCACACAACTTACCACACCACCTATAGTGTCGCCGTCCTGTTTAACTTCCAGAATCAGTTTTTCCATCTCCTTAGCCTTATCAGCATCTGGACAGCGAACAGCATTCTGTTCCGTCATCGAAAGGTCGTACTTATGATAATCTTTTTCAAGGGCTATGCCACCGACTTGCGAAGTATAAGCCTGAACCGAAATGCCAAGATGACGGAGTGCCAGTTTTGCAAACGCACCACCAACACATCGAGCCACCGTTTCACGTGCCGACGACCTGCCTCCACCTCTGTAATCTCTCCAGCCGTATTTCTCGTTATATGTAAAGTCGGCATGTGACGGACGGAACAGATTGCGGATATCCTCGTAATCGCTCGAACGCTGGTTCGTGTTCCTCACGATAAATCCAATCGGGCATCCCGTCGATACACCTTCAAATACACCCGACAATAACTCAACTTTGTCATCTTCCTTACGGGCAGTTGTCAACTGACTCTGTCCCGGCTTGCGACGTGCCAACTCGCTCTGGATAAATGCTACGTCAACTTTTATGCCGGCAGGAAAACCGTCAATCACACCTCCGATGGCAGCACCATGACTTTCACCGAATGTGGTCAGAGTAAAAATATTTCCAAAAGTATTTCTCACTTCTTTTAGTTTACCGTTTACAGTTTACAGTTAATGACAACATCCGCCGTCGCATCCTCCACCGCAGTCACCACAACTACCGCCACAACCGCCGCAGCCTCCACCGCTCATGCAGTTCAGCTGTTCGGTAATCTCTTCGTTTGTAGCCACACGGCGTTCGCATACAGTACCTACGAAATGTAAGTCCTCTCCTGCACGCGGATGATTCAGGTCGAGAGTCACAGCATCAGCTTTCACTTCGATTACTGTTCCGAAAAAACGACTGCCGTCCTCACCCTGCAAAGGAATTATATTACCTTCGAATATATGTTTCTCGTCAAACACACCGTTCACCTCAAATATCTTCTTCTCTACGTCAAACATCAGTTCGTCCTTGAACTCCCCGTAAGCATCCTTGCAAGGAATGACGAAATCGAATGACTGTCCTTTTTCCAGTCCACCCACAGCATCTTCAAACGCAGGCAGAGTCTGTCCGAGACTGCTGATGAACATAAACGGATGCTCAGCCGTACATTCTTCTACCATCTCTTCCTTTTCTTCATCTTCATCCTTGACGTACAACTTGTAAGCTACCGTCATATAATAATTCTCATTTGCCATAAATCACATAAATTATCATTATTCCGTGCGAAGATACGGATATAAATACAAAAAAACATTATCTTCGCACCAAAAATGAAAATATACATGAAAAAATTATTTTTTACCCTCACAATCATCGCAGCATTGACACTGCTGTTCGCATGCAATAACAACCCTAACGCTCAATCGTCAACGCTCAATCGTCAATCGTCAATCCCCGACTCTCAACTCTCAACTATAAACTATAAACTGATAAACGTCCCCATCGCCTACCCTTTCACCAACATCTGCTCACTCTGTGGTGTCAACATTGAATATACCCAAGGCGATGAATGTCAGATAGAACTGGAAGGCGACTCCGCCATCCTGCGCTATGTCACTACCGACATCGAAAGTGGACAACTCACCCTTGGATTTCAAACCGACGAAAACAAGAACATCAATATCTACGAGAGCAACTACAACATCACAGCACACATCACAGCTCCCGAACTCCGTCTGGTATCTCTCTGCGAAAGTGGCAACTTCACCTGTCGAGGCAAGTGGACAGGCAGCAACATCCACATCGGCTGTCTCAGTACAGGCAGTTTCGATGTTGACAGTATAGAGTGTGAAAGTTTCAAGTTTGAAAGTTCATACTTCGACCACTCCGTATTCGGAAATATCAAGTCGGACGTAGCAACTGTCATCTGTCTGCGCAAATCATCGCCTACCTTTACCTTCGATACCGGTGACCTGTTCGTCGTAGCCGAAGGTGAAAGTCACCCGACAATTAAAGGACGGGCAATAAAGAAAGAGATAAGTATAAGAGGTAAATCACAGATAGATGACTTGATACCATAAAAAAGAGGGTGCGAAAAGCATCCTCTTTAATGTTTATTCTATTCCCACTCGATTGTTGCTGGTGGTTTTGAAGAAACGTCGTAGCAAACACGGTTGACACCCTTAACTCCACGGATGATGCTGTTCGATACTTCAGCAAGGAAGTCGTACGGAAGTTTTGCCCAGTCAGCTGTCATGGCATCGGCACTCGTTACGGCACGTAATGCTACAGGATTTTCGTAAGTACGTTCGTCGCCCATGACTCCAACAGACTTTACGTCGGAGAGGAGAATTGCTCCTGCCTGCCAAATCTGGTCGTAGAGGGATACTTCGATTTCACCATCGCGCATGTCGGCTGGAACTCCGGCTGCAAGTACTTTGCGTGCTTCTTCACCTGAGAGTTTCACTTTCCAGTTGCGCAGACCGCGGATAAAGATGTCGTCTGCCTCCTGAAGGACGCGTACTTTCTCAGGTGTGATGTCGCCAAGGATGCGTACTGCAAGTCCGGGACCTGGGAAAGGATGACGTGTGATGAGGTGTTCGGGCATCTGAAGCTGACGACCCACACGACGTACTTCATCCTTGAAGAGCCACTTGAGAGGTTCGCAGAGTTTCAAGCCCATCTTCTCGGGCAGTCCACCTACATTGTGGTGACTCTTGATTACCTTACCTGTGATATTGAGTGATTCGATGCGGTCGGGATAGATTGTGCCTTGAGCAAGCCAGCGTGCTCCATCAATCTTTTTTGCTTCGGCTTCAAATACATCTATAAAGCCAGCACCTATGATTTTACGTTTACGTTCAGGTTCGCATACTCCAGCCAGTTCGCTGTAGAATTTCTGCGATGCATCAACACCTACGACATTAAGTCCGAGACATTCGTAGTCACGAAGAACATCGGTAAATTCATTCTTGCGGAGGAGTCCGTTGTTGACGAAGATACAGGTGAGGTTCTTACCGATAGCACGATTGAGCAGTACAGCTGCTACGGAACTGTCAACTCCACCAGAGAGTCCGAGGATGACACGGTCGTCACCCAGTTGCTCACGCAGTTCGCTGACTGTCTGATCTACGAATGAAGCAGGACTCCAGTCCTGACGTGCTCCACATATATCTACTACGAAATTTTTCAGAAGGAGGGTACCCTGTACGGAGTGGAAAACCTCGGGATGGAACTGCACACCCCATACCTTGCGGTCGTTTGCCTGGAAGGCTGCATTTACAACGGAGTCGGTAGATGCTATGACACGATAATCCTGTGGCAGACGTGTGATAGTGTCACCATGGGACATCCATACCTGACTGCCCTGGTCGAAACCACGGAAGAGCGGATTCTCTGACTCGAACGACTTGAGGTTGGCACGTCCGTATTCACGTGTACCGGCAGGTTCCACTTTTCCACCGAAGGTCTCAGCGGTGAGCTGTGCACCATAGCAGATACCAAGTACTGGCCAGCGATCGAGGAACTGACTGTAATCTACCTTGAAAGCCTCCTTGTCATAAACGCTGTAAGGCGAACCGGAAAGGATAACTCCGATGATGTCGGGATCGTCAGCAGGGAATCGGTTGTACGGCATGATTTCGCAGAATACATTCAACTCACGGATACGACGTCCGATGAGCTGTGTGGTCTGTGAACCGAAGTCGAGGATGATGATTTTCTGATTCATTGTATGTGTTAGTTTTGATTTTGCAAAAACTGTTCGGCAACTGCCAGTGTGTCAAGTTTACCTACATCGATAAGATGAAGGTCGGGGTGCTGTTGCAGGTAAATAGGCTGGCAGTCGCAGATAGAGAGAAAGAAGTCAATAAGCGAGAATTTGCCTTCCCATTTCTCCATGTAAGGAAGCAACGCAGGATTGAAGACATGGATGCCGGAGAATGCCACTTTGGTGCAACTCTGTACATCAAGGTCGGGGTACGGACTCTTGACTTCACCCGTTGCAATATTTGTCCAACCGACAAGACGGGAGTCGGAGTCGGCAAGGAGGTATCGCTGTGTGTTGCGCTGCGATACTATGAGTGTGGTAGGACTGCCCTGTCGCTGCACTACTGAAGAATAGAAAGAACGTAGGTCGAGGTCAGAAAGTATATCGACATTGTGGACGAGTATAGGACTCTTATCGGCGAAGAGCCGTGCAGCCCGTTTAAGTCCCCCACCCGTTTCGAGTAGCATATCCGACTCGTCGGACACCTGAATGCGTACTCCACTGAGGGAACGAGAAAACGGGGAATCGTCAAGGAAGTCAATAATCTGCTGAGCAAAGTGATGTACGTTGACCACGATGTCAGTAATACCGGCTGCAACAAGTCGTTCGATAAGTATCTGAAGGAGCGGACGACCACCAACCGGTACCATAGCCTTGGGCATAGTGTCGGTGAGTGGACGGAGTCGTGTGCCGAGTCCGGCAGCGAAAATCAGTGCGTTGCTCATTGATACTGTTCTTTTGTGAATCGGAATGTCTGTATGGTCTTGCCCGTCAGACTATCTCTATATAAATAAATAATGTTTAGTCCGGATTCCTTGACTGCCTTAAGATCGATGTTGTTGCGGACATTACGCAAGGTGATTTCAGCAATGTCGTCACTCTTTTTGCGGAAGGTCTCAATCATCTGACTGTCAAGATTTACGGTGTAATAGTAGATGTAGTCGAGTGTGCCGTCGTTGTGGAATACAACACTGTCGAGTGTCGTGATGGGGTCAAGACGATGCGGACAATTGCGCAGGGTGTAGTCTAATGCTTCACGCTCAAAGCGGTCAAGACGTTTCTCCTGACAGGAGACGAGGGTAAGAAGAAGCAAAAAACAAAGCCCCCAAGTAACACTATACACTCTGACTTCTGACATCTTACCTCTTACTTCATATTCGTATAAACGTTCTGCACATCGTCGAACTCTTCAAGACGTTCAACCATCTTGTCGAGGGTTTCACGCTGTTCGTCAGTCACTTCCTTAAGGTCATTTGGTACATAAGTGAATTCAGCACCAGTGATTTCGTAACCATTGTCCTCAAGATATTTCTGAATCTGGGCGAACTGCTTTGGGTCACCATAGATAGTGATGGTCGTCTCGTCTTTCTCTTCGTCGTATTCCTCATCGAACTCATCATTAACACCGTATTCGATAGCTTCGAGAATGAATTCGTCCATATCCATGTCAGCCTTCTTCTTGAAGGTGAACATGCTGTAGTGGTCGAAGAGGAAAGAAAGTGAACCGGTCGTACCCATGTTACCACTAAACTTATTGAATACAGAACGTACGTCTGCAACAGTACGTGTGGTATTATCGGTAAGGGTATCAACAAGAACAGCGATGCCGTGAGGACCATATCCCTCGTATGTCACACTCTTCCATGCTGACTTATCCTTGCCGATTGCATTCTTGATAGCACGGTCGATGTTATCCTTTGGCATGTTCTCGTGACGACAAGTAGCAATGACAGCACGCAGGTGTGCATTGTTGTCAGGATCGGGTCCACCCTCTGCTACTGCTATTGCTATCTGTTTGCCAAGTCGTGTGAATGTTTTTGCCATGTTGCCCCAACGCTTCAGTTTGCGGGCTTTTCTAAATTCAAATGCGCGTCCCATATTATAAATTTGAAATTTTTAAAATGAAAGATTAAAATTATTTTCCACGGACTGTAGCTCCTGTAGCAGAAACTACAGCCTGTTCGATTTTCTGCATAACTGCTTCGATAGCCTTGTCGTTAAGTGTCTTATCTTCGCTCTGAAGGATGAAGTTGACTGCATAGGATTTCTTTCCCTCGGGCAGGTTCTTTCCTTCATAAACATCGAAAAGACTGACTTCCTTGAGCAGTTTACGTTCTACGTTGTATGCTGCCTGTTCGATCTGAGCAAATTCAATTGACTTGTCGAGCAAGAGTGCAAGGTCACGACTTACAGCCGGATACTTAGGAATGTCGTAATAGCTTACGCTACCCTTGCGGATAAGTCGCATCAGGTTGGTCCAGTTGATGTCAGCATAGAATACCGGTGCGTCGATATCGAAACGACTGGTCTGACGATGACTGACAACTCCGAACTGAGCTATCTGCTTGCCACCACGATTGGAGATGATAGTAGAAACAGCGAATATGTCGCTTTTCTGCTGGCTGAATACCAATGCACCCATCGGAACTCCAAGACGGCTGAGTATGTTGAGCACATATGCCTTAATTTCATATACTGTAGATTCCTCGTCCTTATGTGCCCAGTTGCCACTTACGCGGCGACCAGTCTGCCAGAGTGAGAGATGATAATCTTCGCTGTAAGCAGCGAGGATGGTCTTCGACGACTCTGCACTAGCTGCGAGCGGATTACCTTCAGCATCCTGCTTAGGTTGGTTTTTCTCAGGAGCAAAAAAGTAACAGTTGCCGAATTCGAAGAGTCGCAGATCCGGCATCTTACGGTTTGTATTGTGGGAAATAACCTCCAAACCACCATAAAGCAATGTCTGACGCATCACTCCAAGGTCCTGAGAAAGCGGGTTGATGAGTCGTACAAGATGACTGGATGGGAATGTCTCACCATCGTCGTAGTAAGAAGTCTTTGTAAGACTATTATTTAGTATCTCGTGGAATCCGGCTCCGACAAGCTGTTCAGCTACAAGATTCTGCAGTTTGTTGCTTCGGTCCAGTTCGCCCTTTGTGGTGAGCGACGACTTGAGCTGCATAGGAATCTCCACGTTGTTGTAGCCATAAATGCGGAGAATCTCTTCAACGACGTCACAAGGACGGCGAACATCAACACGGAAAGCAGGCGCCTCGAGTTGCATAGAAGAATCATTGCTGCTGAGGATACGGAATCCGAGGTCGGTAAGTATGCTGTGCTGAGTAGCTACTGGTATATCACGTCCGATGAGGTCGGATACATATTTATATTCAACGTCGATAACAGGGTTCTGAGGCAGAGTGTCGTTCTTTACATCTACAATATCCATTGCAACTTCACCTCCTGCCAGTTCTACTGCCAGACAAGCGGCATACTTAAGTGCGTAGAGTTGTCCTGCCGGGTCGATACCACGTTCGAAACGGAAACTGGCATCGGTCTGGAGTCCGTGACGGCGTGCCGACTTACGAATCCATGTAGGATGGAAATATGCAGACTCGAAAAGTACGTTGGTAGTTGTCTCGTATGTTCCACTACCCTTTCCTCCGAATACTCCCGCAATACACATCGGTTCTGAAGCATTGCAGATGGCGAGGTCACGATCAGATAGTTTATGTTCAACTCCGTCGAGAGTTACGAACGGAGTACCTTTTGGCATTGTCTTTACAACAACCTTTCCACCTTCAACCATATCAGCATCGAAACAGTGGAGTGGTTGTCCAAATGCCATCATTACGTAATTGGTGATATCCACAATGTTGTTGATGGGACGAAGTCCGATGGTAGTGAGTGCATCCTTGAGCCACTTCGGACTTTCCTTCACATCACAGCCCTTGACACTGACTGCACAATAGCGGGGACATGCTTCGCCAGCCTCCACCTCTACAGCAAATGGCATCGACTGAGACTTGGGCAGTGCTGCAAACTGAGCATCGGCATCGGGACGACGGAGTTGAGCCTTATGTCCGTGCTGACGGAGCCAGGCATAGAAATCGCGTGCCACACCCCAATGACTGCATGCATCAGAATGATTCGGGGTGATATCCACCTCGATTACGAAGTCGCTCTCCAGTCCGTAATACTGTGCTACAGGAGTTCCCACAACGGCATCCTCGGGCAGTACGATGATTCCGTCGTGACTGGTTCCTATACCAATCTCGTCCTCGGCACATATCATGCCGTTCGACTCAACACCACGCAGTTTCGATTTCTTAATGACAAATTCCTTGTCACCGTCGTAGAGTTTGCAACCGAGCTGTGCCACGATTACTTTCTGACCAGCTGCTACGTTGGGAGCCCCACAGACAATCTGTTCAACCACTCCGTTACCCTCATCAACAGTAGTGACGTGCATGTGGTCACTATTGGGATGAGGTTCGCAAGTCAGAACCTTTCCGACAACAAGTCCCTGCAGTCCGCCCTTGATGGTCTGCACCTCTTCAACTGCCTCAACCTCAAGACCAATGCTTGTGAGTGCTGCTGCTACTTCGTCGGCTGTCATGTCGAAATCGACATACTCTTTCAACCATTTGTATGATATATTCATGTCGTAATATTATTTATATTGTGTAAAACGGATGCAAAGGTAGTAAATTCTTGGCAATTGATGATTGCGAAATACGAATTATTAAAAAAAAGAAGTATATTTCCTTATTTTTTTCATTTTTCACCTCAAATAAATTTGCATATATTTTTTTGATTTGTACCTTTGCAGTCGAGTTAAACAAAAAGCAGTATAATTGTAAGATGAAGAGGGTTAAGTGTCCCAAGTGTGACAACTACATTGTATTCGACGAAACCCGATACAGCGACGGACAGTCGCTTGTGTTTGTATGCAGTAACTGCAAGAAGGAGTTCGGTATCAGAATCGGTAAGTCGAAACTGTCGGAGAAGCACGAGGAAAAGACCCTTGATGAGGATGCCTACAAAAAAGACTTGGGTAGTGTGACTGTAGTGGAGAACGTGTTTACCTACAAACAGGTAATTCCCTTGGAGATGGGTGAAAACGAGTTTGGCAGATATATTCAGGGAACCGGCATAAACAAACCCATCGAGACACGCGACCCAAGCATTGACACCTACCACTGCTGCATAACAGTGAAAAGGTCGAAGGCAGGACGTCTGCAATACATCTTGCGTGACGCTCCCAGCGATACAGGAACATTCCACATGAACGAAATACTGAAAGACAGAGACAGGGTATTATTGGCTGACGGCGATATCATCACTATTGGTGCCACCACGCTGATATTCCGTGCTGCAACCGAAACTACATTATCACCATGAAGAAAAAAATCTTACTGACCGAATCGGAAGTGGTAGGACTACGCATGAAATCTTTTCAGGACAAATACATGATCCTGGACAATCTTGATGTGAAGACCGAACCGTCGATAGCGACCTATTCCGAGATTTACGACAACGATCACTCGTTTATGTTTGTGGTCCTCTATGGCACATTGCACATGGCAATCAACAACAAGCTCGTAGAGGTGAAATCAAACGACGTAATACTCATCACACCATACGTAAGTTTCGAGATACTCGAATCGCGTTGCATCATGTTCAGCATAGCTGTAAAAAACGAGATAATCGAAGACATCTACGAGCACACTACAACTGCCGCCAGCGTAGGTGTGAGATACTATAGTATCCACCATTATCATCTGGAACGATACCAGACCGAAATACTTCTCAACGACTACCACTTGATGCGTATCGAACACGATCGTAACGATTACAAAATGAAGGAGATGACACTGCGTGCCTTCACCTCTGCTTTCATTGCTCATTTTTATTCGTATGCCACCCTCGACACACAGATTCCCCACAGCGACAGCGCCAAGGCTTGGGCGTTCTACGAAAAGTTCCTCTACCAACTGAGTCTCTTTTATAAGAAGGAGCGCTCAGTACAGTTCTATGCCACCAAGGTAGGCATCACACCCAAATACCTGTCATCCATCGTACTCCATTACACTGGCGAGACAGCATCTGAAGTCATCGACAACTATGTAGTAAGTCGCATCAAGCAGGCTCTCTACTCTAACAATACGAACATAAGGAAAGTGAGCGACCACTATAGTTTCCCAAACCAGAGCTTCTTCGGACGATTCTTCAAACGTCTCACAGGTGAGTCGCCATTCGAATATCAGAGCGCCCATAACCGTAAAAACATAATCTGACACCATGGCAAGAATATCAATAGAAATATTATCGCAGGAGCCAAGCGATTCAAAGGGGGTGATTCCCGACGAACTGATTCTACTGAGCAACAGTGGAGGCAACAACCCGCTATCAATACTTACTCCATTCGAGTCTTTCATGATTGAACAGATGGTCATCTTTTTCGTCATGCAGGGCAAACTGAAAGTAATCGTCAACGGCAACGACATCGAAGTCAACGGAGGCCAGGTATTCACAACCATGCCTCAGTCAGAAGGTGTATTCAAAAGTGCAAGCGACGATTGTCGTTTCCTCGTATTCATGATATATCCCGACATACTCCGTAAGACATTAGACGATATATACATCAATTACGACCGCACTATACACGAGCAGTCGTTCAAAGTGTGCGACTGCACCGAGGAACAGATGTCTATGTATCAGCTTATGTACACCGAACTGAAGAGAGAATGCATACGTACCGATTACGAGTATAAACTCATTGCCGTAAGGTCATACCTCAATGCTTTGCTTCTAAACAACATGGACATCCTCAATCAGTCTCTGTCAAAGAGCATAGATACAAACGCCAGCAAGACATCACGACAGTACGACCTGTATCAAAAATTCCTCGATGCACTCAACAGACACTGCATCAAGGAACGCTCAGTAACATTCTATGCCGACCTCTTGCATATCACACCAAAGTACCTCTCCTACGTCTGCACACTCTACAGCGACAAGAACGCTTCACAATGGATTGGGGAGTACGTAGTGCACCACGCAAAAACTCTGATGAGCGTACAACATAAGTCGTCAGCCGAAATAGTCGAAGAACTGCAATTCCAAAATCTGATAAGTTTCAACCGGTTCTTCAAACGTATTACAGGCATCACACCAAAGGAATACAAGAAAAGTCTAAACAAATAAGTATTATGAAAGTTATACCAATCTACTCTTGGAACAAAAACCTGCATATGATGCAGCTGTCGCGCACCAATTTCATGAAACAGCCCTGGGCTGGCGGTGTGACGCTGCTGATCTGTGTGGTCATAGCCATGCTGTTAGCTAATCTGCCATTCACTAAAGGTGTTTACCATGCCATACTCGAAACCGACCTTACCATGTCAATAAAGAGTCCTATCGACCCTTCGACTGGCATAAGGCCCATCGATTGGACCTTCCCAAAGGATATGACACTGGAGAAATTCATCAACGACATCTTAATGGTGATTTTCTTTTTTACAGTCGGACTTGAGATAAAACGCGAGATCCTCTTCGGCGAATTATCGAGTATAAAGAAAGCCATATTGCCGGTCATCGCTGCTGCAGGAGGTATGCTCTTCCCTGCCCTTATATTCACAGCTTTCAACGTCGGCACCACTACAGCCGGAGGATGGGGAATTCCAACAGCTACCGACATCGCCTTTGCCATCGGCATCATGTCGATACTCGGTAACCGCGTACCCATCTCCTTGAAGATATTCCTCACAGCACTTGCCATTGCCGACGACCTCGGAGCCATACTCGTCGTGGCACTCTTCTACGGAGGTGAAATCGACGGAGAATTGCTGCTCGTTGCCTTGTTATTGATTGCTATCGTGATAGCCATGAACAAACTGGGCGAGAAACGCCTGTCCTACTACTGGGCTCCAGCCATCGCCATCTGGTTCCTCTTCTACTATTCCGGCATTCACGCCACCATGTCAGGTGTCGTCATGGCATTCCTCATTCCTATGGATGCGCGCTTCAGCAAAGCATTTCTAAAACGCAACGTAAGGAAATACATATACCGTCTTGACACCTTCGACGCCATCGACGAAGAGAAGTTCCCAAACGGACTCCAACGCCACTGTCTGCGCCGTCTGAGTTACATCACTAACAATACCATTGGTATGAGTTACCGACTCGAGCATGCACTGAACACTTTTGTAAACTTCTTCGTCATGCCAGTCTTCGCACTTGCCAATGCCGGTGTTGAAGTTCCCGACATAAGTTTCTTCAACATCTTCCAGGCACTGCCTGGTATAGCCGGTGCCGGATTCGTAGGTATGGGTATCTACTTCGGACTCCTCCTCGGCAAACCTCTCGGCATCACTTTTGCCAGCTGGATTGCTATAAAGTCGCGAATCGGTGCTATGCCTGAAAAAGCCTCCTGGAAGATGCTCTTCGCTGTGGCTTGCCTTGGAGGTATCGGATTCACCATGTCCATCTTCGTCGACACACTTTCGTTCGGTGACTTGGATGCAGCAACTACCGAAACACTCCGTTCCAGCGGCAAGATAGCCGTCCTGCTCGGTTCCCTTTCAGCCGGAATATTGGGCAGTCTGCTAATCTTGATAGTCAACAAGATAGAAAATAAATAAACGAGTTTATTTGGTAGTTCGCTCACTTTGCCGTAACTTCGCAGCGCAAAATCAAAAACAACATACAAAAACATGATAAAAATTACTTTTCCAGACCAGTCGGTTCGTGAGTATGAAGCGGGGGTGACTGGTCTGCAGATTGCAGAGAGCATAAGCCAGCGACTGGCTCAGGAGTGTGTGGCATGTGGTGTGAATGGTGAGACCACAGAACTCAACCGTCCTATCACTGAGGATGCAACAATTTGTCTGTATAAATTCGACGACGCCGAAGGCAAGCATGCTTTCTGGCACACCTCGGCACACCTCATGGCTGAAGCTATCGAGCAACTCTGGCCTGGTACTCAGTTCGGTATCGGACCGGCTATCGAAAACGGATTCTACTACGACGTCATGCCACCCGAGGGTGTGAAGCTCTCTGATGCCGATTTCCCTGCTATCGAGAAAAAGATGCAGGAACTCGTTCAGAAAGGCGAAGCTCTCGTTCGTAAGGACATTGCAAAGAAAGACGTAATGGAACTCTTCGCTTCGAAGGGTCAGAGTTACAAGAACGAACTCATTGCCGAGCTCGAGGACGGACACATCACCACATACACCCAGGGCGATTACATCGACCTCTGTAAGGGTCCCCACCTCATGACTACAGCACCTATCAAGGCTTTCAAACTGCTCAGTCTGGCTGCTGCCTACTGGCGTGGTGATGAGAAACGCCCTATGATGACACGTATCTACGGCATCTCATTCCCAAAGAAGAAGATGCTCGACGAATACCTTGTGGCACTTGAAGAGGCTAAGAAACGCGACCACAGAAAGATTGGAAAGGAGATGGAACTCTTCATGTTCTCCGAGCGCGTGGGTAAGGGTCTGCCAATGTGGTTACCGAAGGGTACTGCCGTTCGCATCCGTCTTCAGGACTTCTTGCGCAAAATCCAAAAGCGCTATGGATATCAGGAAGTTATCACTCCGCATATCGGAGGTAAGAACCTCTACGTTACCTCAGGTCACTATGCTCACTACGGTAAGGATTCTTTCCAACCCATCCAGACTCCGGAGGAAGGTGAGGAATACCTGCTCAAACCAATGAACTGTCCTCACCACTGTGAGATATTCGCATGGCAACCACGTAGCTACAAAGACCTCCCATTCCGTTGTGCCGAGTTCGGTACCGTCTATCGTTATGAGCAGTCTGGCGAACTCCACGGACTCACACGCGTGCGTTCGTTCACACAGGACGATGCACATATTTTCTGCCGTCCCGACCAGGTAAAGGACGAATTCCTGCGTGTCATGGACATTATTAATATAATATTCAAGGCACTCGACTTCCAGAATTTCGAAGCACAAATATCTCTCCGTGACCCTAACGACAAAGAAAAGTACATCGGTAGCGACGAGGTATGGGAACAGGCAGAGAATGCCATCATCGAGGCATGCCAGGAGAAAGGTCTGCCTACCCGCACCGAACTGGGTGAAGCAGCATTCTACGGTCCTAAGCTCGACTTCATGATTAAGGATGCACTCGGTCGTCGTTGGCAATTGGGTACTATTCAGGTTGACTACAACCTGCCCGAACGCTTCCAACTCGAATATACAGGTGCCGACAACCAGAAGCACCGTCCCGTAATGATTCACCGTGCTCCGTTCGGTTCGATGGAACGCTTCATCGCCGTACTCATCGAACATACAGCCGGACGTTTCCCACTGTGGCTCATCCCAGATCAGGTAGTCGTACTGCCTATCTCCGAGAAATTCAACGACTATGCCCAGAAAGTAGCAGAAGAGCTTAATCAGAACGACGTACGTACCATCGTTGATGACCGAAACGAGAAAATCGGACGTAAGATACGTGACAACGAACTCAAGCACATCCCTTATCTGCTCATCGTCGGTGAGAAAGAAGCTGGAGAAGGTACAGTCAACGTTCGTAAGCAGGGTACACAGCAGCAGGAAACGATGACAATCGCCGATTTTGCAAAGAAAATAAACGACGAAGTGAAAGAAATGACCGAAAATTTCTAAGTTATTCACATTTTTTTCATACCTTTGCAGCCGATTTGGACAAAAACGAAACAAAACAAAGATAAATCTTAACCAAAACAAACCGAAAGGAACAATAAACACAACTGAATGAAAGTTGACAAAAACAAACAGCAACATCGCATCAATGAGCAGATACGTGCTCGCGAAGTAAGAATAGTAGGTGACGGTATAGAATCAACCGTACTTCCCCTAAGAGAGGCTCTGCAACTGGCAGAGGAAAAAGAAGTAGACCTCGTAGAGATTTCACCCACAGCCGTTCCACCGGTTTGTCGCCTTATCGATTATTCCAAATTTCTGTATCAGCAGAAAAAGAAGCAGAAGGAAATCAAGGCAAAACAGGTTAAAGTCGATGTGAAAGAGATTCGTTTCGGTCCTCAGACAGGCGATGCCGACTATGCATTCAAACTGAAGCACGCTCGTGAGTTCCTCACCGACGGCAACAAAGTGAAAGCATACGTATTCTTCAAAGGACGTTCCATAGTATTCAAGGAACAAGGCGAAGTACTCCTGCTACGATTTGCCAACGACCTCGAAGAGGTTGCAAAAGTAGAGAGCATGCCAAACCTCGAAGGTAAGAAGATGTTCCTCACCCTCTCTCCCAAGAAGGCAGGACAGCCGAAGAAGAGTCAGCAGCGTCGCGACAACGAAGCAGCAGAAGCCAATGCAAAAGCAATGGCGGAAGCCCAGAAAGAACAGGAAGGTCCCAATCCCAACAGTCCCTTTGCCGGACTCAAGGATATGATTGAGGAAAACTAAAAACGGTAAACTAAGAAAAAGGTGCGTAACGCCTGGTATATGCGTTGCCATCAATTATTAATAATTAAACAAACAAAAAAATGCCAAAAGTTAAAACCAAATCCGCTGCCAAGAAGCGTTTCAAGCTTACTGGTACAGGCAAGATCAAGCGTCAGCACGCTTATCACAGCCACATCCTGACAAAGAAAACAAAGAAGCAGAAGAGAAATCTCGACCACAGCGCTATCGTTGTGAAAGCAAACGTAAAGCAGGTTCGTGACCAGCTTTGTCTGCGATAAGAGTCAGGCAGTTCGTGAGAACTCAGAAAACCAGTAACATTAACAAAAAGTTTAACCGATTTGTTAGCCCATAAAGAAAGCATCACGCTTCGCTAACATTCAAAAAACAAAAAAAACTATGCCAAGATCAGTAAATCATGTTGCATCACGTGCACGTCGTAAGAAAATCTTAAAGCGCGTAAAGGGTCAGTTCGGTGCTCGCAAGAACGTCTGGACCGTTGCGAAAAACGCCTACGAGAAAGGTCTCACCTACGCATTCGAACACCGTCGCAATAAGAAGCGCGAATTCCGTGCCCTGTGGATTCAGCGTATCAACGCTGCAGCACGCCTCGAAGGTATGTCATACTCACAGCTCATGGGCGCACTCCACAAAAACGGCATCGAAATCAACCGTAAGACTCTCGCTTACCTCGCTGTCAACAACCCCGAAGCATTCAAAGCTGTCGTAAAGAAAGTAAAGTAAGCAAACGCTACGTAATAGCAAAGCAGCCTCACATTCATTTGCGAGGCTGCTTTCTTTGTACTATCAGATGATACTATTCGAAGAAACCGAAACCGGCAATAGCAGTGAACATACGCTCGATATAGTCCCATGAAGTATCTTTCCATCGGAAACCGAGACGATGCAATACGGAGCAGGTGACATGGTTGTCGCGCTCGATAATGCAAGCTTTCTGTCCATGTGCCACATCCTGATATGCCAGGATAGAAGAAAGGAGTTTGGCTTTTTCGGGATCCTGTCCGGCAACAGCAACAGCCTTTTCGAATTCTTCATTTTCGACGAAACGTACTTCCTTACCCACTTTTGAAATGAGCTGGAGTACATCACCCAGAAGTTCGGTGTGGTTGTTGAAAGGAAGGAATACGGTACATTCCTTAGGTGTAGTAGCAAGAAGTACTACAGCTTTGGCTTCCTGATCAATCGGAGAAAGTTCTGTCAGTTCGTCATAACTGTCGTAAGGGCAGCAACCGAGCATATGGAACACTTTCAGACGTCCCATGAAACTGTTACTGTTGAAATTTGCCTGGAATTCACCGTCGTAACTGCGAGGTGCAAGATTGCCCACTCGCATGATTTTAGCACTGAGTCCCTTACGGCAGACTGCATCGAGTATGAGACGCTCTGCAAGGAACTTGGAATGGATATAACGGTTATCAAGGAACTGACCAAACCACAGTTTGCGCTCATTGAGCGATGGCACTACCCCACCGTCACCATGGTCAATCCACACCTCGGCCACTGAGGTCGTGGAAATATGTACGAGTCGGGCACCATAATGCAGACAGAAGTCAACACAACTTTGGGCACCACCAATGTTCACATCCTCGATATCTGTCCCCTTTGAATAGTGCTTCACGTTAGCAGCACAATTAAAAACGGTATTGACGGAACTGAGAGTTGAGAGTTGAGAGTTGAGAGCAATGAGGTCTTGTGTCACGTCGCCGTTAACAACAAACAGACGGGTACCGAAGAGTTCTTTGTACGACTTTTCAAAGTAGTAGAACAGCAGATTCTTCAGACGATGCTCAGCAGCAGCCTGATCCTTACCTCGAACAAGACATATGATTGAGGTTGCATCGGAGTCAATGAGTTCACGCAACACATGAACACCAAGGTAACCTGTGGCACCGGTCAGCAGAACATTACCTAAAGTCTGGCGTTCACCCTTAAGGAAAGTCTCTACTGTATTCTGCTGCAAGAGCTCATGGATAGCGGTATAGTCGAAATCGCTTATTTCGAGGTCTGCATCATCGGTGGGGTTCTCTCCACTTACGAACTGCGCAAGCGAACGTGGTGTAGGATGAGTGAACACATCTCCATATATCACGTGGTAACCAGCTTTATCAGCCTCGATAATGACACGTGTCACCATGAGTGAGGTTCCACCCAGTTCGAAGAAGTTGTCGGTGGCTCCAACCTTATCCATAGTCAGAACGCTGGAAAAGACATCACAGAAGAATTTCTCAACATCATTAGCAGGTGCTACATATTCATGGTCGGCAGCTTGGATGACAGGTGTCGGAAGAGCCTTACGGTTAACCTTCTGGTTCTGGTTGAGCGGAATACTTTCAATCTGCATAGTTGCAGCAGGAATCATGTATGACGGTTTCTGCTTACCTATGAAATCATTCAAATCCTTGATGTCCACCTGCTGGTCACTGACGATATAGGCAGCGATGTACTTACCTCCATTCTCATAATCGAAGGCCTGAACAGTGACATCCTTGATGCCTGGATACTGACGGATGACAGCTTCTACTTCCTTCATCTCGATACGGAAACCGCGAATCTTCACCTGTCCGTCCTTACGACCTACGAACTGTATGTTTCCATCAGGCAGATAACGCACAATGTCACCGGTACGGTAAACACGACTGTATTTGTCATTACCCTCAACAAATGGATTCTGAATATATACCTCAGCAGTCTTTTCCGGACGATTCAGATAGCCTCGGCTCACCTGCGGACCACTAACCCACAATTCACCTGCTGCACCAGCAGGAAGGCGGTTGAACTGTTTGTCAACGATGTAAAGGCGCAGGTTATCGAGCGGTTTACCGATAGGAATATCCATCTCATAGTCCTGCAGACAATAAGTCGTCGTAAAGATAGTACACTCCGTAGGACCGTAGGCATTATACATCTTATAGTTCTTAGGAGGTTGCAAAGCCGGGAGTTTCTCACCACCCACAGAGAAATGTTTCAGCGAATGGTTATCTACATTCGTAGCGAACTGATAGCCCACCTGAGTGGTGATGAACGAATGGGTTATATTGTTGTCGTTGTAATATGTATTGAGGTCAGGCAGGTTCAGGCGTATATCTTCACCGATGATATATACACAAGCACCACAGGTAAGGGCCGGGTACATATCCATCATGCATGCATCGAAACCGTAAGAGGCGTATGCAGCTACATGACCTTCAGATGTAAGTTGGAAGCACCGTTGATACCAATGACAGAAGCATACAAGATTACGGTGTTCAAGCTGACAACCCTTAGGCACACCAGTAGAACCGGAAGTGTAAAGCATGATGAATAAATCCTGAGGATTTACAGTTGAGAGCCCGGAGTTGAGAGTTGAGAGTTTGTCAATATCTTTGGTAAAGAGCACCTCTCCCTGATATTCATCAACCAAAGGACGCAGTTCCTCATCAGCTATCAACAACTTCGCAGAGGCATCTTGCATCATGAAGTTCAGACGCTCCTTCGGATACGACGGGTCAAGTGGCTGGTAGGCACATCCTGCTTTCAGTACACCGAGCGAAGCAACGACCATCCACTCCGAACGAGGAATCAGCACTGATACAACATCCTCCCTTCCTAAACCTTGTGCATGAATATAAGCAGCAATACGTTCCGATATCTCGTCCACCTGCTTATAGGTAAGCCTTACATCATGATATACTACAGCAATGTTGTCAGGTACAGTCTCCACCTGCTTGCGGAACAACGAAACGACAGTCTGTGTGTCGTCGTAAGATACATCGTTCTGGTTGAAACTGTCGAGCAAAGCGATTTGGTCGGCATCAAGCAACGAGACACTCTTCAACGGTGCATCAGGGTTGCTGATAAAAGCATTCGCGGCGTTGCTGATGGAGCGTGCCAGACTTTGCATCAGTTCATGACTGTAACGTCCCTTGTCATATTGCAGACATATACTTGGCTTGCCAGCCTCGTCATTCATTATATACAGAGCAATGCGGAACTTAGGTGTATCCGACTCGAAACTCTCAATTTGTATAGTCTGTCCATTATATGTATGTTCATCGATGATACCCATCTGATAAGCAAACATGATTTCTGCGGAAAGGTCGTAGTCCGCAGCGATACGTGCAAACGGATAAGTCTCGTGACTAAGCGTCTCATCAAAATTTCTGCTGGTCTCGTTCAGAAAATCCATAACAGTCTGTTCACCAATCTGTGCACTCAATGCCAGTGTATTGACAAACATACCCAACGTATTACTGATTCTCAGATCAGAACGTCCGTTACTGATAGTGGTGATACACAACTGTTCGTTGTTAGTGAAACGTGCCAGTGCATAGAAGGTTGCAGCAAGGGTATGATGCGCAGGAGAGATATTATGCTGACGGCAGAATTCCGTTATGGCATCGAAATCCAACGGAGTGTAAAGAGTTCCCAACGTACCCTGATCGAGCGGATTGGTAAGGTCGGACGACACTTCGGTAACACCTTCTACCTTACCCAGACGTTCTTGGAAGAAATCGCAGGCTGCTGCATATTCCTCACTACTCTCTGCAGCTTTCTGCGCAGCCACAAAATCGGCATAGGTAAATGTCTCAGGTTCAATCTCCTTGCCGTTAAGCAAGTCGAACAACTGAGAAAGGAACAAGTCGAACGAACCACCGTCAATAACAAGGTGATGGATATCAACCATCATATATACCCACTTCTCGGTAGTTACAATCTCCATACGGTAAAGCGGACCCTGACGCAAGTTGAACGGTTTGACAAACTCCAACTTATAGTGAGAAATCTCTTCCTCCTTATGACGACTTTGGACAATCTCAATAGGTTGATTTACATCTACAATTTGAATTACTTCAGAACCCGAACTGCCGAAATGTGTCTGAAGCTGAGGATGCGTTTTGACCAATGTCTCCAATGCCTTGATAAGCAGTTTAACATCTACATCCTTCGGGAAACGTGCAATGACAGGAGTGTTGTAGATAGTGGATTCCGGTTGTTTGATGGAATCAATATATACTCCCATTTGTGCGTATGACAGCGGGATATTACTCATGTCGGCATGCTTCGTCTCGCCCAACTCCTGCTTCGATGCTGTTCCATCCATCAACGAAGTCAAAATCTCGTTCTCAATACTCTGTATACTGCCAGTCTTGGCGAGAGACTTGGAATTTAAGATGACACCGAACCGTTTGTTTAACTGAACAGCCAACTTAATAGCCATGATAGAGGTAAGTCCTACATACCCCAACACCGTCATAACACCAAAATCCTCAGTATTGATAATAGATGCTATGATGTCATGTATCTCCTTTTCCAACACATTCATCGGTACGTCTCTCAACTCTACACTCTCAACTCTCAACTTGTTCTCCGGCTTAGGCAGAGCACGTTTATTAACTTTCTGATTCTGATTCAGCGGAATACTGTCAATCTGCATCGTCACAGCAGGAACCATATAAGGTGGTTTCTGATCGAGAATGAAATCGTTCAATGCAGCGATATCAATCTGTTCATCACTTACGATATAAGCAGCAATAAACTTACCACCACCCTCTTCGTCAAAATCCTGAACAGTAGCATCTTTTATACCAGGGAAATCACGGATGACTGCCTCTACCTCTGTGAGTTCGACACGGAAACCGCGAATCTTCACCTGTCCGTCCTTACGACCTGCAAACTGAATGTTGCCGTCGGGAAGATAACGTACAATGTCGCCGCTTCTATATACTCGTGAATACTTACTAGTCTCACTAGTAGTACTAGTACCACTAGTTATAAATGGATTCTCTATAAATACCTCTGCTGTCTTTTCTGGGCGGTTCAGATAACCACGTGCCACTTGCGGTCCTGAAATCCACAGTTCGCCACTGGCTCCTACAGGCAGACGGTGTCCATTACTGTCAACTACATATAGTCGGCAGTTTGTCTGTGCCCGACCGATAGGAATATTTTTCCTGCGCTCCTTTATAACATAGGAAGTGACATAACAGATGGTCTCAGACGGACCATAGCCATTTATCATGGTATAACCTTCTGGTGGATCGAGTGTAGCCAGTTTCTCACCACCGGTAAGGAGTATTTCGAGCGAATGATTCTCAATGCTGGTAGCAAATTGATATGCCACCTGTGTAGTCATGAACACATGAGTGATGCGGTTCTGCTCAAAGTATTCGTTCAACGCTATAAGGTCGAGACGCATATCCTCGGGGATGATATGCAGTTCGGCACCTATCGTCAACGTTGCGTAAATCTCCATCGGTGACGCATCGAATCCGAAGCTGGCGTATGATGTCACACGACTCTCCGACGTAATGCTTATGCTCTTCTGATGCATACGACAGAATGCCACCCAGTTTCTATGTTCCGACATACCACCCTTAGGCACACCTGTCGAACCACTGGTATAAACCAATGTGAAGAGGCTTTCCGGTTTAGGTTCCTCAGGTAAATGGCTGGTGGTTAATGGTAAATTGAGAATGTCCTTAGTCAGCATTACATCGCCCTGGTATTCATCTACGATACTCCGCAACTCCTCATCAGCTATCAGCAACTTCGCACCTGCATCCTGCATCATGAAATTCAGACGCTCCTTCGGATAACTAGGGTCAAGTGGCTGGTAGGCACATCCTGCTTTCAGTACACCGAGCGAAGCAATGACCATCCACTCGCTACGTGGTATCAGGACAGCAACTATATCTTCCGTTCCCAGTCCTTTCGATGCAATACATACTGCCAGACAGTCGGTGATGGCATCCAGTTCGGCATAGGTAAAGCGTTTGTCCTGATACACGACAGCTGTCTTATCGGGTGTCGCTTTGGCTTGACGGCGGAAAAGCGAAACTATAGTCTCCGTGTCGTCGTATGACATATCAGTCTGGTTGAAACTGTCGAGCAGTTCTATCTGCGAAGCCGTCACGATACTGATGTCGCATAGTTTCGTCTGACTCAGCAAACCCTCCAGTGTTGCTTCGTAGCTTTCCATAAACTGACTTATCAGCAGTTCGGAATAATCACAACCATTATATTCAACTCTGATATAATATTGGTTTCCAACTATACAGCAGACAAGACAGAACGGCACCTCCAGTGTATAGTCAGTAAGTCGTAGAATCTGCATGAACCTTTCAGTCAATCGTCTGTCGTCCTGCTTCTCTCCCTGCCATGCAAACAGAGAGTAGGTCTGCAGGTTCAGTTCAGCCATCAGGTCAGCATAAGAATAGCTGTCATGTTCGAGACAGCCCTCCATCTGCTGCTTGCATGCTTTCAGAAAGTCGGCTACGGAACAGTCTTCCGTATAACGGGCATAAACAGGCAATGCCTTCTCCGTCGGATTCTGCCCGTCAACATTATATATGGTGGCAAATAAAGACTCTTGTTCATTATTATATTTAGCCAAAAGGAAAGCGTATGCAGCCGTGAAGAGGATTCGTTCACTGATACCGTTGGCTTTACAGAAAGCCCCTACCCGTTCTTTGTCAATGGCAAGAACACGTTCTTTGTCGCAGTCTTTGTGCTGCGTACCTTCAAGGTCGGGCAATACCGGTGAATAACAGTCTCCACAGTCAAAGTTCTGAATATACCATTGTCTGGCTTCCTCGAAAGATGTTTGATTTTTCATAGTAATATATTTTAGTTTTTTTATTTTTAAAGCGCCTAGAATTTAGTTGTAAACAATCGTGGTGAGACGATGAGCGAGAACCATCCCCATTGCGAGTTCTTACTACTGCTACCTTGTTTCAGACGACTCATCGTCTCCGAACCGAACATCAGTGAATAGCCTGCCGTGAGGGATATGTCCTTCGTAAAACTGAAAGAAGCCATCACATCGACACAGCTGACAGCAAAACGGCAAGGAGCACTCTGGTCAGTTTGTGTATCATGGTAGAAAGGTTTTATTCGAATTCAAAAATGCTGATAAATCCAGTGAGTTGGAAAACACTCTTGATATCATCGTTTACATCACGCAGAATGACACGGCTACCCGTCGACTTCGCACCCTTCAATATACTGATAAGGATACGCAGACCGCTCGATGCGATATATTCCAAATCCTTGCAGTCGATGATTACATCCTTTCCTCCACTGGTGTACAGTGGTTCCAATACCTTTTCTGCCTCAACTGCTGCAGCTGTA
>CACYGK010000021.1 GCA_902774005.1 uncultured Bacteroidales bacterium | reverse complement strand
GCAGGCTGTAAAGGTTACACGCAATGCAGCCGGCAATTACTTAGTGGATTTCGGTCAGAACTTTGCCGGCACTTACAGTTTCAAGCTGAAAGCTCCCAAGGGTACGAAAATCACTATATACGACTCTGAGTTACAAGAGAACAACGCATGTAAATTTGAATATATGTACGAAGCTTCAGGAACCACAAACAAAACCCTCGACACATATGTATTCAAAGGTGATGAAAACGGTGAATCATGGGGACCGGAATTCATGTATCATGGTTTCCGTTATCTGGAAATCAGTGGACTCAGCGAAGAACCTGACCCATCGGCATTTACAGCAAAACGTATCCGCTCGAACATGGATGTTGTGGGACATTTCAAAACCAGCAACACGTTATTGAACGACATACACAAGATATGCTATAACGGCATTCAGAGTCAGCTATATAACACAGTGACAGATTGTCCTCATCGCGAAAAATTAGGATGGCTCGATGTACCCAACATGATGTACCAGTCATTGTCATATAACTTTGATGTAAAGGCGCTGCTGAGCAAGGTTACGCTCGATGCCTTCGACTCGCAAGGACAAAACGGTTATGTACCCTCTACCGTACCACATTTCATGAAGGTTTATGATGACGATTTAAACTGGGGAGGAGCAGCCATTACCATTCCATACCGGAACTATAAGACTTACGGAGACATGAGACTCATGACCAAGTATTACAACGAAATGAAGAACCTGATCAACTACTACAGTACGCTTGCCGACGGAGGTATCATACGTAATTACAGCGTTCTTTCAGACTGGGGACAGGAAACAAGCGGACTGGCAAACCCTACAAGTTCTTCTTTCACCCTTACATGCACCTATTATTATCTGCTGGGAGCCATGAGCGAAATGGCAATGGTTCTCAATGAGCAAGCCGATGCGGAGGCATGGGCAGAGAAGGCGCAGGAGACTAAGTCAGCTTTCAATCAGCGCTTTTTTAAGGATGGTGTCTATGAATATGGCAATCAGGCTAACTATGGCATGGCTCTTTTCTATGGACTCGTAGACGAAGAGAATATTCCAAACGTAGCAGCAGCACTGGCTGAAGCTGTAAAAAACAGCAATTACAGCATCAAAACAGGTGAGATTGGTCTGCGACCGACGCTGATGGCTTTGGCTTTAAACGGATATAATGACATAGTGTACAGAATGGCAAATAAGACCAGTTATCCAAGCTATGGCTATTGGGTAAAACAAGGAGCAACAACATCGCTTGAATATTGGGATATGTCACTCAGTCAGAACCATTGTATGATGGACCATATCGAAGAGTGGTTCTATAACCAACTCGGTGGTATCAACAATACCGGCGAAGCTTACGAAACCTTGGAAATATGTCCATGGATTCCGTCAGGACTGGCTACAGCAGACATCAGCACGGAGACACCAAGAGGTCTGGTACGCATTTATTGGAACAGAACTGAATCGACCACAACTTATGGTATCAGCATCCCCGCTGGTTCAACTGCACAAGTAACACTACCTATTGTCAAGGGAAAGCAGCTGTACGAGGGAACACAGGACATAGCTACCATCGAAGCCTTTTCAAATGTTGTATATAATGACACACTTGCATATTTCACATTGGGTAGTGGCGACTATACACTTTCTATGAATGGCAGTACTCTTACTGACGACATAACTGAAGAAGACGATGACCAAGCAGATACTCCCCAACCAGAGGGTGAAGATGTGACCGATATCTATGTACTCAATCATGGCTTTGAACTCAAAAATACCAATGCGATACCTTGGGCTCCGACCAATTGGACGCTTTCTTTTCCAGACAACAACGATAATTGGGGTAGTCTTAGCACTAGCGACCAACGTAACGTGAATCCATCCGAAGGGTCATATGACTGGCATATCTGGTATGGTGGCGATTATATCTCCGTACGTCTCTTTCAGACAATCCACATCCCGTCAGGTGAGTACATCCTTTATGGTGATTTGCGTTGCGTGGACAATGCAGCCATAACGGGTAAACAACGACTTTTTGCCACTCTCGGCAGCATGGATGTTATCAGCGAAACAACCATCTTTTCTGCTCCCTATAATGCTGATGGTGACGTAAGCATCAATAACAACGACAACGAAAATAAGAAGAACTGGCGTACATTAAATCTCGAATTTAACCTCACGGAGGAATCTGATGTTATTATTGGTTATGACTGTCCCCGTCCTGACGATGCAAGCAGAATCGGTGGCTTTCAAGTGGACAACATACGACTGCTTCGCAAAGATGGTACAACCTCCCTTAATGAACTACCCTTATCTGATTCACAAAACATAGAGTACTATTCCCTTTCCGGACAGAGATTATCTTCACCATCTGGAAACAAAATCGTCATATGTAAAATGGGAACACAGGTAAGCAAAATCTTAAATCGATAAATTACCAGATTATATCGGAAAAGTTTACTTAATCTGATATTTCATTGAAACAATAAAGTCCTTAAGGCATCAACCCTAAGGACTTTTTTTATTTGCATAGGCGGCAGGTGTCGCATTTCTCAGCTTCGCCGCGGAAGCGTTTTTCTATCTTTACGAAGAGGCGGTCGCGAAGACTGCGGAGGGGGATTTTGTCGATGACATCGCCCATAAAGGCATTTTTCAGGAGCATGCGTGCTTCGACCTCGGGTATGCCTCGCTGACGCATATAGAAGAGGGCTGACTCGTCCATGACTCCGACGGTGGAACCGTGGTTGCACTTCACGTCGTCGGCATAAATCTCGAGCATGGGCTGTGAGTACATACGTGCGGAAGGCGAAGAGCAGAGGTTGGCATTGGTCTCCTGCGAACTGGTCTTCTGGGCATCTTTATCAACGAGTATCTTACCTGCGAAAGCACCTACGGAGTTGCCGTCGAGCACATATTTATAAAGCTGTTCAGACTGACAGTCGGGTGCCACATGATGTATCAGGGTGTTGTTGTCGGTATGCTGCTCATCGCTACCGATAACACAACCGTTGAGTACGATATTGGCGAATTCACCGATGAGATGGGCGTCGCAGAGGTTGCGGGTGAGTCCGTTGGTAAGTGTTATGGAGTTGTGGCGCACGCTGCTGTAGCGTTCAGCCTGGATATATACGTTGCTGAAACGGGAACAGGACTGGTCGGTCTCTTCCACTTCGTAGAGGTCGAGACTGGAGTTCTCCTTGCAGAAAACCTCGATGACCTGAGTGGTAAGGAACGAGACGTCGGGAGTGTGTTCCCAACCCTTGTCGTTGATGATGACTGTGGCTTGTGCCCCTGACTCAAGGATGATGAGCAGACGACGGTTGAGCATGGTGGAGAGGTTGCCCAGCAGACGGTTGTCAATCTGTATGGGTGACTCAGGACTGTCGTTACGGGGTACATAGACGAGTATGCCGTCGTGGACGAGTGCCGTATTCAGCGCCGTGATGGCATCGGAAGGGTCAGCAGCCTTGTTGTAATAACCTGAAAGGTCTACAGGTGCCGATGAAATGGGGAAAATATACTGTGACTCTGTGATGTCGAGCGGACTGAGACTGATGCCGTAGTTGGGAGCAAAAGCAGCCGATACATCGGTATAGCGGTAGCGTTCCTGCTTACGTGTAGGAAAGCCTAGCGAGGAGAAAGCACGGAAGGCATCGTCACGGACTGCATTCATGACGGGACAGCTCTTCTGCTTTATCAGAGCGGAAATCTCGTTGTAGAGTTCTATGTATTGTTGTTCGCTACGCTCCATCTACTGCATGTTTTTTATCCAGTCGAATCCTTCGTTCTCTATCTTGAGTGCCAGTTCGGGACCATCGGTCATGACTATCCTGCCATCGATGAGTACGTGAACCACATCGGGTTTGATGTAATCGAGCAGACGCTGGTAGTGGGTGATGACAAGTGCCGAGGTCTCTGCGGTGCGCAGACGGTTGAATCCTTCTGCCACGATGCGGAGAGCATCGACATCGAGTCCGGAGTCGGTTTCATCGAGGATGCAGAAGGTAGGTTCGAGCATTGCCATCTGGAATATCTCGTTGCGCTTACGCTCGCCACCTGAAAAACCTTCGTTGACGGAACGGTTCATCAGTCGCTGGTCGATCTCCACAAGTTTGCGTTTTTCGCGCATCAGTTTCAGGAAATCGGTCGATTTCAACGGCTCTTTGCCGAGTGCCTTACGACGTGCGTTTACTGCGGCACGCATGAAGTTGGTCATCGACACACCTGGTATCTCGATGGGAGCCTGGAACGACATGAAGATGCCGGCATGGGCACGTTCCTCGGTACTCATGGCGAGGAGATCCTGACCGTTGAAGGTGATGCTACCTTCGGTCACCTCGTAAGCCGGATTGCCCACGATGACATTGCTCAGGGTACTCTTTCCGGCACCGTTGGTTCCCATGATGGCATGTATCTCACCATCGGCAATGGTGAGATCGATGCCTTTCAGTATTTCTTTTTCGCCCACGCGGGCATGGAGATTCTTTATTGCTAACATCGTTTGAGGTTTGAGATTTGAGGTTTGAGGTTTGAGATTTAATTGTCAATTATCAATTATCAATTGTCAATTTCCTCATCCCACGGTGCCTTCGAGCGAGACGCTGAGGAGTTTCTGAGCCTCGACTGCGAATTCCATCGGGAGTTTGTTGAGTACATCCTTGGCATAACCGTTGACGATGAGTCCGACGGCTTCTTCGGTGGAGATGCCTCGCTGATTGCAATAGAGCAACTGGTCCTCGTTTATCTTTGATGTAGTGGCTTCGTGCTCTACTGTAGCTGTATTGTTCTGGATATCCATGTAAGGGAAGGTATGGGCACCGCAGTTGCTGCCGAGCAGAAGGGAGTCGCACGACGAGTAGTTACGTGCTCCGTCGGCATTCTTCGATACTTTCACCAGTCCGCGATAGGAGTTCTGCGAACGTCCGGCGCTGATTCCCTTGGATATTATGGTGGATTTGGTGTTCTTACCTATGTGAATCATCTTGGTACCCGTATCAGCTTCCTGATGATTGTTGGTGACGGCAACGGAGTAGAACTCAGCCTGTGAGTTGTCGCCTGAGAGGACGCAGGACGGGTATTTCCACGTGATGGCAGAACCCGTCTCGACCTGAGTCCATGAGAGTTTGCTGTTCACTCCGCGCAGGTGTCCGCGCTTAGTGACGAGGTTGAGTACGCCGCCACGACCTTCACTATCGCCCGGGTACCAGTTCTGAACTGTAGAATACTTCACCTCGGCATTGTCCATAACCACGATTTCAACGATGGCTGCGTGGAGTTGGTTCTCGTCTCGCATAGGAGCCGTACAACCTTCGAGATAGCTGACATAGGAACCTTCGTCGCACACGATGAGAGTACGCTCGAACTGTCCCGTATTCATCGCGTTGATACGGAAATAGGTGGACAGTTCCATAGGACAGCGGGTGTTCTTGGGAATATATACAAACGAGCCGTCGCTGAAGACAGCTGAGTTGAGTGCTGCGAAGTAATTGTCGCGATAAGGAACTACCGAACCGAGGTACTTACGTACGAGGTCGGGATGTTCGCGTACAGCCTCGGAGATGGAACAGAAGATGATACCCTTCTCGGAGAGTTTCTCCTTGAAGGTAGTCTTGACAGACACAGAGTCCATGACGGCATCGACGGCTGTACCCGAGAGGGCAAGGCGTTCCTCGAGAGGAATACCCAGTTTGTCGAAAGTCTTCATGAGTTCGGGGTCAATCTCTTTGTTCTCACTATTCTTCGCCTTTGCTGTAGGGTCGGCATAGTAGGAAATAGCCTGATAGTCGATGGGAGGCAGGGTGACATGAGCCCACGAAGGCTGCTGCTGGGTCTGCCAGTAGCGATATGCCTCAAGACGGAAATTGAGAAGCCATTCGGGTTCTCCTTTCTTCTGGGAGATGAGCCGTACGACATCCTCGTTAAGTCCCTTCTCGATGATTTCGGTATGTACGTCGGTAGTAAAACCGAATTCGTATTTCTTCTTTACTACTGACTTTACGAATGAATTCTTTTCACCCATTTCTATTCCTGTTCTTTTTCCTCTTCTGTTTCTTCGCCATGCGAACCGAATGCCGACTTAATCTTGTCGCCCACTACCTTATCTATAGCCTTGTCAACCACACGCTTCACACCACTCCTTACTTTTGCATCCCTCGCACCCTTGGCGGAAACCTCGGTGGAATCGTCAACTATCAGAAGGTCGGGCAGGAGGGGCTGACTGACATGCTTCACTTTGTAGAAGATGTCTTCACGTTGTTCGAGTTTCTCAGGTGAAAAACCGAACTTGCTCTTTACGAAGTCGTAGACGTTGAACGCGAAACTGAGCAGGAGTCCGTAGCACACCACTCCGATGACTGCACCAGCCAGACGGTTGAGAAAACCGAGATGAATGGAGGAGAAGAGTTTGGTGAGCAATGTAGCCACAAAACCCAAACAGATGGGTACGATGATGACGAGGATAACGAAAGCCACCACCTGGGCAATGCCGGCACTGGCTCCGCATTTGGATGCAAGCAGTTCGCCACCCTGCTTATAGAACGAAGCAGCGATGATGATGCCGACAACGACACCAAGCAGATTGGCTATCTGTTTGAAAGCGCCCTGGTAGCAGCCAATAGCTGCACCAAGGGCGAGTATTATTACGATGAGTAATGTCATAAAACCATTCGTGCGGACAAAACCCTGAGACTAGAGTTTTGCCTTCACTTCCACTTCGTTGTATGTTTCGAAGATATCGCCTTCGCGAATGTCGTTGTAGTTGACGATAGAGATACCGCACTCGAAGTCGCGTCCAACCTCCTTGACGTCGTCCTTGAAACGCTTGAGAGCAAGGATTTCGCCTGTGTGAACCACGATTCCATCGCGGATAACACGTATCTTGTCGGAACGGTGCACCTTTCCTTCGGTAACCCAACAACCTGCAACGGTACCCACCTTGGTAATCTTGTATACCTGACGCACTTCTGCCTGACCTGTAATCTCCTCCTTGAGTGTCGGAGCAAGCATACCCTCCATAGCGTCCTTGATTTCCTCGATGGTATCGTAGATAATGGAGTAGAGACGGATGTCGACACCTTCCTGTTCGGCGAGCTTGCGGGCTGCTGCTGACGGACGTACCTGGAAACCGATGATGATGGCATCGGAAGCACTTGCGAGGGTGACATCGCTCTCGCTGATCTGTCCGACAGCCTTGTGGATGACGTTGACCTGAATCTTCTCGGTAGAGAGTTTGATGAGTGAGTCGGAGAGAGCCTCGATGGAACCGTCCACATCGCCCTTGACAACGAGGTTGAGTTCCTTGAAGTCGCCAAGTGCGATACGGCGACCCAGTTCGTTGAGGTCGACACGCTTGAGAGTACGCAGACCCTGCTCACGCTTCAACTGCTCGCGCTTGTTACATATCTCACGAGCCTCCTGTTCAGAATCCATTACATGGAAGGTGTCACCTGCAGTAGGAGCACCATTGAGTCCGAGGATTACGGCTGGTTCGGCAGGCATTGCCTTCTCGATACGCTGACCGCGTTCGTTGAACATAGCCTTGATACGTCCGTAATGAGTTCCGGCAAGTACAATGTCGCCCTGACGGAGTGTACCGTTCTGACAGAGGATGGTAGCCACGTAGCCACGACCCTTGTCGAGAGTGGACTCGATGATGGAACCGGTAGCCTTACGGTTAGGATTTGCCTTGAGGTCGAGCATTTCGGCTTCGAGCAGAACCTTATCCATCAGTTCCTCGACTCCTATACCCTTCTTTGCAGAAATCTCCTGACTCTGGTACTTACCACCCCAGTCCTCGACAAGGAGGTTCATGTTGGCAAGCTGTTCCTTTATCTTCTCGGGGTTGGCACCCGGTTTATCAATCTTATTGATGGCGAATACCATTGGTACACCTGCTGCCTGAGCATGTGCGATAGCCTCTTTGGTCTGAGGCATGATGGCATCGTCGGCTGCGATGATGATGATGGCGATATCGGTAACCTGAGCACCACGGGCACGCATGGCTGTGAAGGCTTCGTGACCCGGGGTATCGAGGAAGGTGATACGCTTGCCACTCTTCAACTTGACGTTGTAGGCACCGATGTGCTGGGTGATACCACCCGCCTCACCTGCGATGACGTTGGTATTACGTACATAGTCGAGGAGTGAGGTCTTACCATGGTCGACGTGACCCATGACGGTAATGATAGGAGCACGCGTCTCAAGGTCTTCGGCTGCATCCTCCTCTTCGACGATGGCGTTGCTTACCTCCTCACTCACGTAACTTGTGGTGAAACCGAATTCTTCGGCAACGATATTGATTGTCTCGGCATCGAGGCGCTGGTTGATACTTACCATCATACCGATTGACATACAAGTAGCGATAACCTTTGTGACAGGTACGTCCATCATGGTAGCGAGGTCGCTTACGGTTACGAACTCCGTAAGTTTGAGTACCTTGCTCTCCATGTTCTCCAGTTCCTCTTCCTCTGCCATACGGTCGCGCACAGCCTCACGCTTCTCCTTACGGTACTTCACGCCCTTCTTCTCCTGCTTCTGAGTGAGACGAGCCAGAGTGTCCTTTACCTGCTTTGCTACATCCTCATCGCTCAGTTCCTGCAGTTTCACCTGCTTGTTCTTCTTTTTCTTCTTGCCAACCTGCTGCTGAGCCTGTGCGTTCTGCTGCTGTTTCTGTTGTTGCTGCTGTTTCTGTTGCTGCTGGGCATTAGCCTGCTTTCCGGCAGCCTCAACATCAATCTTCTCCTTACCTATACGGTTACGTTTCTTCTTTCCGCCGTCCTGTTGAGCCTGCTGTTGCTGACGCTTCTCCTGACGTTCCTTCTTGCGCTCACTGGCACTCTTACGGTCGGGACGTGTCTTGGAGTTGATGCTGTCGAGGTCGATGAAACCGACCTGCTTGAACGACACACCACTACCTTCCGGAGCATTCAGATGGTAAACTCCGTCTTCGTTGGCTTCGAGACGGTCGGCAGGCGACGCACCACCCTTCTTGGGTTTTGCCTGTGCCTTCTCCTCCTTCTCGGCAGCCTTGGCAACTTCGAGTTCGGCTTGTTTCTCTGCCTCTGCGGCAGCCTTGGCAGCAGCTTCTGCTTCCTTGCGCTTACGTTCCTCTTCCTTTATGTCGTTGATATTGCCGACAATCTTGAACTGAGGTTTGCGTTCTTCGCGTTCCTTCTCAAGGCGTTCCTTTTCCAGACGGGCTTCCTGTTCCTTACGTTCGCGCTCCTGGCGTTCACGTTCCTTACGTTCCAGCTTCTCACGCTCTTCGCGTTCCTTGCGTTTCTGGATATCTGCCTTTATTTCAGAATGCAAAGTCTTGTCGCTACCGAATTCCTTCATCAGCAGGTTGTGCTGCTCATCAGTCAGTTTTGCATTTGGAGTAGCATCCTCCAAAGGCATACCTTTCTTCTGCAGGAATTCAGCAACGGTATTGATTCCTACGTTTAATTCTTTTAATGCTTTATTTAGTCTGACAGCCATCTAATAAATGAGAATTGATTAATGAAAAATGACTAAATCCAAATGTGTGAAAAATAATCAGAATGGAATGCTTGTTTCTTATTCTTCGAACTCGGCACGGAGAGTCTTCAGGAGTTCGTCGACTGTAGCCTCTTCGAGGTCTGCCTTTTCGATAAGCATTTCGCGTGGAGCATTAAGAACAGACTTAGCAGTTTCGAGTCCGATGGCCTTGATGGCATCGATGATCCACTCGTCAACTTCGTCTTTGAATTCGTCGAGGTAGATATCCTCCTCATCCGGTTCGCTGCCGTCGAGTTCGCGGAATACGTCGATTGTATAGCCTGTGAGCATACTTGCCAGTTTGATGTTCTGTCCGTTCTTACCGATGGCAAGACTTACCTGATCTGGCTGCAGATAAACCTCAGCTTTCTTTGCATCCTCGTTGAGCACGATGCTTGATACATGTGCAGGAGAGAGTGCACGCTGGATGAACAGTTTTGTATTGCTTGTATAGTTGATTACGTCGATATTCTCGTTGTGGAGTTCGCGTACGATTCCGTGGATACGGCTACCCTTCACACCTACGCAGGCACCTACAGGGTCGATGCGTTCGTTGTAGCTCTCAACGGCAATCTTGGCACGTTCGCCAGGGATGCGGGCAATCTTACGGATGGTGATGAGTCCGTCGTTGATTTCAGGCACTTCGTTCTCGAGCAGACGCTGCAGGAACTCAGGAGCTGTACGGCTGAGGATAATCTTCGGATTGTTGTTCTGGTTATCCACACGAAGAACGACGGCACGAGCCGGTTCGCGCTTGCGGAAGTAATCGGTCGGAATCTGTTCACTCTTCGGCAAGAGGAGTTCGTTGCCCTCATCGTCGAGCAGGAGCACTTCGCGCTTCCAAATCTGATAAACCTCAGCTGTTACAATCTGACCGACCTTCTCTACATATTTATTATATAGATTGTCGTGCTCGAGGTCGAGAATCTTGCTTGCCATAGTCTGACGCAGAGTCAGGATAGCACGGCGTCCGAAATCGTTGAAGTGTACTTTCTCCGACACTTCCTCACCGATTTCATAGTCCTCATCAATCTTCTGAGCCTCGCTGAGTGTGATTTCAGTATTGGGGTTCTTCACCTCATCGTCGGCAACGACGGTACGGTTGCGATAGATTTCGAAGTCGCCCTTGTCAGGATTCACGATAACATCAAAGTTCTCGTCCGAACCATAAGTCTTCTGCAGTACGCTGCGGAACGAATCTTCCAACACACTTATGAGTGTTGTGCGGTCAATGTTCTTAGTCTCCTTGAAATCCTTGAACGTGTCAATCAAGTTGACCTGATCTGTTTTTTTCTTAATTGCCATAATTATATGTTGTTATTATTTGAAATCAATGATACTCTTCACCCACTTCACATCATCATAACCGAACTGCTTCTCCACCTCGACGAGGACAGGACGTTTCTTGCCTTCCACCTTCTGCTTTTCAGCCACGATAACAGTAAAGCCGTCTTCTGTGGCATTTTTCATCTCACCTTCCAGCTTCTTTCCATCGGCAGTCATAAGTTCTACATCGTAACCGATAGAGTTCTTATATTGCTGCAGCACCTTGAACGGCTGTCCTATACCGGCACTGCCTACTTCGAGTTCGAAATCTTCCTGGTCGCGGTCAAGATGTTCTTCGATGAACTTGCTCAGTTCGCAGCAGTCTTCAATCCATACTCCATCCTTATGGTCTATCTCGACCGTAATCTTATTCTGGTTATCCACATTGGTCTCAACAAGGAAATATTCTTTTCCCTGGAGCCATTCGTTTACCAAATCTTTTACAAAATTCTTGTCTATCATACTTCGATATATATAAAACAAAGAGGGTACCTTTCGGTCCCCTCATTTCTTTTCTGGGTGCAAATGTAGGCATTTATACGCAAACTGAAAAATAATTCCGCACTTTTTTGCTATACGAGCTTTTTCTTCAACCGCTGATATATGAAATAGAACGCGGGGAAGAGAAACAGATTAGCCGCCACCCATGCTGTCGGGTCACCCACACAGACACCGAGGAATCCGAGCGAAGGTACTACGAGCAGACTGATAAGTGCCCGGGCTATCAGTTCGCTTACCCCACTCCACATTGCCAGACGTGTGTAACCCAGTCCCTGGAGTGTGTAACGGAAGATGACAAGTGTGCCGAGGAAGAAATAGCATACGCATGAGATATGCAGGAACTGCTCGCTGTAGTCGAGTATCTGGGTTTCGCTGCGATAGATGAATAAAGTTGATATGTCGCGTGCAAACGGAAGCAGGATTGCCATAGTGATTATCCAATACACAAACATCATCGCCATAGCATCCTTTATGCCGGCAACGATACGACCCAGTTTCCGGGCACCGAGATTCTGTCCGCAATAAGTAGCCATAGCCACACCCAGATTCTCGAATGCACAGATGAAGAACATCTTTATTCGCATAGCAGCAGTAAAGGCAGTAGCACAAGCCGTTCCGAGTGCATTGTTAGCTGCCTGGAGCATCATCGAACCGATAGCCGTGATGGAGAACTGCAAACCGAACGGAATACCGAATCCGAGCATTATCCATACATCATATATATTAAACTGCGACATCTCTCCCTTCAGGATTGGGAAACTACGCTTCATGTACCTTACACAGACAAAGATGCTGATAGTCTGAGCCAACGCAGTAGCAAGGGCTGCACCTCCCACTCCCATGTTGAACACTATGATGAAAAGCAGGTCGAGTACGATATTCAGGGCACTGGCAAGTACAAGAAAATAGAAAGGTGTCTTGCTGTCGCCCAGAGCACGGATAACGCTGGCAAGCAGATTATAGACGAGGTTGCACGGAATGGTTATGAACGTGATGAGCAGGTAGGTATATGCATCTGAGAAAATCTCCCCGGGAGTCTGCATCCACCTTAAGATATGTCCGCATAGCAACGAACAACTGAGGGCAAGCAGAATGGATATGACTATTCCGGCATAATAACCCACACGAACATACCGGCGCATCTGAAGATAGTCCTCAGCTCCGAATGCCTGGGCAATGGGTATTCCGAATCCGCTGGCACACCCGCTGCTGAAACCGATGATAAGAAACAGCACACTACTGCTGGCTCCGACACCTGCCAAAGCATTCATGCCGAGATACTGTCCAACGATGGCAGCATCAACCAGACTGTAAAACTGCTGTAACATATTGCCCAGCAGCAATGGCCAGGCAAACTGAAGGATCAACCAGAAAGGCTGACCCTTTGTCATATCTTTTATCACCTTTTAGCCTTGAAAAAATCTGTCATAAGTCGGGCGCACTCATCCTGTAACACTCCCTCCGTCACCTCTGCCTTCGGATGCAATGCCCTCGGCGCATAAGTCTGAAAACCTCGTTTGGGGTCTGTCGTTCCGTAAACAACCCTTTTCATCTGACTCCATCCCAGTGCTCCGGCACACATCACACAGGGCTCCACAGTTACGTATAGCGTACATTCATTCAGGTATTTTCCTCCCAGATACTCCTCCGCTGCTGTGATTGCCTGCATCTCTGCATGAGCAGTCACGTCGCTGAGAGTCTCCGTCAGGTTATGTCCCCTGCCAATGATTCGTCCTCCTGCAACCACAACTGCTCCAATCGGCACCTCACCGGCATCCAAGGCTGCACGTGCCTCGGCAAGAGCCTCCTTCATGAAACGTTCGTCGTCAGTCATAGATTATTGAACATCGACCATTGAACTATACATTATTTATACAGATAGCGTCTGATGCTGCGTTTCGGAGTCTTTTCAAACTCTTCATTTTGTATCTCGATGGCACTGATGGCTGCAAACTTAGGTACTCTTTCGTTTATGCGTTTACGATAGTTGTCGAGATGGGCTTCCAGATGCTCACGGGTAAGGTTCATCTGTTCCATGGTCTTCTCGCTGATATATACCAATGCTACGAGTTTTTCACCACGTTGTACAACAACACACTCTTCAAAATGTGTGAGTGTAAGTATCTGGTCTTCAATTTCTTCGGGATAAACATTCTGTCCGTTGGCACCTAATAACATAGTCTTCTTTCGACCTCGTATAAATAAGTACCCGTCCTTATCTATCACACCGAGGTCGCCAGTATGCAGCCAGCCGTCTGTACCAATAGCTTCTTCGGTCTCTTCAGGATTCTTATAATAGCCCAACATCGTGTTCATTCCCTTTGTGAGAATCTCACCCGGTACATTCTGGGGGTCAGGACTGTCAACACGTATTTCCATGTTAGGCAGAACACGTCCACACGAACCTTTTCTCATCGATTTGTAATTATCGAAACAGATGAGCGGAGCACATTCCGTCATACCATAACCGATACTGTAGGGGAAGTGTATTTTTGCAAGGAAAGCATCGACCTCCTGATTCAGAGCAGCTCCTCCGATTACAGCCTGAATTATATTTCCACCGAATGCCTTATAAAGCTTACGCTTAATCTGCCAACGGATAAAGTCTTTTATCACCGGCATCCTCAGCCAGAAGCGGAACGTCTTCGTACGAATCAACGGGAAGACTTTGCTCTGTACAATCTTCTCGATAACCAGCGGTACACATACAATCATACGAGGCTTAATCTCACCGAATGCCTGCAGAACAATCTTCGGACTCGGAACCTTCGTGAGGAAGTGGGAATGGGTACCGATACAGGTACCGTACATATATTCAAAGGCAAAGCCGTACATGTGACTCATCGGCAACAGAGGCAACAGGTCGTCACCACGTTTCAGGTCGAACACATAATCCACATCCTTGGCGTTTCCCCATATAGCCCTGTATGGCAGCATCACACCCTTCGAGTGACCTGTCGAACCACTCGTATAACTGATAAGAGCCAAATCTTCGGGGTTCTCACGGAAGTACTTTACATCTTTCTTCTTGATATTCTTGAATTTCTCAATCGAAACGGTAGAACGTCCGTCGAAAAATGAGAAATCACCCACATCCATACCCTCAGGGAATATTTCTTTCAGTTTTACGTCACAAATCATCAGCGACGACTCCGAATGCTCATAGATATTCTTTATCTGCTCCGGACTGAAATCGTGAAGCACAGGAACAAGTACAGCACCATAGGTCGTCACACTCAAGGCAGCGATAGCCCATCGGCTACTGTTTTTGGCACACAGACAAATCTTGTCACCCTGTGCTATTCCCAGCTCTTTATATATATAATGTAGGCGAGCCATCTGCTTGGCTACGTCTCCATACGTAAAACAAGTATCCGTTCCGTAGTCTGAATAAGCAGGCAACTTCCAATTCTTCTTAATCGAATCCTCCAGAACCTCCAGTAACGATTGTTTCTTAATATTATCAGCCATAAATCAACTTTTAACTCTTTTAACTATACAAGTATCTCCTTATACTGCGCTTCGGAGTCTTTTCGAAAGGCTCATCCTGCAGTTCCATCCCCGATAGGTTGGCAAACTTAGGCAACATCTTGTTCAGATGATCGCGATATCTGTTCAGGTCACCCTTCACACCCTCGCGTGTCATACCTCTCTGCACCATCTCGTCGTCCGATATATATACCAGAGCCACCAACTTCTCGCCTCTCTGCACAACCACACATTCCTCGAAATATGAATTGCTCAGGATTATATCTTCTATCTCCTCCGGATACACGTTCTGTCCATTGGCACCAAGCAGCATCGTCTTCTTCCTTCCTCGGATATAGATATTACCATGCCTGTCCATAGTACCCAGGTCTCCAGTATGCAACCAACCGTCTTCAGTCAGAGCCTCAGCCGTATCTTCCACGTTCTTGTAATATCCGAGCATCACGTTCATACCCTTCACCAGAATCTCACCTGCAACATTGCGTGGGTCGTCCGAATCGATAACAACCTCCATTCTCGGAGCAGCTTTGCCACACGAACCCTTGGCAAAATGTTTCCAGTCCTCATATCCGATGATAGGACCGCATTCCGTCATACCATAGCCCACGGTATACGGGAAATTGATGTCGGCGAGCAGGTTCTCCACATCCTTGTTGAATGCAGCACCACCTACAATCAGTTCGTAGAACTCACCTCCAAATGCCTTTATCAGTTGTTCCCTGATTCGCTTATAGATAACTCCTTTCATAAAAGGAATCTTCATCAGGAACTTAATTCTCGGAGAACGCAGTACCGGAAATACTTTTCCCTGCACGATCTTCTCGATAATCAGCGGAACGGCAATGACCAGTTTCGGTTTTACCTCACCGAATGCCTGAAGGATGATAGCAGGTGACGGTATCTTGGTAAGGAAATGCACATGACACGTAATACAGAACTCATACAGGAAATCGAATGCCATGCCATACATATGAGCCATAGGCAACAGAGCCATCGTGTTCTGCGCACGTTTCATTCCCAGTACCTCGTCGGCGAACATCACATTCGACCACAACGACCTGTATGGCAGCATCACACCCTTCGAGTGTCCTGTTGAACCACTCGTATAACTTATCAGCGCCACGTCTTCCGGATTCTCCTGGAAATACTTCACATCAGATGCTTTCAGTCTGCTGAAATCATAATCCTCCACACTGCGGCATCCCTTCATCATTCGTCCGTCAGCAAGATTAAGCAATGGTTCCACTGGCAGGTCTGCCTTACCTATCATCAACTTCGAATCCGAATGCTCATAGATATTCTTTATCTGATCCGGATTAAAATCCGAAAGTATAGGTACCACCACAGCACCATAAGTAAGTACAGCCAGATAACTGATTGCCCAGTTACTGCTGTTCTTGTCGCACAAAGCAATCTTGTCGCCCTGCTTTATGTCCAGGTCGCGAAACAAACTATGCAGCGCAGCTATTTTCCGTGCCACATCTGCATACGTATATTTTACGTCTGTTCCATAGTCACTATATGCCGGCAAATCCCATCCATGCTTAATGGACGACTCAATCATTCCAATGATTGAATTGTCGGCAGAAGTAAACATACGCGAATGTTTTTCGCTCATTTTCTCTCTTTTTGTGCACAAAGGTACGTTTTTTTTCTTTGCGTCAAACGAATATTACCACTTTTTTACACATATTATATATAAAGTGCGCAAAAAACAAATAATTTTTTATTTGGGACACCTACTTAAGTACATCATTCATACAAACAGTAAGGTGCACCAACACTTGGCGCACCATACGATTACATAACCATTATTTGCGCTTCACAGCGCCGAGAAGGTTTACTAACTAAACTTTATTCTATGAAAACTTTCCGTGTCTCACGACACAATTATTATGTCTTAACTAATAGGTAAATTTCCACGAGTGAAGTGTAATTTCACAGGTGAATAAGATATATTTGTGTTTTCGTTTTTTTCCGGTGCAAAGTTACGGAGTGTTTACGAAGGCTGCTATTGCAATGCGTCCGATTTATCCGACGTAGAGTACTAAAGCATAGGACTACCCGTCCAGAAGGGGGACTTTTCGTCCAATTGTAAAAATATTTCATAAATTTATGGCGAATTCATCGCATTTAAGTATCTTTGCCGCGATTTACTAACTAAAATGAAAAAACTGCTCTTCACAACCCTCCTGCTTTGGGCTTCTTCGGTGATGACTCAGACACTCCATTTCCGTCAACTGACGGTAAAGGACGGTCTGCCTCATAATTCTGTAATTGCACTTGGAGAGGATGCAAAAGGGTGTCTTTGGATTGCCACGTCAAGCGGATTATGCTATTGGAATGCCGAGCAGTTCATTCCCATATCGGTCGCTAACCTGCCCGACAAACGAGTAGATAGAATAAATCGCGACAGCAAGGGGACAATGTGGGTACAATGCTACGAGCATCACCAGCAAGTAAGTCGTTACGACACACTGACCCACACATTCACGACCTATAATGCAGAAGACCTCCCCGACTCAGTTCGTCTGGAGACTGTAAAACCCCTGAACCGGACGTTTGCCGACCCCAATTCCTCACGTGTATGGAATATAGATAAACGTATGTTGTGGCAGACGGACACACTGAAACCCTCAGAAAAATTCGCCTATACAGGACAAATCGCCATAGATGCCGGACTGAGAGAAGAGACAATCTTCTCACTCCTGCTCGATAGTCGGGACATACTTTGGGTGGGTACTGCCGACAACGGACTGGTTTTTGCTGATACACGCCAAAACCGATACAGGCGTTTCGTATGTCAGGGGAATCCATCGGTACGTGCCGTATGCAAAGACGCAAAAGGCACACTATGGTTCGCCACCAGCCGTGAAGGACTGAAAGCACTTCCAGTTGGTGGAAAAGAATATTCGCCAGTCAGTTATCCGTTAACCGACTCGATAGAGGGACTACGCATCCGTCCCATCATCCAAGACAGTAAAAAACGCCTCTGGCTAGGTACGTTCGACGGACTCTACATGAAACCTGCAAACAGTGACTCTTTCGAAAAGGCATCCTTTATGGACACCCTTTCGCATGCCATCTATTCACTCTTTGAGGATGAAAAGCATCAGTTGTGGATAGGAACCGAAAGAGGACTCTATCTTGCAGACCTGAACAGTAAGAATCCGCAACCCCTGCTCGCAGACGGTACACTAAACCATATCATAGATATAAACATCGGTAAGGATACACGCTGGGTAGCCACCAACGGCGGTCTGTTCAAGTTGACAGAAACAGGTAACGAACAATGGTGCGACATAGAGGCTCATTCAGTAGTTACAGACGCCTTAGGACAGACATGGGTTGGAACCGATGACGGTATATGTCTTGCAACCGACCATCACTTGCAGCCTTTCCCGTCACTCGTCGACGGACATATAGTGAAGGATTTGCAACTTTGGCGCGATTTCCTGTGGTGCAGTTACGACCAAGGCATCTGTTGCATAAATATCTACACAGGAAGAGCCACGCGCTTGCGTACAGAATACAACGAATATATGGAGGGGGCATCATGTATCGATACGCAGTCCGGACATATTTATTTCGGAGGCACACAAGGCATCGACTGCTTCTCACTGGACAGCCTCGACAGTCAGTTACGCACCTCTCGTCGTAACCTATGGTTCGATGAAGTAAACATAGAACTCTCTCCGAAAAAGGAAGCCGAAAGCAGCAACACCCTTTGGTTATACATCTGCATCATTTTATCAGTAATCATCGTAACAATCATGGTCTTCTTAATAAGCCATAGACAGAAGTCACCTGAAGTATCTGAACAGGAAGAGGAGGAAAAAACCTCGATTTCATCGTTCGAACTACAAGCCGCAGCCATAGTAAAGGCTCACATGGCAGATGCCGATTTCACCGCCGACCAGATGGCACGTGAGATGGCGATGAGTCGTTCGAAACTGTTCACCCTGATGAAACTGCACACAGGCAAGGCTGTCATGGAATTCGTAAGAGATATACGTCTTGACTACGCTGCCGAACGTCTGAAGGCAGGTACACCAGTCTCAGAAATTGCAGAGGCATGCGGATTCAGCGATGCCAGCAGTTTCCGTCGTTCGTTCGTCAGAAAGTTCGGTGTCACACCATCGCAATACCGCGTGAAATAAAATGGTAAATGGTAAAAATGGGATAAAAAACAATCATATAGTAAAAATATGTGGCTTATTTTTAAAAAAACTTAAAAAATATTTGCCGTTTATCATTTATAACCTTTATTTTTGCAACCTAAAACTGAAACAATGACAAAAACAAGCACAAAAGGGTTCGTAGCCACCATCGGATTTTTCGATGGCGTACACCTCGGTCACCGCTTCCTTATCGACTATGTCATCGAGACAGCTAAGAAGAGCAAGATGCAGTCGATGGTTGTAACTTTCTCTGAGCACCCACGCAAAGTGCTCCACACCGACTTCCAACCCATGTTGTTGACAACGAAGGATGAAAAACTCCGACTACTGAAAGGTACGGGTATAGATGAGATTACTATGCTCGACTTCACCAAGGAACTCTCCGAGATGCCGGCAAAGGATTTCATGCAGATACTCTACGACCAGTACAACGTACGTGCACTCGTAGTCGGTTACGACCACCGTTTCGGACATGGTCGTGCCGAAGTATTCGACGACTACCACAAGTACGGCGATGAGATGGGTATGCGTGTCATCAAGTGTCCGCATTTCAAACTGCCCAAGGGTTATGGTAGCGGACTCAGCCTCTCCTCCACATCTATTCGCAAGTCGCTTGCTGCAGGCAAACTGAAGACAGCCAACGACCTGCTCGGTCATCGTTTCATTCTCAGCGGAGAGGTGGTCCACGGATTCCATAACGGCACCGACCTTGGCTATCCTACAGCCAATATATCAATCGAACCAGGCAAACTGATTCCGATGGAAGGAGTTTATCTGGTATGCATCGCAAGCGACGAACCGAAGCGTAAGAAGGTTTACGGAATGCTCAATATAGGTAGCCGTCCCACCATGGACAACGGTGAGCAGCAGAGCATAGAAGTACACATCTTCGACTGTACCGGCGATCTCTACGGCAACCGTCTCGAAGTCGAACTCATCGAGTTTCTGCGCAAAGAGAAGAAGTTCGACGACATTAAAAGTCTCAAGGCTCAGTTGCAGACCGACGAACAGCAGTGCCGCCTCATTCTGAAGAGCGAAGAACTGAAAAGAGACTAACTCCCCCATGTGATGCTTGGACTCGTCATCAGAAACACAGGCTACAGCTATACAGTAAAGCCCATAGACTCCGCGCCCGATGAAGGCTCCGGAGTCTTCTCATTATATGAGTGCAAGGTAAAAGGCAATTTCCGCATCCGGGGCATCCGCACCACCAACCCCATAGCCATAGGCGACCGCGTGCAGTTCACACCACTCAAAGAGGAGAATGCCGGACTCATCACCGACCTTGAAGAGCGCAAAAACTACATCATCCGAAAGTCCATCAACCTCTCCAAGCAGTCGCATATCATCGCTGCAAACGTCGATCAGTGTTTCCTCATCGTCACCATTCAGCAACCCGAGACCTCACTCACCTTCATCGACCGCTTCCTCGCTTCTGCCGAAGCCTATCGCATACCAGTCACCATCGTAATCAATAAGATTGATCTCATCACTCCCGAATGGAAGGAATACCTCGATGGAATCGTCAATCTCTACACCACCATCGGTTATCCGTGCCATCGCATCTCGTCTGTAACCGGCGAAGGCATCGAAGCTTTGCGCCACGAACTGAACGGGAAAATCACACTTCTTTCCGGCAATAGCGGTGTGGGCAAATCAACACTCATCAACACCCTCTTTCCACACCTCAACTTACGCGTGAGCGAGATATCCGATGCCTATGGCACAGGCAAGCATACTACCACTTTCAGCGAGATGTACCCCATTGCCGACGATGCCTATATCATCGACACACCAGGTATCAAGGGATTCGGTACGTTCGACATGAACCGCAACGAAATCGGACATTACTTCCGCGAGATATTTCACTACTCAGCTGACTGCCGGTTCAACAACTGCACACATACTCACGAACCCCATTGCGCGGTACTTCAGGCAGTTGCCGACCACAACATCAGTCAATCGCGCTACAACTCATACTTATCAATGCTCGACGATGAAAACGAAGATAAATACCGCCCGGCATTTTAGTTTACGGTTTACTGTTTATTGTTTACTGTTTGCAGTTTACTGTTTATTTAACAATGCAGCATACGCTCAGAGCTACGAGCAGTACGTCGAAGCAGGCATCAAAGCTGCGGACCACGAGGCATATGCCGAAGCGGAAGAGTGCTTCCGCCAGGCTCTCCGTCTTTCGCCCGACGACTATCGTAATGCCCTGCTCTATGCCAACATGGCACGGGTACAACAAGCACAGGGAAAGAATCAGAAAGCCCTCTACAGTTACGACCGTGCTCTGGCTATTGCACCACTCAACCTACCCATTCTCCATTCGCGTGCCGACCTCTATTTCGAAATGGGTAACTTCAAAAAGGCACTTATCGACTACGGGAACATTCTCGATAAAGACCCCGACAACAAGTCCGCTCTGCAAGCCTGCGGATACATATACCAGCAACTCGAAGACCACGAACAGGCACGCCAACACTTCGACCGTTTGCTTCAACTCGACCCCGATAACTACACAGCACTGCTCGGCATAGCCATCATCGAGCAAAGTCTCCACCACACATCTGAAGCCATCGCACAAATCACACGACTAATCGAGCAGCACCCCGAACGTGCCGAACTTTACACCATACGTGCTGAGATAGAAGCGGAGAACCACCAACCCGAACTTGCCATCATCGACCTCGACAAAGCCATCGAACTTGAACCCGAGAACTCAAATACCATCCTCACACGTGCCTACCTTCATAAACTGACGGGCAACAAACGTCTGGCACGCCACGACTTCGAACGTGCCATCGAGTTGGGGGTACCCCGTTCAAGTCTGAAACGCGAACTTAAAGAAACAAAATAAATATAGATATTTTTGGAAAGGTTTACAGTTTACCGTTTACGGTTTAGCTTACAGCTTATGGTTGACGGTCTTTTCGCCAGGCTTGGGGAGAGCAACCCATGATGCGTGTGAAGAGACGTGAAAAATAGTATGGGTCGTCGATGCCCACCTTATAGCAAAGTTGGTTAATCTGGATGTCTGTTGTTTCAAGCATGCGACAGGCATCCTTTATTTTCAGTCGGTTGAAATAGTTGAGCGGACTCTCTCCTGTCTTCCGTCGGAAGATGGTGGAGAAATGCGATATCGAATAGCCGGCATAGGTTGCCATATCATCCAATGTCAGGCGCTGACCTATATTCTCTTTCAGATAGTGGATAGTAGCCTCTACGACAGCATACTCGTCCGCAGTCTTCGTCTTCGGAGTCTCTGCCTGGCGATACTGTTGCAGATAGCGCATAGACGCCAGATAATAGTGCAGCAGTGAAGAGACGAAGCGCAGGGCATCGAGACTGTGGTCGCAGTGGAGAGTCGTAAAAATCTCCTCGAAGATGTTGTTACGGTGTCCGATACGCGATTGCAGGTTAGGCATCACCTGCTGGGGCTGTTGTGCTCCTTGAGCATAAATGTCGGCATGATCTCCTGAGAAATGAACCCAATAGACAGTCCAGGGATTGGCTTCGTTTGCTCCGTAAGCATGCTGTCTGCCTGCAGGCAGGATAAAATACTCGTTGGCTTTCACCTGATATTCCTTTGCCCCTGCTGAGTCTTTCTCACCCACCCGATACCATCCGCTACCACTGACGCAGTAGATGAGTACATGCTGTCGGATGGGTTCCGTACGCTCCCTGAAATGATACAGTGCCGATGGGTAGTAGCCGATGTCGGTCACGTAGAGACTCGACGCCAAAGGGTCATGCGCCTCCAACGTCACTACATTGGGAGGCAGTACAATCGACCGCTCACCCTGAAATCCGTCTTTTCGCTTTTTCATACAAACATAATAACGTAGAATAGTCCATCTTATTGTGTAAAATCGTCCATTCCTTATATTGGCAGAAAGTCGTTCCTTTGCATCAGAATTCTAATACGAGAAAAAAATGAATAACTACAGCAAAGGATTTCTGTTTTTCATCTGCGCCGTATCAGCGATGGGCGGTCTGCTCTTCGGCTACGACTGGGTAGTGATAGGCGGAGCGAAACCGTTCTACGAACTCTACTTCGGCATCAGCCATTCGCCCGTAATGCAGGGTGTAGCTATGACCACTGCCCTGATAGGCTGTCTGGTAGGTGCGATGGTGGCAGGAGCTGCCGCCGACAGATACGGACGCAAACCACTTCTGATGGCTTCCGCCGTACTCTTTACGGTTTCAGCCATAGCCACAGGACTGTTCAACGACTTCACCATGTTCAATATAGCCCGTTTCATCGGTGGAATGGGTATCGGTGTAGCTTCGGCTCTTGCACCGATGTATATCGCGGAGGTGAGTCCTGCCGATATTCGCGGACGCATGGTGAGTCTCAACCAGATGACCATCGTATTGGGCATCCTCAGTGCACAGATAGTGAACATGCTGTTGGCTCGCGACACGTCGGTGGTGGAAAGCCAGACGTGGAATGTAGAGATGGGGTGGCGCTGGATGTTCTGGGCAGAGACCCTGCCCGCAGCTCTTTTCCTGCTGATGAGTTTCTTCATTCCTGAAAGTCCGGTGTTTGTGAAGTTGAAAGCCGAACGTGGAAAGTTGGAGACAAAGCGACAGGAAGCCGGACTCAGCGAACTGTTCCAGTCGAAATATGCAAAGGTACTGCTCCTGGGACTGATAATTGCTGTGTTCCAGCAGTGGTGCGGCACGAACGTAATCTTCAACTACGCACAGGAGATATTCGTGGGTGCCGGATTCGATGTCGATGGTATGTTTATAAATATTGTGATAACGGGCATTGCCAATGTAGTGTTCACAATCGTGGCACTCTACACCATCGAGAAGTGGGGACGCCGCACCCTGATGCTGCTGGGTGCAGGTGGTCTGGGACTTATCTATCTGACCCTCGGCACCTGCTACTTCATGGAGGTAAAAGGTCTGCTGATGGTAGTACTCGTGGTAGCGGCCATCTCGGTCTATGCCATGACACTCGGACCTGTCACCTGGACTCTTCTGGCAGAGATATTCCCCAATCGTGTAAGAGGAATAGCAATGGCTACGTGCACCTTCGCCCTTTGGGTAGGTTGTTGCACACTCACATTCTCATTCCCTTCGATGAATGCGGCACTCGGTAGCAGCGGTACATTCTGGATCTACAGCGCCATCTGCGTCTGTGCCTTCATCTTCCTCATGCGCAACTGTCCTGAAACCAAAGGCAAGAGCCTTGAAGAACTGGAAAAAGAACTGGTAAAATAAATAGTAAATAGTCAAATAGTAAATAGTCAAATAGTAAATATAATGGTGGTTAAAGCTTGGAAAGAAAAGGTGACTATTCCCACCTATGAAGTGGGAAAGCCGGAAAAGAACCCGATGTTCTTGGAGAAGAGAGTATATCAGGGTTCGAGTGGTGTGGTATATCCCTACCCTGTCATTGAGAGTATGTCGGACGAGAAGACCGACGTGGACTACGAGGCCGTATGGATTGAGAACGAATATATAAAGGTGATGATTCTGCCCGAACTGGGAGGACGTGTGCAGATGGCATACGACAAGATTGCAAAGCGTCACTTCGTTTACTACAACCATGTCATCAAACCGGCACTCGTCGGACTGATTGGACCGTGGATCAGCGGTGGAATCGAGTTTAACTGGCCTCAGCACCACCGTCCCACAACATACATGCCCGTTGATTGGACCATCGAAGAAGCCGAGGACGGCAGTGTGACGGTATGGGTAAACGAGATGGAAAAGATGTTCCACCAACGTGGTTCTGCCGGTTTCACCCTACGCCCAGGCTGTGCATACCTCGAAATCAAAGGCAGACTGTACAACCGTACCGACATGCCTCAGACCTTCCTGTGGTGGGCAAATCCAGCCGTAGAGGTTAACGATGCATACCAGAGTGTATTTCCACCAGATATCAATGCTGTGTTTGACCACGGAAAACGTGCGGTTTCATCGTTCCCTATAGCCACCGGCACATACTACAAGATGGACTATTCAGCCGGTGTCGATATCTCCAACTACAAAAACATCTACGTACCTACGAGCTATATGGGTGTGAACTCACGTTTCAACTTCGAAGGCGGTTACGAGAACGACACCAAGGCAGGTATGCTCCACGTGGCAAGTCACCATTTCTCCCCGGGTAAGAAACAGTGGACATGGGGTAACGGCGACTTCGGACGTGCGTGGGACCGTAACCTCACCGACGAAGCCACACCCGAGGAGATGAAACGATGGGGAATACAGCGCGAGGGGTTCCGTCCCTATATCGAACTCATGGCAGGGGTATATACCGAGAACCAGCCCGACTTCACATGGCTCATGCCTTACGAAGAGAAACTTTTCACCCAGTACTTCATGCCTTATCGCGAACTGGGAATCGTAAAGGAAGCAAGCAAAGACTTTGTCTTTAACATTGAACATTTACCATCGAACATTGAACATTCTTCCGTACGTTTCAAGGTGTTTGCCACCTCACAGCAGGAAGTAAGGGTCGTACTGCGCCGTGAGAACGGTGACGAACTTTACAACAAGGTTGTCAAGATAAATCCGGAGACAATCCTCGATGAAACCGTAGATATTCAGGATGCCCGCTTCGACGAACTGGATTTCTACATCTTTAAAGTCAATGGTCAACGGTCAACGGTCAACGGTCAATGTCTTCACTGGCATGCCGAAAGCGACGAGATTCGTCCTATTCCCGATAGTGCCGAAGCTGCATTGCTCCCCGAACAGGTAAAGACCAACGAACAACTCTACCTCACCGGACTGCATCTCGAACAGTACCGCCATGCTACATGGCTACCTACCGACTACTATGAAGAGGCTCTGCGTCGCGACCCTAACGACATCCGCTGTCTGAATGCCATGGGTCTGTGGTACATCCGCAAGGGACGATTCCAGAAAGCAGAGGAGTACCTGCGTAAAGCCGTAAAACTGATTACTAAACGCAATCCCAACCCTTACGACGGCGAACCTATCTACAATCTCGCCCTCGCCCTGAAATACCAGGGAAAGAATGACGAAGCCTACGAACGCTTCTGGAAAGCCACATGGAACAAAGCATGGGCAGATGCCGGATACTTCGAAGCTGCACGTATCAGTACCATGCAGGGACGTTACGAAGATGCACTCGAAGAAATCGACCGCTCTTTGCTGAACAACTGGCACAACCACAAGGCACGTGCCCTGAAAGCAGCCATCCTCAGAAAACTTTCAACTCTAAACTCTCAACTCTCAACTCTCAACTCTCAACTTTCAACTCTCAACTCTCAACTCTCAACTTTCATCGAGGAATCTCTCCAGATGGACCTCTTCAACTATGGCTGCCGTTACGAGAAATACCTGCTTACTGGCGACAAGTCCGAACTCGACGAACTGAAACGTCTGATGCGTCATTCGGCTCAAAACTACGATGAAATCGCCTTAGACTACTGTGCCGCAGGTCTCATGGACGAAGCTCGTGCCCTTTGGCAGATAGCCGAAGAAGAAGGAGCAACCACCCCAATGACATACTATTATCAGGGTCGCTACGAAGAAGCAGAAAAAGCAGATTCCGCATACTGCTTCCCCAACCGTCCCGAAGATGTCATAGCATTGGAGGCTGCCAAAGCCCAAATGGTAAATGGTAAATCGTCAAATAGTAAATGTAGTAAGGCGCCTTACTACTTGGGTTGTCTCTACTACGCTGCACGTCAGTACGACCTTGCCATCGAGAACTGGGAACTCTCAGCCAGACTCGACCCGCAGTTTCCTACCGTATGGCGCAACCTCGCACTCGGACGCTTCAACAAACAGAACCGTCAGCAGGAAGCACTCGAATACATGGAACGCGCATTCCACCTCGATGAGAACGACGAACGCGTACTCATGGAACTCGACCAGCTCTACAAACGACTCCACCGTCCACATGCAGAGCGTCTGGCATTCCTGCAGAAATACCCCCAACTCATCCAGCGCCGCGACGACCTCGTACTCGAAGAGATAACCCTTCTCAACGAGACAGGACACTATGCAGAAGCAATGCAGAAACTCGACAGCCGTATCTTCCATCCATGGGAAGGAGGCGAAGGAAAAGTCAGCGGACAATATCAGATCTGTCGCGTCGAACTGGCAAAGCAGGCACTCACCGCAAAGAAATACGAAGAAGCCATCCGTCTGCTCAGCGAATGTCTCGAATACCCTCACCACCTCGGCGAAGGAAAACTCTACGGAGCACAGGAAAACGACTTCTACTACCTGCTCGGCATCGCCTACGATGCACTCGGACAGAAGCAGAAAGCCACCGACTGCTGGGAACAGGCAACCCTGGGACCGCAGGAACCCGCTGCAGCCATGTACTACAACGATGCCAAACCCGACAAGATATTCTACCAAGGCATGGCACTCCTGAAACTGGGACGCGAAGGCGAGGCACACGGACGCTTCTACCGCCTCATCAACTATGGCAAGCAGCACATCTTCGAAAAGCAGATCATGGACTACTTCGCAGTCTCACTGCCCGACCTCCTCATCTGGGAAGACTCGCTCGATACGAAGAACCTCATCCACTGCAAATACATGCTCGCCCTCGGCTACCTCGGCATGGGTGACAAAGAACGCGCCCTCCGCTTCCTCTCCGAAGTGGAATCCCTTGACAACAACCATCAGGGCATCCAGCAACTGCGCACCTTCATCGACGCAAAGCTGTAAGGTAAGAAACAGCGTGAAACTATGAAACTTTGAAACTTTGAAACTTTCAAAGACAAAGTTTCAAAAGACAACAAAAAAAAGACGACTCCGCAAATTAATGCGAAGTCGCCTTTTCATTTAGTCATCGGATCAATGAGGAAGTGCGAACTTATTCTCGGTGATTACCTTGGC
>CACYGK010000020.1 GCA_902774005.1 uncultured Bacteroidales bacterium | reverse complement strand
ACTGAGAGAAGTGAGCATCGCAGGACGTATGATGAGTCGCCGTGTGATGGGTAAGGCTTCGTTTGCAGAGTTGCAGGACTCGAAGGGTAGGATTCAGGTTTATGTGACCCGTGACGATATCTGTCCGGAGGAAAACAAGGACCTGTATAATGTAGTATTCAAGAAACTCCTCGATTTGGGTGATTTCATCGGTGTGAAGGGTTATGTGTTCCGTACCCAGACCGGTGAGATATCAGTTCATGCACAGTCGCTCACCGTACTGGCAAAGAGTTTGAAACCGCTGCCGGTAGTAAAGGAGAAGGACGGACAGGTGTTCGATGCTTTTGAAGACCCCGAACTGAGATACCGCCAGAGATATGTGGACCTGATTGTGAATCAGGGTGTGAAGGATGTGTTCCTGAAACGTGCCACTATCCTGCGCACTATGCGTCAGGTATTTGACGATGCAGGTTTTACGGAGGTGGAGACTCCTATCCTGCAACAGATTGCCGGTGGTGCGACGGCTCGTCCGTTCATCACTCATCACAACGCACTGAACATTGACCTCTATCTGCGTATCGCTACCGAACTGTATCTGAAACGACTGATAGTAGGTGGATTCGAGGGTGTGTATGAGATTGGCAGAAACTTCCGTAACGAAGGTATGGACCGCAGTCATAATCCTGAGTTCACATGTATGGAACTGTATGTGGCATACAAGGATTATAACTGGATGATGACGTTCACCGAACAGCTGCTGGAGAAGATTTGTGTGGCTGTGAACGGCAGTACCGAGGTGAAGATAGGTGACAATATCGTAAGTTTCAAGGCTCCGTATCGCCGTCTGCCGATTCTCGAGGCTATCAAGGAGAAGACCGGATATGACCTGGAGAAGATGTCGGAGGACGAGATGCGTGAGGTGGCAAAGAAACTGAATATAGAGATTGACGACACGATGGGACGCGGCAAACTGATTGACGAGATATTCGGTGAGACTTGTGAGGGTACGTTCATCCAACCTACATTCATCATTGACTATCCGGTGGAGATGTCGCCTCTGACAAAGATGCACCGCTCGAAACCTGGACTGACGGAGCGTTTCGAACTGATGGTGAACGGTAAGGAACTTGCAAATGCTTATTCTGAGCTGAACGACCCGATAGATCAGGAGGAGAGATTCGTGGAACAGATGAAGCTGGCAGACCGTGGTGACGACGAGGCAATGGTGATTGACCATGATTTCCTGCGTGCTCTGCAGTATGGTATGCCACCGACCAGCGGTATCGGTATCGGTATCGACCGTCTGGCTATCCTGATGACAGGACAGCCTACAATACAGGAGGTGCTGCTGTTCCCGACGATGAAACCGGAAAAGAAGATGCCGCGCGACGGAGTGGAGAAGTTCACGGAACTCGGATTCAGCGAGGATATCGTGCCGGTATTGTATAAGGCAGGATATAATCTGGTGAGCGACCTGAAAGACGGTAATGCCCAGAAGATTCAGCAACAGATTGGTGAGGTGATAAAGAAGTATAAGCTGGACATCACCAAACCAAGTGTCGACGAACTCAATGCAATAATAGAAAAAGTATAATGCAATTTCAAAGTACAGGTAGAGTAGCAGTGCTGGGTGGAGGCAGTTGGGCAACAGCCATTGCCAAAATCGTGATGCACCACGAGGAGCATATCACGTGGTATATGAGACGTGACGACCGCATAGAGGATTTCAAACGTCTGCATCATAATCCTGCATACCTTACAGGACTTCACTTTGACACTGACAGAATCACTTTCTCGAGCGATATCAATGAGGTGGTGAAGAATAACGATACTCTGATTTTCGTTATCCCTTCGCCATACGTGAAGAGTCACCTGAAGAAACTCAAGAGCAATCTGAGGGAGAAGATGGTGGTAACTGCCATCAAGGGTATCGTTCCGGAGGAGTCGCTGACAGTGAGCAGCTACTTGGAGAAGATGTATAATATCCCCGAGGAACAGGTAGCCTGTATCGGAGGACCGTCACACGCCGAGGAGGTGGCTCTCGACCGCCAGTGCTATCTGACTGTGGGTTGTCGCAGTCTGGAGAATGCTCAGGTGGTGGCTGACTTGCTCACAAACAAATATATCAAGACCAGCATCAGTCAGGATATAGAGGGTATAGAGTATGCTTCGGTTCTGAAGAACGTATATGCAATTGCTGCCGGTATATGTCACGGCTTGAAATTGGGTGATAACTTCCAGGCTGTCCTCACTAGCAATGCCCTTCAGGAAATGAGACGATTCCTTGACGAGGTACAGCCGGAGGATGAACGCTATATCGAGGCAAGTGCATATATGGGTGACCTGCTGGTAACGATGTATTCGAATTTCTCACGTAACCGTACATTCGGTACGATGATAGGACAGGGTTATTCGGTGAAGACGGCACAACTGGAAATGGAAATGATTGCCGAGGGCTATTACGGTACTAACTGTATGAAGATTCTCAACAAGAAGTATCATGTGAGTATGCCGATTCTCGATGCAGTATATAATATATTGTACGAGAAGATCAGTCCGGCAGTAGAGATTAAGATATTAAGTGATTCATTCAGATAATAATTTACAAATAACTATGAAAATCAACATTTCAAAGGCACAGCAGTTCATCGCTGCTGGAGCAGTAGAGGCACTGGAGCCTCAGGTGATGGCTGCACAGAAAGCACTGGAGCAGGGTATTTGTGAAGGAAATGACTTCCTCGGATGGCTTCATCTCCCAAGTTCAATCACTCCGGAGTTCATTAACGAGATAAATGCAACTGCAAAGGTTCTGCAGGAGAACTGTGACGCTGTAGTAGTGGCAGGTATCGGAGGCAGTTATCTCGGTGCCCGTATGGTAATCGATGCACTCTCTAACAGCTTCGGTTGGCTGCAACCATCGAAGACGCCACGTATCCTCTTCGCAGGTAACAACATTGGTGAGGATTATCTGTCAGAACTTATCGGTTACCTGAAGACTGTGAAGTTCGGTGTCATCAATATCTCCAAGTCGGGTACTACTACCGAGACTGCTATCACTTTCCGTCTGCTGAAGAAGATGTGTGAGGAGCAGATGGGTAAGGACGTTGCAAAGAAGGTTATCGTTGCTGTTACCGATGCTAAGAAGGGTGCTGCACGTACAACTGCCGACAAGGAAGGATATAAGAGTTTCGTTATTCCTGACAATGTGGGAGGACGTTTCTCTGTACTCACTCCGGTTGGTCTGCTGCCGATAGCTGTTGCAGGTTTCGATATCGCTGCACTTGTAAAGGGTGCTCAGGATATGGAGGCTCAGTGCGACCTGAATGCTCCTGTAAAGAATAACCCTGCTGCTATCTATGCTGCAGTACGTAATGCTGTATATCAGAGTGGAAAGAAGATTGAGATCATGGCAAACTATCAGCCCAAACTGCATAATCTGGGTGAATGGTGGAAGCAGCTCTACGGTGAGAGTGAAGGAAAGGACGGAAAGGGTATATTCCCTGCATCTGTCGACCTCACTACCGACCTGCACTCTATGGGTCAGTGGATTCAGGACGGTGAACGTACAATCTTCGAAACTGTCATCTCTGTAGAGAAACCTAACAGTTGTCTTGCTGTTCCTTCAGATGAGGAGAATCTCGACGGACTGAACTTCCTTGCTGGAAAGCGTATCGACGAGGTGAACAAGATGGCAGAACTGGGTACTCAGCTGGCTCATGTCGATGGTGGTGTACCTAACATCAAGATTTCAATCGAGAAACTCGACGAGTATAATATTGGTCAGCTCATCTACTTCTTTGAGAAGGGTTGCGGTATCTCCGGACTTATCCTCGGTGTGAACCCATTCAATCAGCCTGGTGTTGAGGCTTACAAGAAAAATATGTTTGCCCTGCTCAACAAACCTGGTTATGAGGCTGAGAGCAAGGCAATACAAGAGCGCCTGAAGTAAAAAACGTTTTACGACATTATATCATGGCTGAGCATTCTGTGTTCAGCCATTTTTTCGTATTTAGTGCCGGGCTTACCGTAGTTGGCGTATGGATAGATGCTTATGCCGCCACGTGGTACGAAGAGTCCCAGTACCTCAATGTATTTGGGTTCCATCAGTTTGATGAGGTCCTTCATTATTGTGTTCACGTTGTCCTCGTGGAATCCGCCGTGATTGCGGAATGAGAACAGGTAGAGTTTGAGTGATTTGCTCTCTACCATCTTCTGGTCGGGGATGTAGCTGATACGTATCTCCGCAAAGTCGGGCTGACCGGTGATAGGACATAGGGTTGTGAACTCGGGACAGTTGAAACGTACCCAATAATCGTTCTCTGTGTGCTGGTTGGAAAAGAACTCAAGTACCTCCGGCGCATAGTCCATCTGGTATTCGGTAGTGTTTCCAAGTGCTTGAAGTTTCTCGTTCTTGCGATTGTTTTCCATATTATTGAAAATTATTGGTTGCAAAGATAGGGGATTTATCTGAAAAATGATTATCTTTGCGAGTAAAATTAACAACTATGATAAATGCTATAGACTGTTGTATTCCTTTTATGGATTCGGATACAACAAAGAATCTGATTGATCAGCTGAAAAGCTGTTCTTGTGTCCGCAATATATTCTTGCTGCAGACTGGCGGTATGAACATGAATATAGACGGAGTGACCACCCTGTCGGCACCTACTTTCTATGGTTCGGCAATGATGCGTACTATTGCTCAGAATGTGACTGCCGATTACTTCCTCTTTGTACACCCCAAGGCTGTAAGTTTTGGTTACCGTGCACTGGAACGTATGTGTGGTATTGCTCAGGGAATAGCCCCTGCGATGATTTATTCCGATAATTATTCAGAGGAGAACGGTCAGTTGGTGAAGAAACCGAAGATTGACTTGAGTTGGGGTGGTGTGCGCGATGATTTCGACTTTGGTTCCGTACAACTGGTTTCGACTTCTCAGTTGCGTGAAAGTATGGAAGAATATTCCGACAGCAACTGGACTTATGCAGGATGGTATGAACTGACGCTGAATATGCTTCGTAAGATGTCTCAGTACCCGGTACTTCATCTCAGGGAATATCTTTACACAGAAAAAGAGGTTGACCTCAGAAAGAGTGGTGAGAAGCAGTTTGATTATGTCAATCCGAAGAACCGCGAAGTGCAGATAGAGATGGAGAAGGTTTGTACCGAGCACCTGAAACGTATCGGTGCATATATCTCTTCCGATACTATATCCGATGTGAATCTGGAAGGGACACAGTTCGAATACGAGGCATCGGTCATCATACCTGTACGTAATCGTGCCAAGACCATAGCCGATGCTGTTCAGTCGGCTCTCACACAAGAGACTACGTTCAAGTATAATGTCATTGTGGTGGATAACCACTCTACCGATGGAACCTGCGAGATTCTTTCTCAACTCTCCTCTCTCAACTCTCAACTTGTCGTTCTGGTACCGGAACAGAAGGATCTCGGTATCGGTGGTTGCTGGTCGCATGCATTCAATGACGAACGGTGCGGTAAGTTTGCCGTACAGCTTGACAGCGACGACCTGTATAGCAGTCCTCAGACGCTGCAGCAGATTGTTGATAAGTTCTATGCCGAACGTTGTGCTATGGTTATCGGTTCGTACCGTATGTGTAATTTCAAACTCGAAACACTTCCTCCCGGCATCATCGACCATAAGGAGTGGACTGATGAGAACGGTAGGAATAATGCCTTGCGAATAAACGGACTGGGTGCTCCGCGTGCGTTCTTTACTCCTCTGTTGCGCCAGAACGGTATGCCAAACACTTCTTATGGTGAGGATTATGCACTGGGACTTGCTTTCTCGCGTACATACAGGATTGGCAGAATATATGACGAACTCTATCTCTGCCGTCGGTGGGAGGGTAACAGTGATGCGGCACTTACTCCTGAACAGGTGAATACGAACAACCAGTATAAGGATCTGCTGCGTACGATGGAAATCATTGAACGCCAGAAAAAACATTAACCCATAACCCATAACCTATAACCTATAACCCATTATGTCTCTCTCGTACGACTCGGCTATTTCTTTTTTCAATGCTGAACTCAGTCGTTGGACGGAAGTCTGTCAACGGTATGAAGCCCTGAAAGGTGTGAATATCCGCAGTATGAAGATTGGTGACGTTCGTGTAGGAGTACAATGGAATCCGGCTCGTATCCAGTCGACGGGTGCCAAACTGGATGCTGCCACACTGAAGAAACGTCCCTGTTTCCTCTGTGGACAGAATCGTCCGTCGCAGCAGTCGTTCATTCCTCTTGAGGGCGGTTATGAGTTTCTTGTTAATCCGTTCCCGATTCTGCCGCGCCATTTCACCATTCCGCATAGCCAGCACCGTCCGCAACTCATCAAGGATACTTATGTTGATATGATGCGGATAGTAGGTCAGATGAAGAATATGCTTGTGTTCTACAACGGACCTAAGTCAGGTGCTTCAGCCCCAGACCATCTGCATTTCCAGGCCGGTCCGCTCGGTATTGTTCCGTTGCAGAGAGACTGGAACGAACTTTATAGTCCGCGTTTGAGCAGAATCTTTTCTGACAGCAACGATATCCCAGGTATGTATGCCCTGAAGGGTTATCTTTGTCCTGGATATGTGATAATCAGTCGTTCGGCGGAGGAAGGCAATGCTCTGTTTCAGAAACTCTACTCTGCCATGCCTGTGCAGGAGACTGATACGGAACCACAGATGAATATCCTGTCGTGGACTACCGACAACAGTGATTATATTACTACGGTTGTATTGCCGCGTTCGAAGCATCGTCCCGAGTGCTATTTCCGTGAGGGTGACGAACAGATTATGGTCAGTCCGGGTGCCATAGATATGGGTGGACTTCTGATTACTCCCCGTGAACAGGATTTCCGTCGACTCAATCCCGAACTCATCGATGGTATTATAAAGGAATGTGGTTGTTCGGAGGATGTCGTAATGCAGATTAACGAAAAAATCAAAGCGTAGAATGAACCGGCACTCTGCGGAAAATGCTCAGCCTGTAATTAAGGTGGGAATAGTCTCAGCTACCTCCCTTCGTTTCTGTCTCAATGCCGAATATATATGTAGGCAGAACGGAATGTCCGTACAAGGAGAGTCGGAAGTGGTGGCTACTGATACTGCTCTCCGATGGAATGGTGAAATCCGTCATGAGTTGCTTTTCGACCCCAAGGAAGCTGCTGATGCCTCTTTCTCTTTGTATGATGTGACCATCGGTGTGAATTTCCATTGGGAGCGGAAAGAAAAACAGACTTTCCGTGGTTCACTCCTCCTCCTCAACGATGATGGAAAGGTATGTGCCATAAATATTCTTCCGCTTGAAGAATATCTGAAGAGTGTCATTTCCAGCGAGATGTCATCCACTGCATCTCTACAGTTTCTCAAGGCTCATGCTGTCATATCCCGCAGTTGGCTTATGGCGCAGATTCAGAAGAGTTCAAGGGGGGCAAAGAGTTTAAGGGGTTTAAGTAGTTCAAGTAGTTTAAGTAGTTCAAGTTCCTCTCCATTAGTGGAAAGGTTAGGAGGGGACTGCTCTTTTCGTGTTAAATGGTACGACCGTGAAGACCATCGTCTGTTCGATGTATGTGCCGATGATCATTGTCAGCGTTATCAGGGAATTACGAAGATAAGTAATCCTACTGCTGTTGAGGCTGTGAATCAGACTTGTGGCGAGGTACTTATGTACGATGATGAGATATGTGATGCACGTTTTTCAAAGTGTTGTGGTGGTGTGTTGGAAGAGTTCGCTTCCTGTTGGGGCGATGAGAACAAACCGTATCTCGTCAGTAAACCGGATATAATCTTCGATGAGAGGTCGAGAGGGATAAACGAGGCTTTCTGTAATACGTCTGACCCTGCTATCCTTTCACAGGTACTCAATGACTTTGATCAGGAAACAACAGATTTCTACCGATGGAATGTGGAATATACCGGTCAGCAACTTGACGAACTCGTCATGCAGAAATCAGGAATCGACTTCGGACATATCCTTAGTCTCACACCTGTGAAACGCGGTCCCTCCGGACGTATCATATTGCTTGAGATTCAAGGAACGAAACAGACGGTGACGGTAGGTAAGGAACTGGAAATCCGTCGTTGGCTCAGTCCTTCCCACCTCTATTCCTCTGCTTTCGAAGTCATCAGACTCAAAGACGGATTCCGTCTTGAAGGACGAGGGTGGGGACATGGTGTCGGACTCTGTCAGATAGGTGCCGCAGTCATGGGTTCCCTAGGTTATGACTACAATGAGATTCTCAGCCATTATTATCCAAATGCAGAAATTAAAGACATATAGAAAAAAGAATAGAATATGGAAAGGAAAAGAAATCCCTGGTCATGGATACCATCGCTCTACGTAGCTGAGGGACTGCCATATGTAGCAGTAATGACCATCTCTGTTATCATGTACAAACGATTGGGTATATCAAACACGGATATTGCCTTCTATACCGGTTGGCTTTATCTGCCGTGGGTCATCAAACCTTTCTGGAGTCCTTTCGTGGATTTGATACGTACTAAACGTTGGTGGACTGTAACTATGCAGTTTCTGATTGCCATTGCTTTTGCCTGCATCGCTTTCTCACTGCCTACTTCGTTCTTCTTTCAGTTTACACTGGCTGCCTTCTGGCTCGTAGCCTTCACTTCTGCTACACATGACATAGCAGCTGACGGTTACTATATGCATGCTCTGGATGATCATGAACAGTCGCTTTATGTAGGTATCCGCAGTACCTTCTACCGTATAGCCACAGTTGCAGGACAGGGACTTCTGGTCATACTGGCAGGATTTCTAGAGGAAAAGAGTGGAAACATCCCGATGGCTTGGATGGTTACATTCGGTTGTCTTTCAGTCATCTTCCTTTTGGCAGCTCTTTACCATCAGTACATACTGCCTCGTCCTGCCTCCGACCATGCAGCAGTTGAGGTAAAAGCAAGTACTGTAGCCAAGGAGTTTCTTGAGACATTCAAGACATTCTTTACAAAAAGGAATGCTGTGGTTGCCATTCTTTTCATGCTGCTCTATCGTCTGCCTGAGGCACAGCTCGTCAAACTCATCACTCCTTTTATGCTCGACCCTATTGACAAGGGTGGACTCGGACTGACAACCGGTGAGGTGGGTTTTGTTTATGGAACCGTAGGTATCATCGGACTCACTATCGGAGGTATTCTTGGTGGTATGGCTGCTGCCCATGGTGGTTTGAAGCGTTGGCTTTGGCCTATGGTCTGTGCCATCACTCTTCCCGACCTCGTATATGTTTATCTGAGTTATGTTCAGCCCTCCAGCATGTTCGTAATAAATGCTTGTGTTTTCGTCGAACAGTTCGGCTACGGATTCGGATTCACCGCTTATATGCTCTATCTCATCTACTTCTCTGAAGGAGCACATAAGACAGCACACTATGCCATCTGTACCGGATTCATGGCTCTCGGCATGATGCTCCCTGGAATGGCAGCCGGTTGGCTTCAGGAAACTATCGGCTATCGTCACTTCTTCGTGTGGACCATCCTTTGCTGTCTCGTTACATTCATCATTACTGCCTTCCTGAAAATAGACCCTCAGTTCGGAAAGAAAAACTCCTGACTATTCTAAATACAAAAAAACAAGACTATCCAATCAAGGGTAGTCTTGTTCTTATATATTAATAATGTGTATCGATTAGAATGCGCGGAGAAGAATCCAAGCACCTTCGTAAGAAGCACGGAGTACGTCGCGAGAACTTACTGCTGAACCACGATCGTCGAATGAAGCTGCGATGACGCGATACATGCCTGTGTCAGGGTTCTGTGCAATCTGTGCGTCGTAACCCTTGCTCTGGAGTTCGCTGCGAAGACGGTTTGCATTGTCGAGGCTCTTGAACGAACCGCATACTACGTTGTAAGATTTCAGTGTGCCGTTGTTCATAACGTTAAGGCGTTCTGTGCGCAGATCTGAGTTGTCAACCGGAGTTACTGTCTGAACTGGGGTAACTGTCTGAACTGGAGTAACTGTAACCGGAGTGGTTGGCTGCTCTGTCATTTCCTGTGCTTTAGCTTTTTCGTAAGCTTTCTTGTAACTGCTTTCAGATGATTTACATCCTACGAGGGCGATTGCAGCAATGAGTGCAATGCTGAATGATAATTTTCTCATAATCTTTTTTATAATAATATGTGTGGTTTAAAAATCCTCACAAATTTACGGCTTATTTTTCGTGTAAGCAGTGTTTTTGAAAAAAAAAATGTTAAAACCCTTATATTTTTGTTGTTTATTAAGGATAATGTTGTAGATTTGGGAGCATTTTTATTTTTTTAACCTTAAAACTTATAAAACTATGGCATGTAACAATGGTGCAGCTATCATCGCTGCTTTTGTAGGAGGCGCAATTGCTGGCGCTGCTTGTGGTCTTCTTTTAGCTCCTGAAAAGGGAGAGGATCAGCGTAAGAAAATCAAGGAATCTTGGGACAAGTATGCTTCTAAACTGAACAAGGAGGAGTTCAACAAGGTTATGAACGAAATCAAGAAGATCGGTAAGAAGAAGGAAGCTGTTCCTGCAGAGGACTATGACGCTGAATAACGAAGGTGATGCACGCAGAGTGTCGAAGGAGACTTCGGAGATTATCACTCTGTTTCAACAGTACATGAAGTTGGAAGCGATTGACAAATTGTCGGTCGCTACCACCTTCTTGATTGCCGGTGGCGTGATTCTTGTCCTGGCAGCCAGTGCAGTATATTTCCTGAGTATGGGTATCGTGAAGACTATCAGTGTGTGGATTGGTAGTGAAGCGGGTGCCTATTATCTGATGGGAAGTATCCTGATTATTTTTATTATCATTTTCTATTGTAAACGCAAGGCATGGGTTGAAGATCCGGTGGTTCGTCGCATTTCCCGGTCTATGCTAAAAGAGGAGGACGACGATGAAGAGGCGTAAAGAAGTATACAATTCGCTCGACGAACTGCGTCGGGACAAACATAAGGTGAATAAGGCTCTGAACCGTGAGACGGAGGCTCTGAAACGCGATGCCGTCGATATGGTGATGCCATCGAACAATGTTTTCTTCTCGTCCGACTATTCGTTTATGCGCTATATCGGTTATGCCATTACAGCATACAAGACTTATAGCACATTCAGGAAGATTACGTCATTCTTCCGCAAAAGGTTGTAAATATTGGTGTAGGATACCTGGTTTTCAGAATGTTTAATTATTAGTTCAATTCTCTGCCAAACGGAGACCGATATTGAAATTGCGGAAATCAGAGGTGCGGATACGGCGGTTAGCACTTCGCGCACTATCCGAGATGTAGTCCCATGAGCCTCCTCTGTTGATGCGAAAAGCACCTGCGTCGGAAGTTGCAACGGGATTTGTTTTTGGTTTCCCGTCATATCGTGTAAAGACATCCTGACACCACTCCCACACGTTGCCAGACATGTCATATAATCCTAATTCGTTGGGCTTTAGTTGTCCAACGGCATGGTTGCCAAAATCTGGTGAATCTTTGCCTTTATCCCAACTATTCGATGCGTACCAAGCCACTTCGTCAATGTTGTTGCTGCCAGCATACTTATAGTTTTGGCTTTTGTTGCCCCCCTTGGCAGCGTATTCCCATTGTGCTTCGCTGGGCAGGTGAAAGTGTCGTCCTGTAAGTTTGTTGAGTTTATTGATGAATTGTATACAGTCGTCCCAGCTGACGTTCTTCATGGGGTGATTGTCGCCTTCTGGTATTATAGGTAGACTGCCCATGACGGCTTTCCATAATCCTTGTGTCACTTCTGTCTCTCCAATTGCGAAATCACTTAAGGTGACTAATTGGTTAGGTAGCTCATCTTGGTCTTCATCGCCGTCGTGTGTGTTAGATCCCATGAGAAAAGTTCCTCCTTTTACACTAACCATGTTGAAACTACATCCGTTGACTGTAAAAGTCTCATATTTTTCTGCAACTGTCTCCACATCATGTTCTTGTGGTGTGTTATTCATGTTGATATATTTTTTTGCAAAGATAATGCCTATCACAATTGCTGCGATAACAAGTAGATAGAGTACATAACGCATAAAGTGGAATACCTTTTTCTGATCTTGCTCGTCACTATCGTGATTTAGAGTGGTTTCTTCTTCTTCGTGTCCTGTGGCCAACTTGCGGTTGACAAATCCTTGGAGATTTGAGGTGTGTGTGCGTAACTGCCCCTCTACTGCCATGTGTTGTACTATTTCGTCTCCATCTGTTTGTGAAGCATTTTTCGGATTATTGGTAGATTCCGCTACGGAATTGATATTTGTCTTATTGTCAATCATAGTTCATAGATTTTTTGGAATACTTGATACTCTTCATTCGTGTAGTAAACGGGATATATTTCGCAGCCGAATATACCTTTAAATCGGGGTATATGGAATGTCAGAACTTGCCATTTGTGCAGCTGTTGCCGATAGCGTGCTACCCGTAATGTTGTGGGTCGAGTGCCTATGAGTTTCCATTGTTCTTGTGCTTTACTTACGGAATTATTATTCGGTGTATATTCCCAACTACCCATATTCAGAAGTAGATCTCCGTCGTGCAGCCCTATTCTGTCGGCTACGAGATTCCTGTGTGTAAGATGGATGTATACCACTTGTGGTGATTCTATGGGGATGTGGTCGGCATAAACCTTTGTAATGGTCTCGCGTTTCCATCCGCCTCCCATCTTTGTAGTGATGGTAGTTTGCGATCGTGTTTCTGATATACCCCACGGATCGCTACCATTGTATGCCCATGATGCCGTGCCGAATTCGTTGGTCGGTTTGACATATGTGAGAACGTTGTTCATAGACTTCACATTTTGTAGGCGGTAATAACACAATCCGTCTCGCTCCCACTTCGGACAGCGTATAGGGTTTCCGTGAATACCTCGTGCGTATCTTGCCACTTCCACACCATCACGGTATTCATAGCCTTGTGATTTCACTATTGTTGTGTCGCTGTCATAACATACTCGGCTTAGTAATTCACCCTGTGTACTGTATGTGCAGGAGTCAATGGCGTAGTCTCGAAAACCTGGTGCCGATAGTAAAGAACCGTCTGTATCGTAATAACGGTGTACTACCATCTTTCGTCCGTCGGTAGATATATTTTCTTCTATAATGTGTTTATAAAAGTGGTCTATGCTATCTATAATAGGGTTCTCGTCTTTGTCGTAGTAGGAAATGGATATGGGTTCGAAGTTCTCATTGCGTTCAACACGCTTCATGCGGTAAGTGCCCTTTTCAAAATTGATATCCGTAAACTCTGCTACACTGCCGAAAAGTCTTTGAGAAAATCGTTTCACTTCGTACATTTTACTATTCTTTTTATCCCAGCGATAGTCGCGCTCGCTGAGCATTTCTAATGAGCCGGGTACATATGTGTATTCGCGTCGTGGATAGAATTTGGGGTTCTGTGTGTATGGTTTGCCATCGCCGTCGAAATCTAGGGTGAGTATACGACGGTTCAGTTCGTCGAATTCAAAATGTACCAATGCCGATCTCACAAGGGGATTGACGTAGTTGCCAGATGCATCGTAGTATTCCTTACGTATTACGTTTCCTCTGGAGTCGCTTTTCGCCACACGTCGATGATAGCCTAAAGATTGATGATTTATCGGCTTGCCGTCTAGACTTGTGTATATTGTAGCAAATGTACTATCGGTATATTCGTGTAACTGCATGAACTGAGCCTCGCTGAATGGATCGAGAATCCAAATGGAATCTATTCGGTTTTGATTGTCATAATGTGCCCTATAGCCATAGTAGTCCATGTCGTTTTGACAGGGTGCACCGCTGTCATCGAAAAACATGTATTTTTCTTCTTTTCCATTTTCGTCGAGGAATATTTGCATCCGGTCGGCACCATTGTCGCAGACTTTTAGTGGTGATCCCATAGCATCTGTAAATACTGCCCATACATAGGGCTTTGTGGTGCTAGTACGTAGATTTTGCATCGTCTCGCGATCCTCTGTGCCGTTGAAGTAGGTTACTATGAACAGTGTACGTTTGTCTTTGTCCAGCATCTCTATTTTAGAAACCTGTTCGGAGTCACCAGTCTGTGTGCTTCTGAAAACGTAATACATAGTACTCTTCAGCAGACGTTTGAATATTGCTGCTTTGACGTCGTGTCCTTCACCGCCATCTACGAGTTGGTTGCCTCGAGTATTGTGTAGCAGTCCGTCGGGTGTAGTAACTTCTACCTCGGTAAATGGTGTATCTTTGCGATGTCCTCGCTTTTTAAGTTTGAAACATACAGAGCGTATCTTTATTTTTTTTTCGCTGAGTTCAGGTCCTACACCAACTGGCCATCCGTTGACCTGGATAAAGTTCTCGTAATAGGCGCAATACTCCCACTCGTTCATCCATTGATGATATAGCCATGCTCCCACAATTGCTACCAGCAATGCTGCTGCTACCCAAAGGCGCTGACGATAGCGCAGACGGTCTCTTTTTGCTTTTAGTTCTAGACGTTTGCGTTTCTGACGTTCTTTTTCCAGTAGTTTTCGCTGTTCTTCTTCTTGTGCTTTCATCATCAGGCGCAGATCGCGGCGGTCTTTGATGACTGGACATAGAATGTCGTGGATGTATTCTATGCGCATGTCACCGCTGTACGCAAAGCGCCTTAGGAGTTTTTTCTCTTCGCAAAGATAATGAAGTTCTTCATCGGTAAGTCCACCGATGTGTTTGGCGTTGTAAACAGATATATTCTCGCGACGTCCTTCATTGTTCAGAAGGTTGTCCTCTAGATATTCCAAAGATTGTTCACTGACGCCAGTGCTGACCTCAATGTAAAAGTCTTGTATGATGTTATCTCCAAAGGTATTAACCAGTTCGGCTGTAATCTTATCTTTGTCTTTGGGTAACATAGCATACAAACGACTGAGATAGAGTGACAGAATAGCTGAATCAACAAATATAGCTGGGCGTCCGTCAAGTTGGAAATCCTTTTCTCCTGTTATTTTTTCGATAATGAGTTTTGCTACATCTTTATCCACTAATCCAGGGCGTGGCTCCATGATTATGGTAGCCGCCTGCTCTTCGTTTATAGGTAGCAAACAGTATCTATTCAGTTTTAACGATGGGATGTGGGCGGTGTTGCGCTCAAGATATGATAAATAGTCCTCGCGAAGTGAGAAAACGATATGGAAAAGATCTTCCTGAATGTATTGTGGTTGCTGGCTACGTTGACGTTCACGTATGCCCTTAAATAGAGCCTTTCGTGTATTTGCTGCGCTATCTGTTGTGTTGCTTGGAGATTCAACTGCAGTTGCTGTGTTACGTTGCTCTATCAGGTATTCCGGCATGATGCCATTTAGAAGGTCTGCAACTTGCTGAAAGAAATCCGTGACATGGTGATGATCTTTTTCCAAAGTAAAAATCTCTTCAAACTGGTCGAAGACAAGCAACGGTACAATGGGTTGAGTGTCGTCGTCAGACAGCCAAAAGCGATAGCGATGAAGGTATTCCCATAAAGTTTCTTCATGAGAACTGGTGTGTGGTACGATTTCCTCTAATCGGCCACCTGAAGCACTTATCGCTCCTTCGATGGCTTGACGCACTTGTTCTATATATGGAGTATTGGGGTGCTGTATGTCGTTGGTGTGTTGAAGGCGAATACCAACGGGCAGCATGCCTGCTTTTCGGGCTTTGGGGAAGATTCCTGCGTTGATGATGGATGACTTTCCTATACCCGATCGGCTGTAGATGACAGTTTGTGTATTGTATTCGATGCGGCTGAATAATATCTCAATCTCTTCATTGCGACCATACAATCGATCTGTCTCTTGATAGGAGTCAAGACCCTTCCAGGGATTGTCCAATCTGGAAAATTTAGTATGTTCTTCTTTGGTGTCAAAGGAGCTGTTCATGATGATATGCAGGTTGGGTTATAGTTTGGATAGCATTTTTTGTATCTCGTCGGCCAGTGGTTCAAAGTCCGGTGCAGATTTGTCGTAGAGATAGGCATTGCTCGATTTGAGTTCACTAGGTATATCGCTGCCGTAAAAATCGAAATCGCTTTCGCTTACAGGTACAATAAATGTGCGACCATAGCCCGATGCCAATTCTATGGCTGTTTTCCATTCTGCTCTGTATGGATGATACTCATTATGCTGCGATTGAATATTCTGAGTGATGACGGGCAAAAACAACTTGGTAGATTTAATTCCTGCAATAATTTCGTTCATAAAGTTTCCACCATAGCTGATACTGTTGCGGTCGTACCACACATTGAAGCCTCGCGCCACGAGTGCTTGGTAGAGTTGTTCGGTAACTGCCGCGTCTGCTCTGGAATAACTGATGAACACGTCGGTGTCTTGCCAAGGGGTGCCAGCCACGGCGTTGGGTTGCTCTCTCTCTCTCTCTGCAAGCATACTTTCTATTTTGCTTACCACTTCTTCGGCATTACGATGGGTAAAGGTATCAATACGCTTCATGAACTGCAGAAACTTATCTTCTGCCAAGGGGTCAACTATCATACCCATAGGTTGCGAGTCAAGACGCGCTTTTAACGAAAAACAAACGAAACGGCTTAGCCAGTCGGAATAGCCGTTGCCCAGTATAAGCAGATATTTCGATTGTAGCTCGGCAGCTAAATTTTGCGGTCGTTCGGCAGAACTAAGCCATGAACGGCAGAATGATAGCATGTCGTAATCTGTAACGACATATTTCTTTTCGGAACTGCATACCTTGCCGAACATGTAATATACTGTGGGCTTGCTAATGTCGGAGCGGGTGTTTATATCGCTGTTGTGTGAGGGGTCGTTTGTGAACTTCATCACGTTTAGCTTGTCATTTCCCCATATTTGACGCATGGCGTCTTCTACTACCGGTGTGAACGATGTTGTTATGACAAAAGGAAAGCGTTTGCTTCCCAATAGACGCATCAGCAGTTGTGAGGGCTTGAAAAGTGGCTGACTGAATGCATCTCCAAGCATAGCGTATATGTTTTTCCGGTCATTGGCATCGAAATCCTTGTCATATAGCAATTCCGAAAACGATTTGGGTTGCGAGTGTATGTTGTAAGCCTCGGCCAGATCATCAATCAGAATTTGATGCGGATTCGAGCCCTTCTCATCGTCAACAAGGAATTCAGGTCCTATGACAGGAATTACATTCCCTTCCATGAGTCTGGAAATAAGGTAGTCCCACTGACGGGTATTTTCGGAGTCATTTTTGTTGATGCGGTTAAATATTGCGGGCATAATCCTTAAGATGTTTTTGGAGGTAATAGGTTAGAAAACTAATTGGCAACCGACTTAGATTGTTATGAATGTATCTGCAAAGATAGGGTGTTTTGTCGTAATAAACGAAAATATTCAGCAAATAATTCTGTAATTTACATCTTTGTTTGGCTGAAAAGTCATAATGAAAATTAACTATATGTCAAAAGCGTGCCTTATTTGTCAATGGGGAACCCTTATTTTGGAATATGCGACGCTTAATTATCAAAAACATTTGAATCATGTTGGTGAAACGGACAAAAGGGACTATCTTTGCAGAAATTTTATGGATCAGGAATACACTTCTGCGCTTTTAGGACGCGCTGTAGATGAGTTTGCTAAGCTTCCGGGCATCGGTCGAAAGACAGCCATGAGGCTTGTGCTTCATACGTTACGTATGGACGAATCGGTTGTTGACGGGTTTTGCGAGGCAATAGCCCGTCTGCGTCATGAGGTGCGCTATTGTAAGGTGTGTCACAACATAAGTGATACGGATGTGTGTGCCCTGTGTGCCAGTCAGCAGCGCGACCGTTCGACCATCTGTGTGGTGGAGAACGTGCAGGACGTGATGGCTATAGAGGCTACGATGCAATATCGCGGACTGTATCACGTGCTGGGTGGTGTCATCTCACCTATGGACGGAATCGGTCCGGGTGACTTGCAGATTCAGAGTCTGGTGGATCGGGTAGAGCAGGGGAAGGAAGTGAAGGAGGTGATACTGGCACTGAGCAGTACGATGGAGGGCGACACGACTAACTTCTTTATATCTAGGAAGTTGTCTGCTGTCCTTGCCGACGAAGAGAGGGGACTGAAACTGACGGTGCTGGCTCGCGGACTGAGTATAAACGACGAACTGCAATATACGGACGAGGCAACGCTGGGTCGTTCGCTTGTTAACAGAGTACCGTTTGTGGCATAAAAGCAGACTCTCTCAAATCCCCTGTTTTGAGGGGGAGAAATTGATAATAATAAGGTTAGAATTAGTATAAAATGGAGAAAAGAATTAAATCATTGTTGATGATGCTGCGCCTTGAGAGTTGCGTGGCGTGGGGTGTTTTGATTATACTTTTTGTAGTAGGAAAGATGGGAGTGATAGTAAACGGCAGTGTGGGTCGTGGAACTGATGCTGAGTTCAACATGAACTGCATCTGCATATTGTCCACTCTGCTGGTGTTGCCTTTGGCTCTGCAACTGTTCCTGCTGAACACAACAAGGGGACTGAGACGTATGAACAAGGATGAGGCTCTCGACTTTTATCATGCATGGAGTCTGATTCGTCTTTTGCTCATATCGCTATGCATCGCATATAACCTGATTGCGTATTTCATGACTCTCAATGCTACGGGACTGTTGTGTGCACTGATGGGACTTTGTATCACTATTTATTGTCTGCCTACACATCGTCGTATCCGTGAATTTATGGATATTGTGGAGAACGACCTCGTTATCAATAATAACTGAAAAGGATGAAGCTGACGGTTGTCATAGTAAACTATAATGTGAAGTACTATCTGGAGCAGTGCCTCTTTTCTGTGGAGCGTGCCTTGCAGGGCATGCAGGCAGAGGTATATGTGGTTGACAATGCCAGTTCGGACGGCTCGATACCTTACCTGAGGAAGAAGTTCCCGTGGGTTTACTATATTGAAAACGACAAAAACTTTGGATTCTCCGTTGCCAACAATATGGCAATACGGAAGTCGCGTGGCGAATATGTACTTCTGCTCAATCCTGATACGATAGTGGGAGAGAGCACTCTGAAGGAATGTGTTGCCTTTATGGATGCTCATACGAATGTGGGAGGATTGGGAGTTCGTCAGCAACGTGTTGATGGCAGTATGGCTCCTGAGTCGCGCCGAGGCATACCGACTCCCTGGACTGCCTTCTGCAAGATGTCGGGTTTGGGTAGCCGTTTTCCACAGTCTACTTTGTTCGGACGTTATTATATGCAGTATCTGCCGCTCGATCGACCTGTGGAGATTGAAGTCATCTCGGGTGCTTTCATGATGATACGTTCGGAGGTTCTGAAAAAATGTGGACTGCTCGACGAGGACTTCTTCATGTATGGAGAGGATGTGGATATGTCCTACCGCATATTGAAGGCTGGTTATAAGAACTGTTTCTTGCCCACTACCATACTACACTATAAGGGAGAGAGTACACAGAAGAGTTCGTACAGATATGCCATTGTGTTTCACAAGGCAATGTACATCTTTTTCAAGAAGCATTTCAGTTATAACTTCCTGCTCCTTTTTGTCGTATCGCTGCTTATCTATGGTAAGGCATTCCTGACATATCTCAAACAACAGTTCCATAAGAAGGAAGAAAAGGAAGAGGTTATCATGGACGATATGCGTCAGAAGAAATTCCTGCTCGTAGGTAAGGGTTATAACCTGCGACAGATGCAACGACTGATGAAAGAGCATAACCTCTACCATTCCGTCTCCCATGGTTTGCCGCAACGTCACGACCCCACAGCCGACTATATCGTATTCGATACCGATGCCTACTCCTTCACAGAGATTCTGGAATGGTTCAAACATAATGACCCTCAGCATAAAGTTCCGCTTATCGGTACCTACATAGGTAACAGTCAGATTATTCTGACAGGTAACAGCATAATTCAATTCCAACAGAACGAAGAACAATAAACAATACACATATATGTTAAGAATAGCAGTACAATCAAAAGGTCGTCTCTACGAAGACACGATGAATCTTCTGAAAGAGGCGGGCATAAAAGTGAGCAGTACAAAACGTACACTGCTCGTACAGTCGTCTAACTTTCCGCTCGAAGTACTTTTCCTTCGCGATGATGACATTCCACAGACCGTAGCCGACGGCGTTGCCGACATAGGTATCGTGGGTGAGAATGAGTTTGTAGAACGTGGTTTCGAGGCTGACATTGTGAAGCGACTGGGCTTCAGCAAATGCCGCATCTCGCTTGCCATTCCCAAGGCAATCGAATATCCCGGAGTTGAGTGGTTCAACGGCAAGAAGATAGCTACTTCCTATCCGGGCATCCTCCGCAAATTCATGCAAGAGAAGGGTATCGACATCAACGTCCACGTCATTCAGGGTTCGGTTGAGATAGCTCCGGGTATTGGACTTGCTGATGGCATCTTCGATATCGTAAGTTCGGGTTCCACTCTTGTCAGCAATAATCTGAAAGAAGTTGAGGTGGTGATGCAGAGTGAGGCGCTGCTCATAGGTAATCAGGATCTTACAGACGAGAAGAAGGCTATACTTGAACAACTCCTGTTCCGCATCGAATCGGTACTCATTGCCGATGGAAAGAAATATGTACGTATGAATGCTCCTAAGTCCCAACTTGCAGCCATCACAAAGGTGCTGCCCGGACTTAAGAGTCCGACTATCATACCTCTTGCCGATGAGGACTGGTGCTCAGTACATTCTGTACTCGACGAGAAACAGTTCTGGGAAATCGTCGGACAACTCAAGGCACTCGGTGCAGAAGGCATACTTGTTACTCCAATCGAAAAGATGATTCTATAATGCAGATAATCCGTTATCCAGATAAGAAAGAGTGGGGAAGCTACCTGCAACGTCCACATCGTGATGCGTCTGAACTGCGCGACACAGTACGTGGTGTGCTTTCCGATGTTCGCAATCGTGGCGATGAGGCTGTCAAGGAGTACGAACTGAAGTTCGATAAGGTCAGTCTTCAGTCGCTTCAGGTAAGTCAGACTGAGATGAAGGAAGCAGAAAGTCTTGTAAGTGATGAACTCAAGGCTGCCATCCAATTGGCTCATGACAATATAGAGCGATTCCATCGTGCTCAGCAGTTTCACGGTGAGAAGATTCAGACCCAGCCGGGTGTGCTCTGCTGGCAGAAATCAGTAGCTATCGAACGTGTGGGTCTTTATATTCCTGGTGGCACGGCTCCTCTCTTCTCTACAGTGCTCATGCTGGCTACCCCAGCCAAGATAGCAGGTTGTAAGGATATCGTCCTTTGCAGTCCGCCGAACCGTGAAGGCAAACTCCATCCTGCCATCCTCGTCAGTGCCCGCATTGCCGGTGTCGACCGCATTTACAAGATTGGTGGTGTTCAGGCTATAGGTGCTATGGCATACGGAACGGAGAGCGTCCCCAAGGTGAGCAAGATATTCGGTCCAGGCAATCAGTTTGTTACTGCTGCCAAGCAGGAAGTCAGTCTTCACGACGTAGCCATCGACATGCCGGCAGGACCAAGTGAAGTAGCCGTGATGGCAGATGACAGTGCAAATGCTGAGTTTGTTGCAGCCGACCTTCTCAGTCAGGCAGAACATGGAATAGACAGTCAGGCAGTTATGTTTACCGACAGCGAACAGTTGGCAGAGGCTGTCAGCCACGAGGTGGAGCGTCAGCTCAATCTGCTGCCCCGCAAGGAGATAGCAGCGCAGTCTTTGCAGTATAGCCGTATCATCGTGGTAAACAACCTTGAGGAAGTAATCGACATAACCAACGAATATGCCCCTGAGCACCTTATCCTTGCCATGCGCGATTACATGAAGGTGGCTGAACGTGTCATCAATGCAGGTTCGGTATTCCTTGGTAACTATTCATGTGAATCGGCAGGCGACTATGCCTCCGGTACTAACCATACTCTGCCTACATCTGGTTATGCAAAGGCATATAGCGGTGTTAACCTCGATTCTTTCTGTCGGAAGATTACCTTCCAGGAGCTCACTGCCGAAGGCATCCGCAACATAGGTCCCGCCGTCGAACTCATGGCAGAGGCAGAGCATCTCGATGCCCATCGCCGTGCTATGACAGTACGTCTGAAAGCAATTGAGAAATAACCCCATCTGCCCATTCGTCCCAATAACCCCATTCGCCCTATAAAAAAATGAAAACTCTTCAAGAACTGACTCGCCCTAATATCTGGGCATTGAAACCATATAGTTGTGCTCGCGACGAATTCAAGGGTATGCGTGCCGATGCATTCCTCGATGCCAACGAAAATCCATACCCCAATGGTGTGAACCGCTATCCCGACCCTCTGCAGGAAGAACTCAAACAGCATATCTCCGTCTTCAAGGGAGTACCGGCTGCTAATATTTTCCTCGGAAACGGTTCGGATGAGGCTATCGACCTGCCGTTCCGCATCTTCTGTCGTCCGGGAGTCGATAATGTAGTAGCCATCAATCCTACTTACGGAATGTATGAGGTATGTGCCGACGTCAACGATGTGGAGTATCGTAAGGTGTCGCTCGATGAGAATTATGACTTTTCGCCAGAAGCACTTCTAGCAGCTTGTGACGATAATACAAAGATAATATTCATCTGTTCGCCAAACAACCCGACTGCTAATGTATTCCGTCGTGAGAAGATAGATAAGGTGCTCCGTGAATTCGGAGGTATAGTAATCGTTGATGAAGCCTATTCCGACTTCTGTCCGCAGCGCCCGTTCCGTCTCGACCTCCAGCGCTATCCTAATCTCATAGTGCTCAACACCTTCAGCAAGGCAATGGGTTGTGCAGGTATTCGTCTGGGTATGGCATTCGCCAGCACCGACATCATCGCACTGATGAACAAGGTGAAATATCCGTATAATGTCAACACTCTTACTCAGCAGCGTGCTATGGAGGCATTGAAGGAAGCTACTGTGTTCCGTCGCCATCTCTCACTCATCATCGAAGAACGTGAGAGTCTGATGCACGCTTTCGCCCAACTTCCCATCTGCAAGCACGTATATCCGAGCGATGCCAACTTTTTCCTTGCCAAGATGACAGATGCCGACCGCATCTACCGATACCTTGTGGAACATCGTATTATTGTTCGCAACCGTAGTCGTGTGGACTTGTGCGGTGGTTGTTTACGCATCACCGTCGGAACCAAGGAAGAGAATACAGCACTCCTTTCATCACTGAGAAAATTCGTATAAAAATATGAGTAGTCAAAAGCAACCGATGCGTCGTGTCTTATTCATCGACCGCGATGGTACAATATTGGTAGAACCAGCCGACGAACAAATCGACTCGTTCGAGAAGTTTCAGTTTGTACCGGGTGTCATACGTAACCTGAACTTCATCCGTACACACCTCGACTTCGAGTTTGTCCTCGTCAGCAATCAGGACGGATTGGGTACCGACAGTTATCCGGAGGCAGACTTCCTGCCTACCCATAATCTCATGCTCGACATTCTTAAGGGTGAGGGTGTGGAATTCGACGCACAGCATATCGACCGCTCTTTCCCTGCCGACAACCTGCCCACTCGCAAACCAGGTACTGCTATGCTCACACAGTATATGCAGGGCGATTACGACCTTGCCGGCAGTTATGTAATTGGTGACAGAGCTACCGACCGCAAGTTGGCAGAGAATCTCGGTTGCAAATACCTCATACTGGGCGATAACGTGCAGTCGTGGGATGAAATCAGCGAACGTCTCTTTGCCGGTGAACGTACGGCTTCGGTACGTCGTACTACAAAGGAGACAGATATCGACGTGTGGATGAACCTTGACGGTACGGGACAGTGCGACGTGTCAACCGGACTCGGATTCTTCGACCATATGCTCGAACAGATTGCCAAACATGGCAGTATCGACCTCAAGATACATGTGAAGGGTGATCTCAATGTTGATGAACACCACACCATCGAGGATACAGGTATTGCTTTGGGCGAATGTATAGCACGTGCCATTGGCGACAAGCGAGGCATTGAGCGTTATGGCTACACCCTTCCTATGGACGATTGTCTCTGCAGCGTCTGTCTCGACTTCGGCGGACGTCCCTGGCTCGTATGGGATGCCGAGTTCCGTCGCGAACGCATTGGTGACATGCCGACTGAGATGTTCCTCCATTTCTTCAAGTCGTTCAGCGATGCAGCACGTATAAATCTCAACATACGTGCCGAGGGTGACAACGAGCACCACAAGATAGAAGGTATTTTCAAGGCTTTGGCTCGCAGCATAAAGATGGCTGTGAAGCGCGACATATACAAATATCAGTTACCATCAAGTAAAGGTACACTCTGACGTGGAAACATTACAGTTCAGCTTCACATATTATAAAAAGGCAGAGTCGGAACTGACATCCTCCGAACTCCAGTTGCTCGAAGCAGCTCGGCAGGCTACTTATCGCAGCTACTCACCTTATTCCCATTTCAGCGTGGGAGCCGCAGTCCTGCTTGCCGACGGCACCATAGTGACCGGCAGTAATCAGGAGAACTGTTCCTATCCGCAGGGACAATGTGCCGAACGTACAGCTGTGTTCTATGCCAACTCACGTTATCCAGACCAGGCCGTCACTATGCTCTGCATAGCAGCCCGTGGAACCGACGGTCAGTTCACAGCCGCACCCATCACCCCTTGTGGCGGATGCCGCCAAGTGCTTCAGGAGACAGAACAGCGCCAACAATCCCCCATGCAGATAATGCTCTACGGTACCGATGCCATCTACATCATCCCTTCAGCACAGCTGCTCCTGCCCCTTAACTTTAACCTCATTGAACATTAAGCCGTAAACTGTAAACCGTAAACTGTAAACCATTCATGCGCTCATATCTTATACTCCTCCTTACAGTCCTTTCAATCAGTCTGAATGCACAACGTCGCAATTCAGCCTATGAGGCATATATCGAGAAATACAAAGACATAGCCATCGAGCAGATGAAGGAACACCACATCCCTGCCAGCATCACGTTGGCCCAGGGACTCCTTGAGAGCGGTGCAGGACTGAGTGAACTGGCACGCCGTTCTAACAACCACTTCGGCATCAAGTGCCACAACGACTGGACTGGTAAACGCACCTATCACGATGATGACCGTCGTAACGACTGCTTCCGTGTTTATAAGACCGTTCGCGACAGTTACGAAGATCATTCACATTTCCTCCTGCGTCCGCGCTACAGTCGACTCTTCAAACTGGATGAGACTGACTACAAAGGATGGGCTCGCGGATTGAAAGCCTGTGGTTATGCCACATTGAGTACCTATGCCGAACGGCTCATCGGAATCATCGAACTCTACGACCTTCATGAATATGATAAGAAGGGTGGGGGCTCTCGTCGCAAATCCTACGTAGCCGTAGGCGACCAGCATCCGCTCCAGCTCATCAACAACCTCGACTGCATCATAGCCCGCGAGGGTGACACATGGGAGAGCCTTTCGAAAGAACTCAAGCAGCGTGGCATACGTCTATCTGCACGTAAATTGCGTAAATACAACGAGGCACCTTCCAAATATTTCTTCCCTTCAGCCGGCACACCAATCTTCCTGCAGAAGAAAAAGAAATATGCAGATCGCAACCTCTATCCGAAGGACTATTGGCATCATATCCGTTCCGGCGAATCGATGTACTCCATCGCTCAGCAATACGGAATCCGCATCAAGTACCTCTACAAGATGAACTTCCGTCCTTTCGACTACGTACCTGAAGCCGGCGACCTCCTCCGCGTACGTTAACTACAACTTTTAATTTTTAACTTTTAACTTATAACTAATATAGCCCTGCACACAAAGGTGTGCGGGGCTATACATTTCAGTTGTTGGTCATGCTTTGAGTCTCAATTTCCTCCGTCATATTCACCTCGTTTCCTTTTGCATCTACAAACTTATATTCCAGGAATCCGAGAGCCTGTGAAGGAATGAGTCGCAGTCCGAAGCCGTACTTCATCTGCCATTTGATGTACAGGGAGAAAAGACCCTGATTGATGTAGGCTGCCACGTACGGGTGGACATACAGTTTGAATTTCTTTATACCAAGATTATTGACCATATAGTCAATCTTGCTTTCCAGAGCATCCGTAAACAGGATGGATGGTTGGATTGTTCCCTTTCCGAAACACGTAGGACAAGTCTCCTCCACGTGTACGTCCATAGCCGGTCTTACTCGCTGTCGGGTTATCTGCATCAGTCCGAACTTACTCAGCGGCAGGATGGTGTGCTTTGCACGGTCGTTCTTCATCAGTTCGGTCATGTGTTCGTAGAGCTTCTGACGGTGCTCTGCCGAGTCCATATCGATGAAATCGACCACAATGATGCCACCCATATCGCGCAGTCTGAGTTGGCGTGCCAGTTCTGTGGCTGCACCCATATTCACCTCAAACGCATTGTCCTCCTGATTTTCTATTCCGCGCGAACGGTTGCCGGAGTTCACGTCAACAACGTGCAGAGCCTCCGTGTGTTCGATGATGAGATATGCTCCGTGCTTGTAACTGATGGTGCGTCCCAGTCCCGACTTTATCTGCTTCGTCACGTTGAAGTTGTCGAAGATAGGGATGTTGCCCTTATACAGTTTTACTATGCCGGCTCTCTCTGGAGCAATGAGCGACACGTATGTCTGCACCTCCTTGAACACATCCTCGTCGTTGATGTGTATGCTTTCGTACGAAGGGTTGAAGAGGTCGCGCAACATTGAAACCGTGCGACTGGTCTCTTCGTGAATCAGAGCCGGTAACTGGTTTGCCTTTTGCAGTTTCTTTATGCAATTGTCCCAGTAGCCCAGCAGAATGGCAAGTTCATTGTTCAGTTCTGCTGCTCTTTTGCCTTCAGCTACCGTACGCACAATCACACCGAAATTTCTCGGCTTCAGGCTCTGAATTAATTGTTTCAGTCGTACCCGTTCCTCCTTTGATTTAATCTTTGTGCTCACCGACACCTTATCGGTAAACGGAATCAGAACGAGGAACCGTCCTGCAAACGAGATTTCTCCCGTCAGTCTCGGACCTTTCGTGTTGATGGGTTCCTTGGTGATTTGTACCATCACCTCCTGTCCCAGTTCGAGTACGTCCTGTATGTTTCCCACCTTCGGCAGGTCCGGTATTCCCTGGACCTTAGCAATGGGTGCAAGCTTCTTTCGGTCGCTTACTACTTGCTTCGTGTACTTCTTGAGAGCAAGAAATTGGGAACTTAAATCTTGGTAATGCAGAAATGCTTCGCGTTCATGACCGACATCGACAAAACATGCATTCAGAGCTGGCATAATCTTCTTGACCTTTCCAGCGTAAACGTTGCCGACAGAATAGTGAGAATCTTGTCCCTCCTTCTGGAATTCGACGAGTTTTTCATCCTCGAGCAGGGCAATAGTCACCTCCTGCGGCTGCGCATCGATGATGAGTTCGCTTGTCATCTTGCAATAAGCATTGATTTAAGTAAAAAAATAAACGGATGGGCATGGGTGTGTATCTCTATACTCAGTGCCCTCGTAGCCCAGTCCGTGTGCTGTTTGCTGATCGTCAGCAAGCCAAGTGCGGAGTCAGTCTCCGACCCTTACTTGCTCTTATGACGATTCTTTCTCAGTCTCTTCTTACGCTTGTGCGTAGAGATCTTGTGTCTCTTCTTTTTCTTACCGTTTGGCATATTCGTTTATAATTTATAAGTTAATAATGTATATGAAATTTTATGCAAATTCTCAAATTTCGTGCAAAGGTACGGATGAGTGAGCGGAAAAACAAACAATTAAAGCAGAAAATGTATTTTCATGTTGTTAATTGGATTGTTTTTTCCCGAATGGGAGTACCTTAGACGTAGCGAAGCGCAGTCAACGGTACGCTCACTTAATCGTATTTGAATATTTTCGTAGCGAAGTCAACGGTACACTCACTTAATCGTATTTGAATATTTTCGTAGCGCAGTCAACGGTACGCTCACTCATCCTACAATAAAGATGTCATGTAAAGCGGAAGATAGGTGATACCATCCTCTACTTTGTAGTCAGCTGCATGCAAAACAGTAGGAGTGGTCATATACTCTCCAAACTTATTCATACACTTCTTTAGGGAAGATAAAGTGTAGTTCTTGCCGCTTTTG
>CACYGK010000019.1 GCA_902774005.1 uncultured Bacteroidales bacterium | reverse complement strand
TGAGATTGACAGTCCGGAGTTCCAGCCATGTCCGGTAAGGTTCTACGATGTGTACGGCGAACAGGGTCACCCGATGCGTGCTACGATTTCGCAGATGGGACCACAGTTGCTGAGTCGAATTATGGATTTAAATGACACTCAAGACGGAGTTTTACAAATAGCATTTCGATATGCTGATCAGCATGGCATATTGATTGATGACTTAAAAGACTTACGCGAATTGCTCAAATATATGGCTGACCATTCTAAAGAAATCAGAACAAGTTATGGTACAGTCACAACTATGAGTATAGGTTCTATTCAGCGTGCTATTTTACAACTGGAAAATGAGGGTGCCGACAAGTTCTTTGGTCTACCCTCGTTTGATATTTACGACCTGATGCAGACGGACGGAGGCAAGGGTGTGATGAGTGTACTTGCTGCCGACAAACTGATGATGCAACCGAAACTGTATTCGACTTTCCTGTTGTGGTTGCTTTCTGAACTCTACTCTACCCTACCCGAGGTGGGTGACTTGGAAAAACCGAAACTGGTATTCTTCTTCGACGAAGCACACATGCTGTTTGACGGTACATCAAAGGCTTTGCTCGACAAGATTGAACAGGTGATCCGTCTGATTCGTTCGAAGGGTGTGGGTATCTACTTCATCACCCAGAGTCCAACGGACATCCCAGAGAATATCCTCGGACAACTGGGCAACCGAGTGCAGCACGCACTGAGGGCTTACACTCCGAAGGACCAGAAAGCCGTAAAGACGGCAGCCGACACGTTCCGTGCCAATCCGCAGTTTAAGACAGACGAGGCAATCATGAATCTGGAAACAGGTGAGGCTCTGGTCAGTCTGCTCGACGAGAAAGGTGCACCACAGATGGTGGAACGTGCCAAGATTCTGTTCCCATTGTCGCAGATTGGAGCGATAACCGAAGGACAGCGACTCGATGCCATAAAACAAAGTACTATCTACGGCAAGTATGACAAGGCGATAGACCGCGAGAGTGCGTTTGAGGTACTGCTGGCAGAGAGTGAGGAGGAAGAGATGGACGAGGCAAGAGGGAAGATGGACGAGGTAAGAGGGAAGAAGGAAGAGGTAAGAGAGGAAAAGGAAGAGAAGAAGAAGCCGGGTATCATGTCGAAGGTACTGAAGGCTGTACTGACTGCCATCACTTCGACACTGGCTGCGATTCTGGGTACGTACGTAAGTGATAAGGTGACAGGAAAGCAGACGAAGTCGCGTACTTCGAAGACGGGACGTGTGGTGAAGAATGCCACGAGTGCCGCGACCCGCACGATAACCAAGGAACTGACAAGGGATATCCTTGGTACTTTGGTTAAATAAAAGACCCCTCATTCCCCCTGTTTAGGGGGAGGTTAGGTGCCTGATAAAGAAATACGAGAGCTAATTGCTCTCGTATTCTGTTTTATCATCTATGCCGGCAAGGCGAAAGGCTTCGCGCCGTTCGAGACAGGTAGCACAGCGTCCGCAATGGACTGCCCCACCCTTGTAGCACGACCATGTCTGGGAGTAGTCGATGCCGAGACTCTTACCACGACTAGCGATATCTGCTTTGGTGATGTTGGTATAAGGTGCCCAGACGGTGACGTGGGTGTCGGTACCATTGCTCATAGCTGCTGACATGTCGCGAATGAAGTCGGGACGACAGTCCGGATATATGTTATGGTCTCCTCCGTGGTTGGCTATCATGACGCGACGGAGTCCGTGACTTTCAGCTATGCCACAGGCTATGGAAAGCATGATGCCATTGCGGAAGGGAACTACCGTACTTGACATATTGTCTGCTGAGTATTCTCCTTCGGGTATGGCGTCGGCTCCTTCGAGCAGCGACGAACGGAAGTAGCGCGGCATGAAGGAGAGTGGAATGACGATATGACGGATGGCGAGGCGTTCACAATGGAGACGTGCCAACGGAATCTCACGTGCGTTATGGTTGGAACCATAGTCGAAGGAGATGGCGAGTGCGATGTCGGAAGCGTACTCGTAGAGCATGGTAACGGAGTCCATGCCGCCGGAAAGGATAAGTGCCGAGTCTTTCATAAGAAAACAAAGTGAGCCAGTATAGCGCTGGCTCACATTATATATAAATATGTAATTACTTCAGGAGGTCGTCGAGTGCGCTGAGAACCTCACCGCCTTCGTTTGACTCAGGAGCGGCTGGAGCCTCGTGACGACGGTGGTTGTTGTTTCCACCTTCGCGACGTGGACCGCGTTCGCGCTGTGGACGTTCGCGACGTTCACGCTGTGGACGTTCCTGATAGCCTTCAGGTTTTTCGATAAGAACACGGTGGCTCAGTTTGAACTTACCTGTCTTCTGATCGATTTCCATCCAGCCTCTTCAACTGTCTCGAGACGACGCCAGTCGATTTCGCTGATGTGGAGCAGACCTTCCCTGCCAGGGAGGAACTCAACGAAGCAGCCGTAAGGCATGATGCTGCGCACCTTAGCCTTGTAAACCTCACCTACTTCAGGAACGGCAACGATAGCCTTGATCTTAGCAAGTGCTGCCTCGATGGCATCGCGACCAGGAGCAGAAACCTGTACCTTGCCTACGCCGTCTTCCTCATCGATAGTGATGACGGTCTGAGTGTCTTCCTGAATCTGCTGGATAATCTTTCCACCCGGACCGATGACAGCACCGATGTATTCCTTCGGAATGATGATCTGTTCGATGCGTGGAACATGTGGTTTGAGTTCGGGACGTGGTTCGGAGATGGTCTTCATCATCTCGCCCATGATATGTTCGCGACCAGCCTTTGCCTGCATAAGTGCTTTCTCAAGGATTTCGTATGAGAGTCCGTCGCACTTGATATCCATCTGAGTAGCAGTAAGACCGTTCTTAGTACCTGTAGTCTTGAAGTCCATATCGCCGAGGTGGTCCTCGTCACCAAGGATATCGCTGAGGATAGCGTACTTCTCCTCGCCCGGGTTCTTGATAAGACCCATTGCGATACCTGCTACAGGATTCTTGATTGGCACACCGGCATCCATAAGTGCAAGTGTTCCGGCACAAGTAGTAGCCATTGAAGAAGAACCATTAGATTCGAGGATGTCGCTTACGACACGGATAGTGTAAGGATAATCCTCAGGAATCTGTCCCTTGATACCACGCCAAGCGAGGTGTCCGTGACCGATTTCGCGACGACCTACACCACGCTGAGCCTTTGCCTCACCAGTTGAGAATGGTGGGAAGTTATAGTGGAGGAGGAACTTCATGTAGTAGCGTTCGAGAGCACCGTCAACGAGTTTCTCGTCGAGCTTGGTACCCAGTGTAGCTGTAGCGAGAGCCTGAGTCTCACCACGAGTGAAAATAGCCGAGCCGTGAGGTCCGGGCAGTGGTTCAACCTCGCACCAGATAGGACGGATGTCGGTAGTCTTACGACCATCGAGACGGATACCCTCGTCGAGGATGCAACGACGCATTGCGTCACGCTCTACATCGTGGTAGTAGCGGTCAACGAGTGCATATTTCTCAGCGAGCTCGTCCTCTGTGAGGTCGGTATGTGCTGCTGCGTATGCTTCCTTATAGTCTTCGCGAATCTTCTCGAATGCCTCTGCACGTTCGTGCTTTTCGAGAGCCTGCTTTGTTACGTCGTATGCCGGCTGATAGCATTTAGCTGTGAGGTCAGCCTTCAGTTCGTCGTCATTTACTTCGTGACAGTATTCACGTTTTACGTCCTTGCCGAGTTCCTTCATCATCTCTTTCTGCAACTGGCACTGTGGCTTGATGGCTGCATGAGCTGCCTTGAGTGCCTCAAGGAGATCCTGTTCGCTCACTTCCTTCATCTCACCTTCTACCATCATGATATTCTCTTCGGTAGCACCTACCATAAGATCCATGTCGGCCTGCTTGAGCTGCTCGAATGTAGGGTTGATGACGAACTGTCCGTCGATACGTGCTACGCGCACTTCTGAGATAGGTCCTTCGAAAGGAATGTCAGAAACTGCGAGTGCTGCACTTGCTGCAAATCCTGCCAGAGCATCGGGCATGTCAACTCCGTCGGCAGAGAAGAGCATTACGTTAACATATACCTCTGCATGATAGTTGGATGGAAACAGAGGGCGGAGGGCACGGTCGACGAGGCGGCATGTCAGAATCTCTTCGTCACTTGCCTTGCCTTCACGCTTTGTAAAACCTCCAGGAAAACGGCCGTTAGCCGCATACTTCTCACGATACTCTACCTGGAGTGGCATAAAATCTGTTCCTGGTACTGCATCTTTTGCTGCACAAACAGTGGCGAGGAGCATAGTATTGCCCATGCGGAGCATTACTGCACCATCCGCTTGCTTTGCCAGCCTTCCTGTCTCAATGCTGATTTCACGTCCGTCAGGCAATGAGACTGTCTTCTTAATTACGTTCATCTTAAAAATTTATTGGTATAATAACATCTAATATCGTGCAGAAGGCACGAAAAATCGTGCAAAGTTACCGAAATTACACGAATTCTTGCTAATTTTGCGCCAAAATAAAACACAATGATGAATAAAATAACATTTTTTATAGCTCTCAGCACTATATTTTGTGCCTGCACGGACAAGAAAACGTATAATGTAAGTGGAACGGTAGAGAATGCGAAGGACTCGATGCTCTATATAGAGGCATCGACTCTGGAGGATGTGAAGGTGCTGGATTCGCTACGACTGAAGGAAGGGGGCGAGTACCGTTTTGCCGTAGAAGCTCCGACGGACTGTCCTGAGTTTTTTGCCCTGAGAGTAGGTCAGCAACGGATACCTTTCTCGATTGACAGTACGGAATGTGTGAAGATTGACGCTACCCTGCCCCATTTCACAACCGACTATAAGGTGGAGGGAAATGAGAGTTCGAAGCGCATCCGTGAGATTTACGCCCTGCAACTGAAACTGCAGAATGAGATTATGGAGCTGGAGAAAAACAAGGATATGTTTCCGGGTGATATCGTGGACAGCATCAATGTATTGCTGAAGGATTACAAGGAAAAGATGAAGGAACAGTATATATTCAGCGACGCTTCAAGTGCAAGTGCTTATTATGCTGTTTGTCAGTCTATAACTGACCTTCAAGGCACATGGTTTGTATTCAACCCGCTAACCGACCGCGACGACGTGAAGACCTATGCTGCTGTGGCAACTGGATGGGACTGTTACTACCCCGATGCCCAGCGTACGGAACAACTGTGCAATGCTGCGATAAAGGGTCTGAACAATACGGCTGAGAAACAAACACCAACCATCAGCGACATCAGCGGAAAGGGTGTCGAGGAGACTGGAATCATCGAGGTGGAACTACCGGATATCAGTAATAAGATGAGGTCGCTCAAAGCTTTGAAAGGCAAGGTGGTACTGCTCGACTTCACTATGTTCGGTGCTCCGGATTCGGCTGAGAGGACACGACTGCTGAGAAGTCTGTATGAGAAGTATGCCGCCAAGGGATTTGAGATTTACCAGATATCATTAGATGATGACATACATTTCTGGAAGTCGTCTGTGGAATACCTGCCTTGGATATCGGTACACGAGACGAACGGTGTTGCTACCGCTGCCTATGCCGTGAGCAACGTACCCACGTTTTTCCTTATAAACAAAGAAAATGAGATTGTCCTGCGTTCCGACTTCATGAAAGGAACATTGGAGGACAATCTCAGAAAGCTTCTGTAGTCCAGAAAGACATTATACGAATTCAGAACCGAGGTCGAGTTGTGCGCTGTTGACGAAGTTGCGTATGACTCCCTGATCGTCTTTCTTGCATACAAGGATGACGTTACCTTCTTCAACCACGACATAGTCGGACAAGCCTTGCAGTACTGCCACATGTCCTTCGGGCAGACGGACGAGACAGTCGTTGCAGTCGTAGAGAACGGCTTTGGAGTTGTTGACCAATGCATTGCCGGTTGACGACTTCGGTGTGTTGATATATACGCTGTCCCACGTACCAAGGTCTGCCCATCCGAAATGACAGAGCATGACGTCGGCATTCTCCACCCTCTCGAGTATGGTCTGCTCAAGTGTCATATTAGGGAGCTTTGAGTAGAGTTCGGAAACCACTTCGTCGGCATTCTGTCCACTGGAATAGCGTACCTGCACGTCCTTAATCATTGCCGAATAGTCGCCCGAAACGTCGTTCAACGCTCTGAGGAAGGCTTTCGGCGACCAGATGAAAAGACCTGTATTCCAAAGGAATTCGCCACTCTCATAGAATATCTTGGCAAACTCCTCCTGAGGTTTTTCAGTAAAGGTCTGCACCTTGAATATGTTGGGTGACATCTTCATTGACATCTGGATATAACCGTAGGCTGTCTCGGCACGCGACGGATTGACTCCGACCGTAAGCAGACGCTGCTGACGCTGGGCATAGTCGAGTCCCTGCTCTATCTCTTCGGCAAAACTGCCATCAGCATTGTCGGTGATGTTCTGGTCGCTCGGGGTTACCACCATGACTGCATCGGGATTGCGACGCGATATCTCTGCCGAAGCCCACGTGACGGGTGGCACGGTGTTGCGGCGAATAGGTTCAAGCATCAGGTTTTCCGATGGCAAATCGGGCAACTGTTCACGAACCAGACCGGCATAGTCAAGATTGGTTGTTACAATGATATTTTCAGGAGCGATGAATTTCAGGAAACGCTTATATGTGGACTGCAACAAAGTTTCACCTGTGCCAAGCAAATCGATGAATTGCTTAGGTTTATTCTGACGGCTCACCGGCCAGATTCGCTTCCCTACTCCACCTGCAAGTATTACGCAATAATAGTTTTTGTTCATAGTATCAGGATGAAAACGTCGCTAATTTATAGATAAAAACGATTGCTTGCAAATATTTATTGCTTTTTTCACATGTTCTAACTAACTTTTTCACTCATTTCTCGTAACTTCGCATCAAATTTATAATGTATGGTTTCTATTAACAATCTGAAAGTCGAATTTGGAGCAGTGCCACTTTTCAGCGATGTGAACTTCGTAATCAATCCGAAAGACCGCATCGCACTGGTGGGAAAGAACGGTGCCGGAAAATCGACGATGCTGAAGATAATTGCAGGGATGCAGCAACCGAGTAGCGGTGAGGTGGCACGACAGAAAGACGTCACTATCGGTTATCTGCCACAAGTGATGGTACTAAGCGACGAACGGACAGTAATTGAGGAGGCAGAGACGGCTTTCACACATATAACCCAGCTGAAGGAGCACCTCGACATGCTGAACCGTCAACTGAGTGAACGTACTGACTACGAGAGTGAGGAGTATATGCAGCTCGTGGAGCAGTTCAGTCATGAGAACGACCGCTATACGATGATTGGTGGTGAGAATTATCAGGCTGAGATGGAACGCACACTCGTGGGACTAGGTTTTCAGCATAGCGACTTCAACCGACCCACGAAGGAATTTTCGGGTGGATGGCGAATGAGAATCGAACTGGCAAAACTGCTGATGCTGAAACCCGACCTACTGCTACTCGACGAACCTACCAACCATCTCGACATCGGTTCGATTCAGTGGCTGGAACAGTTCCTGCAGAACCGTGCCAATGCTGTGGTACTCGTAAGTCACGACCGCGCTTTCATCAATAACGTTACAAACCGTACCATCGAGATAAGTTGTCATCGCATCAACGACTATAAGGTGAAGTATGACGAATACGTGAAACTCCGTGCCGAACGACGTGAGTCACAAATCCGTGCATACGAGAATCAGCAGAAAGAGATAGCTGATATAAAAGCTTTTATTGAGACGTTTAGGTATAAGCCTACAAAGTCAAACCAGGTACAGTCGAGAATCAAGCAACTGGAGAAAATCGTTCCCATCGAGATTGACGAGATAGACTCCTCTCAGCTGCATCTGAAGTTCCCACCCTGTCTGCGTTCAGGCGACTATCCAGTCATCTGCAAGGATGTGGCAAAGAGCTATAAACGACAGATTTTCCACGACGTGAATCTCACCATCAAACGAGGAGAGAAGGTGGCATTCGTAGGAAATAACGGGGAAGGCAAATCGACTCTCGTAAAGTGTATCATGGGAGAGATTCCTTTCGAAGGCGAACTGAAGGTAGGACATAACGTACAGATCGGTTATTTTGCACAGAACCAGGCACAGCTGCTCGATGGTAATCAGACCGTCTTCGAAACGATAGACCGTGTGGCACGAGGCGATATCCGACTGAAGATACGCGACATACTGGGTGCGTTCATGTTCGGTGGCGAAGCCAGTGACAAATATGTGAAGGTGCTGAGTGGAGGTGAACGGAGCCGACTGGCAATGATACGTCTGCTGCTCGAACCGGTAAACCTGCTTATTCTCGACGAACCTACCAACCACCTCGATATGCAGTCGAAGGATGTGCTGAAACAAGCCATTCGCGATTTCGACGGAACAGCCATCATCGTAAGTCACGACCGCGATTTCCTCGACGGACTCGTGGAACGTGTATATGAATTCGGAGGGGGTGTGGTACGCGAACATATCGGAGGTATCTACGACTTCCTGCAGAAGAAACAGATTGAGAGTCTCAGCGAACTGGGACAGACCATGAGTAGCAGTGGAAGTCCGTCGGCATCGGAAACGAAACCTGCCGATAAAAAGACTGAAAAGCCAGCCACCAAAACTGCGGACAAACCCGCCGAAAAGCCAAAGTCAAACCAGAGTTATGCCGACATGAAGGCTCATAACCGACTGGTGAAGAAAGCAGAAAAGGAAGTAGCCGATGCCGAAGCATTGGTGACACGACTGGAAAACGAACTCAAGGAAGCTGAGACCGTACTCGCTACTCCCGAAGGGGCACGCGACTCCCAACTTCTGAATAAATACTTCGAACTGAAACACCAGCTCGAAGAGGCAGAAGATAAATGGACCATGCTCAGCATGGAGTTAGAGGAAATAAGGGTTAAGGGTTAAGGACCTTTACCGTCAATGGTAAATGGTCAAATATCGTGCAAACCGAACGCAATCAAGCGTGCTTGAATTGCTGAGGTGTAGCCGATATTCGCGGCAAAGCCGCAATGGTCAATGTTATAATCCCCACTTTTCCGGCTTGCATTCCCGCTCCAGTCGGCGTTCCATTCCGTCAGGCAGATTCGGATAGAAATCATATCCTGTCACCTGTTCCACCTTATCTACTGAAACGGCATACTTCGCGAGATCATCGTTCAGGTCGAGGTTCGGTACGATGAATCCGATAGCCTTTGGGTCGTCACCCATCATAAGTATAACCTTGAAAAAGCGGTCGGGAACAGAAATCCGGACATTCTTCCTCCTTCCGATTTTCTTTGGCGAAGGAGTATCGAATATAGGTCCTGCCACGATATAAAGGTCACCCTTACGGTTTGCCCATTCGCGACATTTTATCTCAAGGTCATTCCACCAGTCCGAATTGAGTTTGTGGGCCTGCGGACAAATATTCGTCATCATGAACGACTCTGTCATCGCCCTTTCGTCGTTCTTGTTGTCACCTGCCGGACACATGTGACCTCTGTCGTAACCCGAACCTGAATAGTCGGAAGGCATTACACGCGAGCCTTCTGCAAGAACCATATCCTCAATATATTCGTCCGAACGCTTCACATCACCCTTCGTTCTGGCAGCGGTCAGATGCCATGCCACATAATTCGGACACAAAGTCGATATATTAAAACTTACGATGAATGCCGACTTGCAGAAAATAGCCTCAGGACGATTATTGATGGGAGCCGGTTGTTCAAGCGATTCAAATACAGTCTGCGACAAGCCCTCACTTGGAGCCTCTGCATCATAAGAAGCCTCCCGCTCAGGACGTTCCGGCACGTATGCATCACCATCCGATACCGACTTCGTACCCTCAGCCGTACCTCCAGTCACATAACTGTCATCCGCATTCTTACTACCCCACTTCTCCGTCTTCGGAGTCTCAACCCTCGAACAGTTCTTCACTATCGAACCCAGATAAAATGCTCCAAACACACAGACACACGCAATAAGTATCCATGCCATCCTACTATTTTGCTTCCCGTTAGCCATTTCTGTATTGTTTTATGATGCAAAGTTACGATTAAGCGAATGAAGAACAATAAATTGAAGCATGAAAATACATTTTCTGTCATTTTTATTTTGTATTTCGCTCAGATTGCACTACCTTTGCACCCGCAAACGAAAATCGCGGGATGGAGCAGTTGGTAGCTCGCCAGGCTCATAACCTGGAGGTCGGAGGTTCGAGTCCCCCTCCCGCAACTAAGTGAAGACATCAGATTTGATGTCTTTTTTATTGTTTCAAAGTTACTTCTGTCTGTTTAATCAGCGAACGGAAAAGTGCATTCTGACTGAGCAGTTGTTTGTTTCCGATAAGTATCATCTGCTCACGGGCACGAGTAAGGGCAACATTGAGTTTACGGTCTATAATAAATCCGTTCTCCTCGAAACAGTTGTTCGTGAGGAAGTCGAGTTGGTATTCCCTCTGAACTGTGAAACCATAAACTATTACGTCGCGTTCACTACCTTGATAACGTTCTACGGTATCGATGGTTATGTCGGATAAAAGTTCCTTCCCCACCCTTTGTTCTATGGAACGACGAACGGTAGCAATCTGATTGCGGTAGGGTACGATTACTCCCACACTCTGAGTAGCAGAAAACTCACGTCCACTCTCTCTGTAAAGGTTATACACAGCTACCACGACGTCGGCAATGAGTTCGGCCTCCGACTGGTTTACCTTTGCCGAAGTACTGTGAACAGGCTGCTCTACATTCACGAAAGCAATGCGATGGGTAGCCACCAGACGTAGAATTTCATCACCTTTATTATTACAAAATGTGTAGTTGAGAGGCTGTTCCTGGTGCGGCAGAGGAATGGTATTGAGGTTACCTTCGTAGAAATGGTCGCAGGCAAACTGAGCCACATCCCTGTGCATTCGTCCCTGACGGGTGAAACGCTCAATGAGTTCGGGAGGACTGATACGAAGCAGACGTTCGAAGAGGGAGTTTCTGCAATTCGAAAGACCGATTCTGTTGAGCAGAGGCTGGTCAACCTTCGATTCCTCATCCGACTGCTGAACGACAGCAGGCAATTGTTTGTGGTCACCAATAAAATAGAAACGTCGTATACTGCTCTTCTCTCCGCACTTAGCCGACATGATGCCAAGCAGGTGAGGTTCGAGAATCTGCGAAGCCTCATCGATGATAGCAAGTGAGAAGGGACGCATAGTCAGTATCTCCTGATGAGCCGTAATTGAAGTTGTCGTACCCACAACGATACGAGCCGAGAGCAACATGCGACGGATTACGTGAATGTTCTCACACCCCGCCACTTTGTTTTCGAGCAGATAAGGTTTATACTCCTCGGGGCAAGACAAGCGGCTACCGATACGTATAAAGTCAAGTCCGTCTTTTAACAGCTTCGAACAAATCTCATCCACCGCCCTGTTGGTATATGAAAGCAGGAGAACGGAATTGGATTCGTGTTTCAGTTCTTCACGCAACTGACGCATCAGTCCGTAGCTGGTCTTACCTGTTCCCGGTGGACCAATAAGCAAGGAATAATCATCTGCAGTGGGAGGACGCTGACAGAGCAGCAGGTCACGACGTTCCTTGTCTGCCTCAAGAAAGGCATAAAGCGAACGGTATATGCTTGAAAAAGATGACTCGATGAAGTCGTGTTCCACAGCCCACATCGTGTCATCATCCTGCCGGAACACTATCGGATTGCTTTGCGGAGCACGCAATTGAAGCAGGAGGGTATCGGATGTAATTGCAGCTATTGAAGCACGGAACACCATACCACGTCGCACATCGGGCAGAGTATCACGTTTGTATTTATAAAGAACTACCACATCACCCACACGGAAGTTTGGCAGGTAGTCGCCATCATCAGCAGTAGTGAGTAGTTCGACCTCATCACGGGTCGTGGAAATAATCCGAAGATTATAGAAGATATTTCCTGCCTGACGCTTCTCCTCAAGAGTGGAATTCCACAAGGCACTCAGTCCACTGGCTTCCTTCTGTGAATTGCCAATCTTCGACAACACATGTTCACGTTGCACGAAAGTGAACATCCGCAGGAAGTAAGCCCTCTCAAGGGGGGAAGCCATCTGAATGGTTCGCAGGAGGTCTTCGATTGGTGGTAACAGATAAGTTCTTGTGAAATTATCGTCACGACGGAGTACGTTTATCTTGTCTATGGTAAGATGTTCGAGCAGTCGTCCCCCACCCCTACTGCAATGGAACTCCATCCATGCTATCTGGTTGCGCACCCTGAGAATCTCAAACAGAAGTCGGGGTGCAGGAGTTTCCTTTATCAGTCCGTCGGGATATTTTGAATAAAGCAGGAAACAGGAGATGTCCTCATTCCGCAGTTTGAAACCGTAATGCAGCAATGCCAGATAAAGCAGCATCTGACAATAATGTTTCTCTACGTGTCCGTTAGTGTTATAGTCCTTCTTTCCCGATTTCTGTTCCATCAGTACTCGGTAGTCACTCTGCATCAGGTCCATACGTCCCTGCACACCAAGCATCTCACAGAAGAAAGACGGTTCGAGAAGAATCTTTTCGGCATCGATGAACTTGTCCTCCGTAAAGGCAGTATGCAGAATCTCACGTATGTTCCGCTGCTGACGCTGTGCCTCCTCATGAAATCCGGACATATCATCGCTACATGCCACAATCTGCAACGAATAGCGACTGAAGAAGTCGACAACACTTTCCTTATACGTCCGTCTCTTACCTCCCTCCTGACTGTTATACCAGAGTTCCTCGTCGAGCATCTGACTGGCAAAATTTCCAAGCAGCTTATGCTTTGACGGTTCGTTTGGTGCAAACTTCTTCAGCAGGAAATAATAGGCTGTGGCACCGAACGGCTGGAAGCACTCAGCCACAGCGGAGATGTCGATCAGGTAGTCTGGCTGGTATATTATCAGTTCGGGGTAACAGATGCCGTCCTTCAGATACGGATTAACCAGATTCAGTTGGTCACCTTTCGAAAGCAGCGAAGCCACATATTGCCAGTTTCCAAGGAAATTGGTGTCGTTATTGTAGCACACCTTCATGGTCTCCCCACCCTTATCGTCGGCAACGGCATAGATATAATAAGCATCCCACGACAGCACCGAAACACGCATATAGTTCGTGTCAGTCTGTTCCGCAGATTCTGCATTTTCTTCTGTTTCTTCGGCAGAATTATCAGCAAACTCCCTTTCAACTCCGAACGCACGGCACAGGAACTCCTCTACCGTTTTCCAGTCCGCTGTAAACATCATGATGCCACCCTGCTCATAACTGCGGGTCTTCACCCTCGACCTGAACGCATTCACCCTACGAGTCAGTGCGGCAGGCATCGCCGTACTCTGTGCTATATAGGTGAATCGGGCAAACGCACCCGAAAAGTCAAGTCGTTTGTCCGATGTCAGATACATGAGTGCCTCGTTAAACACGCGGTAGAGTTCCGTATAGCACTCGTGCAGACTGTAGTTGGAGTCTTCCCCGTCACGCATTTCGGCAACAAGCCTCAATTCGTCAAGGAAATATTCTGCCGATTTAATCAAATGTCAACTTCAATTATTTAAACTGTAAACGGTCAACTGTAAACTACTTCTCCCCCTCACTCCACTTCTCCAGTCGCTTATACTCCTGCTTTGTGAGTCGCATGAACGAACCATGCTGCGGAGCCTTCACACCTTCGATAGTTACGGGGTCGTGGAAATTGCGAAGGTACTTGTCAGTCTGACAGATGCGGTACTGCTTCGGATTGGTACTGTACTGGATGTAAGCCACTCTCCATCCTTCCTCACCTGGAATCTGGAAGGCACTGCTACCCTCACACTTCTTGTTTCCTTCAAAACTTACGAAGTCCTTCTCGTCTGGTTCGGGGTACGGACCTGTCAGACTGTAACTGCTCGTCTGGAAAATACCGGGATGTCCTCCTTCCTTCTTTATGAGCATGTGGTACTTTCCATCCGATTCCAGATAATTGATGTCAGCATCGATAGTAGCATAACCCCAGTCGAAGAGAACACGCGGTTTTGTCAGTTTGGTGAACGACTTGTCAGCATAGCTATATACCATGCGGTCGTATTTGTCATCTTCGTTGAAACTCCAAATACTGTAATAGATGAAATATCCACCCTTGTCACCATCAGGCCATACGTAGTTAGGGTCCCAGAAAATCTGTGGAGCCCACACTCGGTTTATCTTGCTCCAGTCGGCAATGATATCCGGACTTTCAGGGTCACAGAAAATCTCATTACCCTTGCGGAAGTCGAACGTAGTGGACGTCCAGTTGATGAGGTCGTCGCTCTTCAGCAGATTGATTCCGTAGTTATACCAGTGGTGACTCTTTGCCACACACATATCGGTAGTCACCATCAGGTAACCCTTTCCCGAGTCAGTCTTGCGACAGATATATGCATCTCTCTGTCCACCCTCGATACCCGCATGTTCTTTAGTATCCATAATCGGTTTGCCATCTATCAGATCATGATAGTGCAGTCCGTCGCGACTCAGGGCATAAGCAGTCCACTCACCTTCACCCGACATGTGACAATACAGAAATCCATAATCACCCTTCTGCAGGTTCTGAGCCTGAAGGGTCAGCGCTGTCATAAGGGACAGCAACGTAGCCATTATCTTCATAATATCATTGAGGTTTTAGTTTGCGGGTACAAATATAGGCAATTCCACACATATATTATAAATAATGTATAGAAAAAAGGAGGAACCGCGACTCCATACGTCGAAGTTCCTCCACAGCTAAGTAAAAAAGGTTTTAGGATAAACATTATTTATTAATTGCAAAGCAAAGCACCTATAACTGTTCCAACTACTGCTCCTGCCACTACACCTGCTGCTACACCTGAGTGATGTACCGGAACGGGCTCTACATATACCGGTTCTGCATAAACCACTGGAGCTGGATGATGGTAAACTACCGGACGGTGATGAATCACAGGAGCTGGATGATAAACAACCGGTGCAGGACGATGATGAACTACCGGTGCAGGACGATGATGAACTACCGGTGCAGGGCTGTGGTGAACCACTGGTGCTGAATGACGATTACCACCTACATATGCACCACCTCTGTTATCACCTATCGAATATCCGCGTCCGTTATTTCCCTGGTGCATACCACCATTCATTTCGCGCGAAGCGTTTCTGTTTGTTTCTACTCGGTTGCCGTTTGTTCTGCCACCATATCTCTGTGCATACGAAGTTGTAGTACTAAGAACTAAAACTGCGATCATTGTCATTAAAGTCTTCATAAGGCATCTCGTTTTAAAAGTTAAACAATCAGTTGTTTCATTTTTACGATGGCAAAGATAGAGCCTTCTGACATTCCCCGACGAGGAGTTTTTCCTACATTGCAGTATGTTTTTCCTATTCTGTAGGGAAATCCCCCATGGCAACGATAACGATAACGTTAACGATAAACGAACAAAGGCTTCAATCATTTCTGACTGAAGCCTTTGTTTCCTTAGTACCGAAGACGGGGCTCGAACCCGTATGAGCGCAATGCTCAAGGGATTTTAAGTCCCTCGTGTCTACCATTCCACCACTTCGGCGCCTAAATCGGCTGCAAAGGTAATAATTTATTGGAAGAATGCAGCACGAAAAAACGAAAAAACTTATCAGTAGCCGAAAATCTCCTCGGTTGTGAGACGCTTCACAGGTCCATACTGTTCGAGCGACTTCATATCGAGTTCCTTCTCATCACCCAGAATGACATACCGGTAAGTCTTATTAGCCATGTGCGTCTTAGCAAACTCTACCACATCGCTGAGTGTGAGCGAAGGGATGGAGTTATATATACGTTCGTTCTCATCAAAGTCGATACCTTTCTGCTGAGCACTGAGCCATGCATTGATAAGTCCGTACTTCGTTATACGGGTACTGGCAATTCGTTTGGTGAGTGCATCCTTAGCTATCTGGAACGAAGCATCACTCTGCGGAATATTGTCGAGTATCTCGTGGAAATGGGTGAGACAGTCAATCATCTTATCGTTCTGAGTGATAATACCTGCCATTCCGAATTCGTACTGGTCTTTATTCTGTGGTTCGAAATATCCAGCATAAGCATTGTAAGCCAGTCCGCGAGCCTCACGCATTTCCTGAAACACGATACCGCTCATTCCGCTACCGAAATATTCGTTGAACAGAGCCTTCACTCCCACATTCTCTGCATCGAAAGGAGTTGCATCGATATGATACAACGCCATGTATATATTCTTAGCATCGTATGGTGCAAGCAGAATCTCATTCTGCGGAGTAGACTGCATGCTATAGTGGCGGTTCCCAGGTACAGACTGCAAATGAGCCGGTATTTCATGTCGCTCACCTATCACCTTCTCCAGTTCTGCCGTCGTAAGCGGACCGTAGTACAAGATGTTGTGTTTATACTCACCGATATTCTTCAGCAGGTCGAGCAGCACTTGCGGTTCTGTTTCTTCCAGTTGAGCTGTTGAAAGTATATTACGACAAGGATTGTAAGGTCCGTAGAAACCGTAATCCTGCAGAGCAGCGAAATTCGACTTCTGATTCAGCTTTTCATCCGAACGCGCCTTGTCCACTACACTTACATATTTACTATATGCACTTTCATCCACCTTTGCATGCTTCATCACATGTTCGAGCAGACTGAGAGCCTCCGGCATATTCTCGGCAAGTCCGTTGAGACTGATGGTAATACTACGTTCACCCACTTCTATATTGAAATAGCATGCCAGTTTGTAGAACTGTTGCTTCACCTCTTCGGCAGTCAGCGAGTCGGTACCAAGATAATCGATATATTCCGCTGCATACTGATAGCGTGTATCAGCTTCCTTTCCGAACCGATAGCGGAAAGCAAGAGTGAAGCGTCCGTTCTCCTTGTTCTGCACATAACCGTATGGCAGTTCAGTTCCGTTTTTCTCCGACTTCACACTACCGAAAGTGAGGTCTCGTTCGAAATCCACAAACTGCGGCTCAATAGGTTTCACCTCCGCCTTTTGTATCTCCTCCACAAACTGACTCACATTCTCGCGGTTCGTAGGAATAGGTGTGATGGCAGGTTTGTCAATCTTCTTCTGATTCGGGTCTGTACCCTGACGCTTATACACAGCCACATAATTATCTGCGAAATGTCGCTTTGCAAAATCCATAATCTCCTGCTTCGTCATCTTCTCCATACGACTTATATTTCCTATCTTCTGCTCCCAGTCGATACCACAGATGAACGCATCGAGCTGCATGTCCGTACGTGCCGTATTCTCCTCAAGTGAATTGTAGTATGACAGTTTCTCATTATTTATTATAGACACCAGCAGATCGTCGCTAAACTCTCCCCTCTTCAGTTTTTCCAACTCACCAAGCAGCAACTCACGCACCTCATCGAGGGTCTGACCCTCACGTGGCGAACCAACCATCTCAAACAACGAGTAGTCCATCATTCCCTCAAATGCAGCCCCTGCCTCCAACATGCGCATCTGCTGATTGATGTCGAGGTCGAGCAGTCCTGCCGTTCCGTTGCTCAGTATCTTCTCAATCATACGGAGAGTATCGGTCTGCAGCGATGTACCCTTTTCGAAACACCATCCCAGCACCAACTGCTCAGCTTCCGGTCCGACGATAGTCGTATCCACCGCAGCAGTAAGCACAGGCTGCTTAGGGAATACCGGCTGTTCTATGTCATCACCCTTCTCCCAGTCACCGAAATACTTGTCTATGAGTTCTATGACCTCGTCTGGGTCAAAGTCACCCGCCATACATATTGCCACATTATTGGGTACATACCATTTCTTGAAATAATTCTTGATATTGGTGATAGAAGGATTCTTCAGGTGCTCCTGCGTACCGATTGTAGTCTGAGTACCGTAAGGATGCGAAGGGAAGAGTTTTTTCGACAGCGCAGTATAAGACTTCATTCCATCGTTCGACAGGTAGATGTTATACTCCTCATACACAGCCTCCAGTTCGGTGTGGAAACCTCTTATAGTCATATTCTTGAAACGGTCACTCTCCACCTTCAGCCAGTTCTCAATCTGATTTGCAGGTATGTCGTTCACGTAGCATGTACCGTCCTGCCAAGTGAACGCATTCGTACGTTCGGCACCGATGAGAGCCATCAGTTTATCATATTCATTCGGGATGAAATACTTTGCCGCCAACTGACTTACAGAGTCTATTCCATGATAAGCCACACGGCGCTCCTCAGGGTCGGTCAGGGTGCGATACGTCTCATATCGAGCCTCTATATCGTCAAGCAACGGACGTTCAGCCTCCGGATCAGTCACTCCGAAATGATTCGTACCCTTGAACATAAGATGCTCCAGATAGTGAGCCAGACCCGTAGTCTCAGCAGGGTCATTCTTCGAACCCGTCCTCACAGCTATATACGTCTGCAAACGCGGTTTCTCCTTATTGACAGACAGATACACCTTCAGTCCGTTCTCCAACGTATAGATACGGGTCTTACTTAGGTCACCCTTCACCTCCTCATACTTGTACTTACTACAGGCAGCAAACAGCATAGCTGCCATTCCAATCAGAAAAAATTTTGCTTTCATATTAAATTGTCAATTCTCAATTATCAATTTTTCATCATCTTCTTCCTCCTTCGGTAGTCGTGCCTTGCGTTTCGGATTCTCCGTAGCTCCGTACTTCAGCAGTTTGCCGGCAGCTACTGTGATACTCTGTCCACTGCTTGCCGTTACAGTCTTCACGTCGTTGAATGCCGCACGGGTTCTCTCAAGCATCTCGTCCACCTTCAGGAACCTCTCGTAGAACAGCTGCACACGGTCAATCACCGAATTGGCAGCCTCCACAATCTTCTGCTGGTTCTCCACCTGGCGCACTTGCTTCCAGGTCATCTCCAACACTCTCAGCATCATATACAGATTCTGACTGCCCGAAATGACTACTCCGTTGTCGTATGCCTCCTTCCATAATGTCGGAGCACTGGCAAGAGCCAACTGCAACGCACTCTCCTGGAAGATATACATCACTACGAAATCGAGCTTCGAGGAGTCCGTCTTCAGATATTTGCTGTAGTTCTTCCTTGACAGTTCGTTCACATGCTGACGCACCGAAGCCACATGGCGGTCAAGAGCTGCCTTGCGCTCCTCGTCCGTCTGCGCATTCTGATAGTCCACATAAGCCGTGAACGACATCTTAGAGTCTATTATGACATCACGATGATCGGGGAAATGCAGAATCACATCCGGAATCATTCGGCTACCATCCTCCTCGTCATATATCACACGTCCGTTACTGTCCTTCATCGTTGTCTGTTCCTCAAACTGCACACCCTCTTCCAGTCCCATGTCCTCCAACAACTGTCGCAGTCTGAGTTCACCGAAGTCACCCTGTGTCTTGTTCTGTCCCGTCAGCGCATTTGCCAACCGGTCGGCACGTTCCGAAAGCATATTAGCCTTCTCCATATTTGCCTTAATACTAGCGTCAAGTCGTTCCATCGACGTTGCATGCTCGCGTCCGCTCTTGTCCACCGTCTCCTTCATCTGGTTTATCTCCGTACGCAATGGGTTCAGTATGGCAGCCAGTTGTTCCTGATTCGTCTGTGATAACTGCTGCGAACGCTGCATCAGAATCTTCTCACTCGTCGTCGTCATCTGTTCCTTCAGCAGATTAATCTGTTGCTCAACCTGCTTCCGCTGGTCCTCTCTCAGGGTCTGTAACTGCTGAGCAAACTCATCCTTCTCCATCTGCAACTGCTGGGCATACTCCTGTTTTATCTGCTCCTTCTCCCCCTTCAGTCGTTCATTCTCAACAGAGAGCATATCGAACATCGCCTGCAGCGAGGCAGTCTTACCATGCGAAAACAGATAACCTACCAGTGCTCCCAACACCAGGCAAATTATTGCTATTACAACAGCAATTCCTATCGTTATTTCCATATATCCGTATATTTGTCGCGCAAATATACGGATATATTTGCAATTCTTCTATATTATCCCCAATTTTGCACCACAAAAAACTTTTAACTTTTAATTTTTAACTTATAACTTTTTTACGGAGTAAAAAACATGGAAGTCATACAAAGTTTCACTATCGACCACACAAAACTGAAGCCAGGCATCTACGTATCGCGTGAAGACAAAGGATTCACCACCTTCGACCTGCGCATCACCGAACCGAATAAAGAACCTGCCGTGGCTCCTGCTGCCATGCACAGTCTGGAACACCTGATGGCTACATGGTTCCGCAACTCCCGTGCCAAGGACGACGTAGTCTATGTGGGTCCCATGGGTTGTCTCACAGGCATGTACATCGTCATGACCGGCTCTTACACCGTCGAAGACATGCGCCGTCTCACTATCGAATGTCTGAAGTGGATACTCACCCAGACCGAGGTACCTGCCACCACACCCGATGCCTGTGGCAACTACCTGCTCCACGACCTTCCCATGTGTCATTGGGAAAGCCGTCGCTACTTAGACCGTCTGACAAACGACTTCCACTCCGAATACACCAAACTCCAAGTCACTCTCTCCGACGGCAAAACCTTTGCCGACGCTTAGGAAACTCCTCAACTGTAAACGGTAAACTAAAAATCACTTTTGAACAGTAACTCCCATGATGCCAATGACGACGTCGTTGGCAAGGGTGACTAGTGTGACGCTGCGTAATTTCTTCTCGGGACGAAGGGGCATATCAAGCAGCTGGGCAGCTCCACCGGGGATGGAAAGAACAGGACGTTTGTTCTGTGGCAGGTCACCTGCATTGTCAGATGCCTTGATTGCCAAATCGTGAGAGAGCTGACGACTCACTACACCTGTTTTCAGGGAGAAACGCACCGGACGGGGCGAAGGAAGACGGAACGCCATGCCGTCGTGATAGTAATCCTGTTCTATCGGGCACCAGTTGTCGGGATTGCGCAAACGGAGGGTGTCGATGGTGCCATCAGAATACAGTACCCGCACTTCAGCATTGACCATCTGCGACTGCATCGGATTGGTACTGCCTGCCATCATAAGGTAAAGATGTGTACCACGTCCGCGGAGTGGAAGGGTGACGCTGTCGGGATAGTTATCCCAAAGACTGGTAAAAATAATGTTTTGTCCCTCGCGAGGGGTGCGGAATGGTATGTCAAGCAGACTGACCGTTCCGTTCTGACTCTGACTGCGCAGTCCGCTATCATCAATATCCGCTGTACGTTTGGTTGAGCACCAGTCACCGATACCTTGGGTAGGCAGACAGAGTGTGGTATAAGGTGAACGGGGAGAAAGATATCGGTTCCGGAAGATGTCGGTGACGTTGGCATTGAACTGCCGACTTATATCTACAGTCTGGCAACGATCGGGACGGATATTGTCAAAGTCGTTGCCCTGGGCACGTTCAAGGGGTTCGGTACCTGGTTGCTCTTGTGCATCAGCATTCACTACCGCAGGCAGGATGACGGTCTGAAGACTGTCACTCGTGCAGAGGGTTTCGACATACTGTCCCTGACCGGTATTCTGACGCATGACGATGGTCAGAGGACGGGGGAAATGCTGACGTATGGTATAGATATCCTTGCCGTCGGAGCGACGGAATGTGTAGTCAAGGTATGGTGTGTGTACCGAGGCACTATCCCATTCGGCAGGGAAACCGGGACGTATGATGCAGCGCCCTTCAAGTGCTTCGGGACGGATGCCGTAAAGTCCTTCGATAAAGGTACGCGAGGCAATACCCGTTACATCGGAGAAGTCGCGATAGCTCTCACCGAGCACCCGGTCAAAGTAGGATATCTGTCCGAAGTTGGCAGGACTGCTACCGAGGTACATGAAGTCGAGCACGTTACTTCTCAGCAGTCGGTAGGCTGCTTCGGTGCGCCCTGCCTGATAGTAGGCTAATGCTGTGTGGAACACCTCTGCCATCGCTACGTTGTTGATGCTCCACTCGTATGGTTGCCAGTCGGTAGTACTGATGGTGGCATACTGCTGTCCATCGACAGAAAACGGAATATGGGGAATATGACTGTCCACATAGAGTGTTGCCTGATAAGCCTGCCCTGGAGTGCACGAACCGCAGTCGATGGGTGTATATACTGACCACAGGGCTGCATCCTTATGCAGGAGACGGCGACCCATATAATCCTGAAATTCTGCCCAGTGCCCTTCGTCCGCGAGCCATAGCCGCTGGTTCATGGCACGGAGTATGGCATCAGCCTCCTCCTGATATGGGCGCGGGTCTTCACCCATGATTCGGGCTATACGTGCCGCAAGGAGGTTTCCCCTATAGTTGTAGGCAGAGGAATGGGTTACGGCTCCGCTGTTGTATTGCAGGGCGTCACTTGCCCAGATGCAGCAGTAAGCATCGTAGAGATGGTCGGAGTCAGGGTCCCAGCAGTTCTTCTCCCATGCGAGATGACTCTTGATGACGGACCACATCTGCCGCATATATGCCGTGTCGGCATCAAACTGGAAATGCCATAGGAGTTCGTCAATAAAGACGAGGTTCATGTCGTAGTGGTGAAACTGATTGTTACGTTCCGGATTGCGGCATATATAACCGTTGCTGTACATAGGTGTACCCCACTTATAAGTACCGCGTGCAAGGTTATTGTCCGCATCCATAAGGTGAGGCTCGGTTACAGGTACCCCCGTGACCTGACTCTTGGCATATGCATCGAAGTGGATGCGCTGGCGGTCGGGCATTCCAAGGAAATCACCCATATAGGCAGCACGCCATCCGGGCAACGGCATTCGCCATCCTATAGCACCGTGGTTCCATACTTTCCCGTCCCATGCCCCGTCGGCAGCCATCACCATAGCCCCTCCGATGGTATTCAAATAAGGGTCGGGAGTATCAAACGTGATGGTAGATGCCAACTGACTGCGATAGAGTTCAGCCTCGGCAAATGCAGTACTGAAATCACCACTCGCCAACTGGTCACCCTCAATGGCAATATAACCCGTTCCATCCGTAAGTTGGAGGTGCGTCCTACTTAACCACACAGGATTGTCCTGAGCCTCGAAACAACCGGGCTGTTCCATCCTGCCAAGGTCACCGAACCGCACCAGTTTGGTAGCACGCGACTTGCACACGCGTCCTTCAATCCGTATGGGAGATGGAAAACCCTGGACACAGAACTGCCACACCCCACCCTCTCGGTCGGGATATGCAAGTACCGACACACGGAGCGAACCGCCATGGAAGCGGGAATCGCTCAACCAGTAATCCCTGCGTCCTGCCTCATAAGCAGACTTGCAATAGTCAAGCGAATCGAGACTGAAAGCCTCACCATCGATGATGACGCGGAACTGAATATTCTTCGCCCACTTGCCGTCAGAGATAGCAAACACGGGGCGGTCGCTCGTCTCAATGCGATAAGCCGTATGACTGCCATACAGAGCACGCGTGAAGCGGTTCGTCCCGTTTATGCAGACAAATGCCCTACCCTCCGGACGATAATTCATCGTACGTTCCATTGTTTGCGCCATGCCTTCCGACAAAGACATCAAAACAAAAATAAATATGGTGAGTAACTTTCTCATAATTCGATAGCTAGAATTTTAAAACGGTAAGCGGTAAGCAGTAAGCAGTAAGCTAAATACAAACCCGATGCAAATTTACGACGCAAACAAGGCGATTCCATAGCTGCTTTGAAATTTAACTTTCGTTAAGAATCCAGAGCGTTTTGTGAGGCGCAAATCAGTCTGTTCACTATCGTTATTTTATCCATGTAAAAGGGGCGTTTTTCATGGCAGGCGCACCAAACGTTTAACGCAGGCGTACCAAACGTTTGAGGCAGGCTCACGGAACATTCGAGGCTTAGGAGCGGTAATTTAGCCGCTTAGAAGCATACCTTAAGAGCGGTTGTTGCAAATGTTAAGTAATGTGAATTATTTTCATTAGGTTTCCCACTTTCCCACTTTCCCACTTAGGACATCTGCATTCTGAAAATTTCTGAAGCAGAAATTTTTATATTATATATATAATATAAAGTATATTATACTATTAATAACTTCCCTATTACCTAACTTTCTACTTTCCCAAGCTTTCCCACTTTCATAGACAACGTAAAAACCCAAATGTCCTAAGTGGGAAAGTGGGAAAGTGGGAAAGTTCCCCTGACATTTCACCTGGTCTTACATATAAATAATGTACTTTTTTTGCTTTTTATTTGATAGTTATCAAATTTTATTCGTAAGTTTGCACCGAAATTTACCAAATTTAAATTTTTTATAACCAACAAAATCAAAAAAGGCATGAAAAAGAACATTTTGAGTTTAATGTCAGTGCTCTTTGTTGCATTGGCTGCATTTACGTTCACTTCTTGTGGTGACGACGATGACAAGAACGGTGGTACACCTTCTACTGGTTTCAACAATTCTCTTCTGGGTAGCTGGAATGACAACCACGGTCACCTCTTCACATTCGTAATGGGTCCTAACGGACAGATTACAGGTAGTGCTAATGGAGATGCTGTTACATGGTATATCAATACTAACGGACAGCTGGTCGGCACAGAATATGATCGCGACGTTAAGATCTACAACTACTCTCTCAACGGCAATCAGCTCACTCTGACTCGCGTCAACGATGACGATCGTGAGACTTACGTTCTCTACAAAAGTGGTTTTGGCGGTGGTGGTAGCGACACTCCTAGCGGTGCTGTAGCTCCACGCGACTTGTGGGGCACATGGAACGGAAGCAAGACTGGCGACAGCGACATCTATGTATTCAGCTTTGCTCAGAACGGCCAGGGCAGCAAGAAGGAAATCGACCAATACGAGCACGACCTGGATTACAAGCAGTTCACTTGGACAATCAACAACAACGGTCAGTTGGAAATCAGAGAGTATGGTGACAATGAGTTAAAGATTTACAACATCACTCTCAACGGCACTAACCTTACTCTGACTCGCGTTAACGATGATGACCGTGATGTATATAATCTGAGAAAGACTGTCGGATAACCAGATTTCAGGTAGCATCTCTTGCAGTCTGACTGATGAAGGGGCTACATGACAATATCAGCAGTCCTGTGTTTCCCTGACAATGCGGAACACAGGGCTGTTTAGTTTTAGCAAATCCAACTATTATCTATAAACTATAAACTTTTTTACTTGTAAAAAATGACTGGACTGGTACTGGAAGGTGGAGGAATGAGAGGACTGTTCACCATGGGCATTGTGGATGTGATGGTGGAAGAGGGCATAAAGGTCGATGGAATCGTGGGTGTTTCGGCTGGTGCTTGCTTCGGATGCAATTATAAGTCGCACCAACCGGGGAGGGCTCTGCGGTATAATATCGCCATGAAGGACGAACCCCGGTATATGGGTCTGAGGACTCTGCTGAGGACTAAGAACCTGCTCGACCCGGAATTTGCATACCACACGCTGCCGATGGAGATTGATGTGTTTGACAGGGAGGCATTCAGGAAAGACTCGACGGAGTTTCATGTGGTATGCACGGACATCGTAAGCGGTGAACCTGTGTATAAGCAGATTGAGGATATGGACTATGAGGGACTGGAATGGATTCGTGCCTCGTCGTCGATGCCGCTGGTTTCGACTCCGGTGGAGTTGGAGGGCAGGATGCTGCTGGACGGAGGTATCGTGGACAGTATTCCGCTGCGCTATGCACAGAGTCGGGGATGGGAACGGAATATCGTCATCCTGACCCAACCTGAGGAGTACAGGAAGAAACCTTCGAAACTCCCTATCCTATTCCGTCTGCTGATGAGGAAGTACCCGAAGGTGGCTGAGATGATGGCACGGAGGCACGAGATGTATAACCGCCAAAAAGAATTCATCAAGGAAGAGGAAGCTAAGGGGAACGCCCTGCTCATCTACCCTGATGAACCTTTGAATATCAGTCGCACGTGTCAGAACGAAGCCGACATGCGACGTGTCTATGCCCTTGGAAGAACGAAGGGCATGGAGTTACTTGGTGAACTGAAGTCCTACGTATAGTCCGTCAACATTCTTCAGGAGAGTGTTGAGTGTAGCAAGTGATGTGCTTGCTGCAGCTGCTGTAGAAGAGATGGTGTTGACGAGTGTAAGCAGTTTGTCAGACTTCATGGCAAGCTGGAGTTTGCCGGAAGAGAGTTTGCAGTTCATCTTAATGGTTTTCTTGATTTTTGTAAGTGTGAGATGGAGGTCGCTGCCGTCGAGTTTATAGGTAGCAGCCACTTTTTTCTTACCCAGCAGGATGGTAGCCTTACCACCCTCTTCGAAGGTGATCTTCAATGTTCCGGCTTTGATGCCAGCCTTGGTGAGTGCGTTGGAGAGTTCGCTCTGAGCCTTCGATACTGCTGCTGCAGCTGCTGTCTTTGTGAGGACGTTGGATGACTCGGCAGCGATACATGGTTCCTGATAGGTCCATGTGCCTACGATGCTCTTCTCGGTTACATTGCTGGTACCAAGGAGTGTGGTAACTACGTTGGTAATTGTGGAGTTGCCTGTTGCCTGCTGTACTGCTGTGCCTGCTGCACTTTTAAGAATGTCACCGAGTTGTGCATTTGATACTGATGGCATGATGAATGCCAGGGATGTAGCAAGTGCTACTTTCAAGATTGATTTTTTCATTGTTTTATTTAGTTAGGAGTTACAGTTCGATGTTTTCTACGTTTTCTATCTCGCAGAACTTCTTGGTGAACTTACCCACGCGGAGGTTCTTGATTGTCACGTCGCGTGCCGGCAGACGCTTGTCACCCATGAGGGTTACGACTGTCTCGCAGGAGTCAACCTCTACGTCTTCGATATGGAGTCCCTGAATCTTGGTGAGACGGGTCTCGTAGTCAGGAAAGTCCTTCCACTGATATACTACGTCGGTAGCGAGTGCGACGGCTTCCTTGCAGTAGCGCACCTTTGCTCCGCGAAGCCAGATATTCTCTACGAAGCCGCCACGACGGTGGTTGGTCTTCACGTAGTAGAGACGGAGCACCTCACCCGGTGTGGTACAGTTGGTCATATAGACATTGCGTATGCCACCTGAGAGTTCGGAACCTATGCCGAGCAGGGTGTGCCCTTTCTTGATGACACAGTTGCGGATGACTATATTCTCCGTAGGACAACCGAGTCGCCATGCATCCTGATTGCGTCCAGCCTTGATTACTACGGCATCATCACCCTGATCGAAGGTGCAGTTCTCAACGAGGAAGTTCTTAGTCATGTCGATGTCGATTCCGTCGTTGTTATGACCATGTGCATATACATCGAGTCCACGGGCTATACCTCCGTCACACATATATATATGTATGGTCCAGAACGGACTCTCACGGATGGCAAAGTTCTCGAGCAGGACATTCTTGCAACGGTTGAACTGGATGAGGTGAGGACGCATGCGACTGAGAGTGTCAGCCACCTGGCGCTGCTCCATAGGAGCGACTTCGGAACACCAGGTATAGAGTTTGCGTGTAGCCTCAATATGTGACGGAGGACGGTTGAACCATGTCTTCCAGTACTTCATTCGCGGAGCCAGTTTACCCTTGCCGCTGATGGCGATATTCTCGCATTCGTAAGCAAAGACGAGTGGCGAGTAGTTGTAACACTCCACCCCTTCCCATGTGGTATGGACGGCAGGAAGGTAATCTTTCGGATTATCAGTAAACTCTACCACGGCACCCTCGTCGAGACGCAGGTTGCAGTTTGAACGGAAATGTATGGCACCCGTAATCCATTTGCCGGCAGGAACCACTACATAGCCGCCTCCTGCCTTGCTGCATGCAGCCATTGCCTTCTGAAAGGCTTTGGTGCAGAGTGTCTTGCCGTCACTCTTTGCTCCGTACTTGGTGATGGGGAACTCACGTTCAGGGAATATATACTCCTTTATGGGTTGCATTGGGAACGGAGCATCGGTGATAACCGTCTCGCGATATTGTGCCGAGGCAGGAAGGAAAGCGAGAAGGGAAAGAATTAACGAAAGGAGAATTTTCATAGGAAAAGATTTTTTTATTTTAACTCACCGAAATAATTTGTATCGGCAAGTTTCATGAGGTATTGTCCGTATTGGTTCTTTATCATAGGCTGAGCCAACTGACGCAGTTTTTCGGTAGATATCCAGCCCTGATGGTATGCGATGCCTTCGAGACAGGCTATCTTCAGACCGGTACGTTTCTCCAGTACTTCGATGAATGTACTTGCTTCGGAGAGTGAGTCGTGAGTACCCGTATCGAGCCATGCGAAACCACGTCCGAGAAGCTGAACCTTGAGGTTTTTCTCGTTTAGAAACGCCTGATTGACAGTAGTGATTTCCAGTTCACCACGCGAACTCGGTTTTATGTTCTTCGCTATCTCCACCACCTTGTTGGGATAGAAGTAGAGTCCGACAACGGCATAGTTGGACTTCGGTTTGGCTGGTTTCTCCTCGATGCTGAGACAGTTGCCTTCACGGTCGAACTCAGCCACACCGTAACGTTCCGGGTCCTGCACCCAATAACCGAATACGTTTGCCTTTCCCTGGGCAGCATCGGCAACACATTGGCGGAGCATACCCGAGAAACCACGTCCGTGGAAGATGTTATCACCAAGTACGAGACATACGTCGTCGTTGCCTACGAACTTCTCACCGATGATGAATGCCTGTGCCAGTCCGTCGGGTGACGGTTGTTCTGCATATTCGAAGTGAACTCCGTAGTCGCTGCCATCGCCCAAGAGACGACGGAATCCGGGAAGGTCGTAAGGAGTAGAGATTATCAGTATGTCGCGGATGCCTGCAAGCATGAGGACACTGATAGGATAATAAACCATCGGTTTATCGAAAATAGGAATGAGCTGTTTGCTCACTCCTTTCGTTATAGGGTAGAGACGGGTTCCCGAACCGCCTGCCAGTACAATTCCTTTCATGTAAAGGTTAAGGGTTAAGGGTTAAAGGTTAAGGGTTAAAGACCTTTAAGGGCACCCAATTTATTTTGCTTTCTTTTTTGTTGCCTTGGGTGCTGCACCCAGAACGCGGCTTACTTCCTTTTCGATAGCTTCGCCACGGAGTCCGCGAGCTACTATCTTGCCATCGGGAGCAAAGAGGATGATTTCAGGAATGCCCTGAATGCCGTATGCATCAGAACCTGCCTTGCCGGCATTGAGCATCTGCGGATAGTTGATGCCGAGTTCCTGGATAGCCTTCTTCGTGTCGTCGGGTTCGTCCCAAGTGGCAACTCCGAGTACGGTGAACTTATCACCCTTGTGCTTGTTATATACAGCGATGAGGTTTGGAATCTCACGACGGCATGGAGGACACCAGCTTGCCCAGAAGTCAACGAGGACGTACTTACCCTTACCTACATAGTCGCTCAGTTTGGTTACCTTACCATTGTACGATGCTGAGAAATCCTTGTACATGTCACCTGCATTCTGTGCTCCGCACATTACTGACATAGTCAGAAGCAGACAGCTAATCAGATACTTTTTCATTTTTAATTGGCTTTTAATTGGTTTTGCGGATGCGAAGATAGGGATTATTCTGCGAAAAACAGCATTTTCCTGTCGAAAAAGAAAAAACTTCAACATACGTTGAGCATAGATTTTTAGGTCGTTCCCGAACACATCCATTGATTTACATCATAAAAACACACGTTTTTGAAATGTTTTCGCACACAATTCTTGCAGATTTGCCAAAGAGCCGTACCTTTGCATCGTGTTTTTCATAGTATTAGATTTAAGGTTATTAAAGGTTGGGGATACAGCGGTATCCCTTTTTTTTGTGCCTTTTTTAAAATCTAAGCTTATCTTCCCCTGAAACAGGGGGCGACCGAGATAAAACATGGGTACGTTGTTTTATAAGGTCGTTGGGCTCAGCTGTTCTGAAAGTATCGTAGCTTTAGCGGAGAAGTTTCAGCTAAAACGCGAGGTCGGGGAAACGGAGAGGGTCTTTTAGAATTCAAATGTACATCCGGCAAGGAAGTACATACGTCCAGATTCAGGATTTACCGTTGCCTGTAAGAAGACAGGCAGAGAGAAATTGGAAGAGAACTTAATAGCTCTTGTAGCCCGGAGGGTTGTATTAATAATCGAAAAACCTTCTGCATCGTCGTAAGTACCTTTGGGACCGTAAGGCAGGAAACCGAATTCTGCCCTCCAGTCGAAACCTCCGAGACGGAACGGAGCAGAAATCTCGGCATAGGAAGCGTATGCATGTTTTTCGTGTCCCCAATCATTAACGTATTTGTCGGCATATCCTGAAATATAGGTACTCCAATGGAGCATGAGGAATCCGAAATCGTACTCCAGCATTGCCTCCAGACCATGATAGCTTCCCTGTTTGAAGTAGAAAAACTTCGGATCGGCACCGTCACGCACACAGAAATCGTCGCAGAGTCCGATGGTGAATCCACTGAAGCTGTATTTCAGTTCGACGTCTATCTCCTTCGTAACATGGTCGGTACCGTTATTCCTCACCAGTCCGCAACTGCCCCATAGTCCCAACGACAGTCCGCGCCACCCTACTGCAAGCGACGGTTGTATGGCAGCATTACCGAAGTCGAGACCACGCCACAGGAAATGGCTTACCACGTCGACTGATGCAGACACCTCCACTCTTTTCTGAGCAACACCACTCACCGGTGCGAGAAAGGCAAGCAGAAGCAACACATTTGACCCGAAAGAGCAGCGAGTATAATCGTGCTTGCATGAATTATCGAGTCGCGTTTGAGGAAGACGAAGTCAGCCCCGTTAGCAAATTCGCCGAAGGCAACTTAAATTGGAAGTTAAAATGGAATGTTAATCTATATTTTTTGAAATTTTCGACAAAGATACTGATTTTATCCGTAACTTCGCAGCCGTTATGGAATTAATTACCGACATCGCCTTATTTCTCGTCGGACTCGTCCTCATTGTCAAGGGTGCCGACTGGCTTACTGACGGAGCAGCGAGCATAGCCCGTCGTTTCGGTATTCCGACATTGGTCATCGGACTGACGATAGTAGCTATCGGTACCTCGGCTCCGGAATTTGTAGTCAGTATGCTCGGTGCCATACATAAGAGTCCGGACATCGCCATCGGAAATGTAGTAGGCAGCAACATATTCAATATTCTGGGAATGATGGGAGCGACAGCCCTCATATCGCCGATACTCCTCACACGTGGAAATGTGATGCGCGACCTGCCAATAATGAATCTGGCTGTGGGAGCACTTTTCGTAATGCTTGCCGACACGATACTTGATGAAGAAGCAACTCTAAACTACCTGTCGCGTGCCGAAGGACTCATACTTCTGTGTTTCTTCACCATATATATGTACTACACTTTTTGGTTGGCAAAGAAAGAGAAGAAAAAGAAAAACGCTAACGATAACGATAACGAAATAAAGGACAAACAGCACAATCTGTGGTTTTCGGTTCTGATATTCCTCGTCGGACTGGGATGCCTCATCGAAGGAGGTGAACTGATGGTAGACGGTGCCTCCGGCATAGCCCGTTCGCTGGGAGTCAGCGATGCTATCATAGCTCTGACGATAGTAAGTATAGGTACGTCGGCTCCCGAACTCGCCACCAGCATAGCAGCAGCACGTAAGGGTGACAACGCAATGGCTGTAGGTAACGTAGTTGGTAGTGTGGTGTTCAACACCCTCCTTATCCTCGGAGCCTCATCACTGGTTTATCCGCTGCCGATGAAAGGTATCACGTATATCGACCTCTCAGTCGAGATGGGTGCCGCCCTACTCTTCTGGCTGTTCAGTTATATCGGCAGGAAACGCTTCATCATCACACGACTCGAAGGTGCCATCATGGTATTGCTTCAGATAGGATACTATGTGTGGCTGGTGATTAATAAATAAAAGGGAACCCATTTGACGACATGCAAACAATCTCGATAACAGACCTGACCACAGGTTATAAGGCAAAGAAAGGATGTGCCGAGGTGTCGAGTAATCTCACCTCTGCACTTCAGGCTAATCAGCTCACCTGTCTGCTGGGACCTAACGGAGCCGGCAAATCGACTCTGCTGCGTACCCTCTGCGGATTTCAGCCCCTACTGAGTGGAAGTGTGCAGATTATGGGACGCGAACTGGAGTCGTACACCAAAGGCGAACTCTCAAAACTCGTAAGTGTTGTACTTACCGACAACTCCGGAATAAGGGAAATGTCGGCATGGGATGTGGTAGGTATGGGACGCAGTCCTTATACCGGCTTCTGGGGCAGACTGTCGCACCACGACGAGGAGGTGATAGCTGAGAGCATGAGTCTCGTAGGTATCGAATGGTTGAAGGACAGGAAGATGCATACCCTCTCCGACGGAGAATGTCAGAAGGTGATGATTGCAAAGGCTCTGGCTCAGGAGACTCCTATCATCATACTCGACGAACCCACAGCCTTTCTCGATTATCCGAGTAAGATTCAGATGATGCTTCTGCTGAAGGAACTTGCCCGTTCACTTCAGAAGACTATATTCCTCAGTACTCACGACCTGGAACATGCCCTGCAGATTGCCGACTGCATCTGGCTTCTCGACAAACAGCAGGGCTTCACTACAGGTACACCCTACGACCTATGCAAGGACGGAAGCATAGAGCGCTATTTCAGTCGCAAAGGCATCGAACCTCTGCTCCACAGCGTTGTAGAGGGAATAATTCAGGCTAAGTAGTTTTCCTAGTACTCCGAAGCAAAGTATTTCGGCTTTCGTGGCAGTAACCACAAACCCACGAAGGTGAGCAGTCCGTTGAGCATCAGCATCTCGTAGCCGAACTCATATCCGTAGTGGTGCTTGCATACGTAGTTGAGCACCAGACAAACGAGGGGCGAAGCAATAGCTACGTACATTACACCGGTCTCCTTCGGAGTCGACTGCATCAGCAGTCCGTAAGCAAACAGTCCGAGCAGCGGTCCGTAGGTATAGCTTACGATAGTATAAATCAGATCCATCACACTACCGCTTCCCACTTCGTTGAAAAGCAAAGTGAGACACAGGAAGAGCAGCATCATGAATATGTGGACACGTTTGCGGACGAGTTCCTTTCTGGCTGTAAACTTCAAATCGACGCTGTAGAACTTCTCCATATCCAGGATATCGACACAGAACGAAGTAGTTAGGGCTGTCAGGGCACTATCGGCACTCGACAATGCACTTGCCACCACTCCTATCGTGAAGAACATAAGTGCTGCCTCTCCCAAGGCTCCGGAGAAGATAATGCCGCTCAGCAGTTCGTCACCACTTGCAGGAAGTTCCATTCCCAGCTGTCCGTAGAGCATCAGAAGCAGAATGCCGAGAGCGAGGAACAGGAAGTTTACCGGCAGGAACATAACCCCGTACGTACACATATTCATCTGTGCCCCACGCAGCGAACGGCAAGTCAGGTTCTTCTGCATCATGTCCTGGTCCAGTCCTGTCATCACGATGACTACGAACACACCGCTCAGAAACTGTTTCCAGAAATTCTGACGCGACACGAAATCATCCCATTCGAAAATGCGGCTGTGTGGGTCGTTCATTACTGCCGTAAAAGCCTCCGACGGATTCATCTCCAGCATACTGCATACACGAAGCATAATCAGTATGAGTGCTGTAATCAGGAAGAAAGTCTGGAAGACATCAGTCCACACCAGCGACTTCATTCCGCTCCTGTGGGTATAAAGCCAGATGAAGAAAAGGGTCAGGGCAGCCGTAGCAGCATAGGGGATGCCGTACTCGTCGGCTACGCATACCTGTAATATACGGACTACAATGTAGAACTTAGCAGCGGCACTGAGCAGCTTGCTCAGGATGAAGAACGTAGCTCCTGTCTTATACCCTTTCTTTCCGAACCTCACATCCAGATACGTATAGATGGATGTCAGCTTCATCCTATAGTACAAAGGCAGCAGGACAAACGCCACGAATATGTATCCGAAGATAAAACCGATACACATCTGCAGATAGGTCATATCGGTAGTCATCACCCATCCCGGCACACCTATAAACGTGAGTCCGCTAATGCTGGCACCAATCATTCCGAACGCCACCAGTCCCCAGTACGAACTCCTTCCGGCACAAAAGAACGTGTCGTTATTATCGTAGTCAGCTACCCATCTCGATACTAGAAGGATCAGGGCAAAATAAGCACATAGAGAAAAAACAATCATATTTACTTATTTCGGAAGCTTTGCTTCCTATTATACCTACTTATCTATTCTCATTGTGGCAACGAGACAGATGATGCCGCACACCACGATGATGGCAGCCTCCGTTCCCATACCTCCCAGATAATCGTAATAGTGGATATCCCCCGCACCGTCGCCCAGCAGATTCATCTCAGCCACAGCCAGCGAGTTGTTCACAATATGGATTATCGTAGTCAGCACCACATTTCCCATCTTATAATAAATGAGTCCGAAGACCAGTCCGACGGCAAAAGCAAACGGAATCTGAATGGGATTTCCGTGGATAACTCCGAACAGCAGGGCACTTATCACTATAGCCGACCACTTATCCACTCCGTTCCTCAGCATGTGGCCGAGCATAGCCTCACGGAACACCAGTTCTTCGACTATCGGACCCACCACAATCATAGCTACCACACCCCACACATTATGCACCATAGCGATGAACTGCTCCTCCATCAGATTAGGCAGTCGCAACAGTTCGCTAAGCAAATCGACAGCGATGATACACGAGAAAGCAGCTACGAACGAAAGTGCCAATCGCTTTCCACTCACCTTCTCCGGAGTGAAAGCCCTTGCCCCTATCATTCCCATCTTCCACAGCACAGCCACAGTCAGCAATCCGGAAATGATAATAGCAACAGCCAAAGCCTCGATGCT
>CACYGK010000018.1 GCA_902774005.1 uncultured Bacteroidales bacterium | reverse complement strand
GTTATCGTTGATGACGTTACAATTAAGGATGAAAAACTTTGACTTCCATACGATTTTTTTTGCGTAAATACGCATTTTTTTCAATTATCAACCCGCGCGTTGGTTTGCGTTATCGTTTCATGTCTCTTTACAAAATTCCAAAGGAGTTTTTTAAAAAGGTGGTGCAACTTTGAAACTTTGAAACTTTGAAACCGCGCCGTCCCTCAACTAAATTACGAAGGAGTTTTTTGAGGATATACTTAAAACTGAGGTGTACTGATTCATTTAACCATGAACCCTTAACCGTGAACCACGCGTCTGCCTCGCTCGCGCCGTGAGCCTGCCTCAAACGTTTGGTGAGCCTGCGTTAAACGTTTGGTGCGCCTGCCGCGTTTTTGCAAGGTGGTGATTCTGTTTTTGTGGTGCTCCTGCCGCGCTGAAATTCTAAGCGCTTAGAATTTTAGTTTCAAGCGCTTGGAATTTTATTTCTAAGCGCTTAAAACTTGAAAGCCCCTTCGGCACCCTTGCAATGCGATTGAGAAGTGACAAAAGCAAAATTCAATTACAAATAGGACAAGATAGAGATGTTAAAAACATGTATTACAACAACAAATCAGTACTTTTTCGCCAAAATCATTCAGGATTTGTCTTTCTCTATGTTTTTCAATTAGTTACAGAAAATAAAGGTTCAGGAATCATTCAGAAATCGTACATTATCATTCAGAAAAGGTTCAGAAATCGTTCAATTTTGCTTCATTCAGACTGCAATCCTGTGTATTTTTTTGCAAGGCCAAAATAGAGTTCCGCTACTGTGATTTCAGAAATATAACAATTCTTCGTGCCAATACGGCGTAATGTTTCGCGAACATTTTTCGTTTCTAATTTTTTATTCGCTTTGCAAAGATAGCACAAGGTGAGAGAAATAAAAAATAAATGAATTTATTTTGTTCTGTTTTCGCTTAACCGTATAGTTCACTTCGCTTCGCTCGTGCAATATACTACCGCTCAACATAAAAAATAAATGAATTTATTTTGTTCTGTTTTCGCTTAACCGTATATTTGCAAAAATAATTCCTAAAAACACAGAGAATATGTTTGAAAAACAGATTTATGTAGAGCGCAGAAAGGCGCTGAAAGAGAAGGTGGGCTCGGGACTGATTATTTTCCTCGGTCATAATGAGGCTCCATGTAATTACCCTGGTAATACTTATAAGTTCCGTCAGGATTCGTGTTTCCTGTATTATTTCGGACTGAGACGCGACGGACTGGCTGCGGCTATCGATGTGGACAACGATAAGGAGTATGTCTTCGGAAATGATATCAGCGTGGATACGATGGTATGGACAGGTGTGGTGCCGACAGTAAGCGAAATGGCTTCGACAACAGGTATCAGCAATACGGCTCCGATGAGCGAACTGAAGACTCTCGTTGATGCTGCACGCAAGAAAGGACAGGAGATTCACTATACCCCGCAATGCCGCTACGACCTGAAGATTCAACTGGCTGACCTCATGGGTCTGCACCCGCTGGAGGTGGACAGCAAGGCTAGCGTGAAGCTTATCAAGTCGATCGTGGCTCAGCGCACGGTGAAGGCTCCGGAGGAAATCGAGGAACTGAAGAAGGCTGGCGAAATCGGTTACGAGATGCACATGACGGCTATGAGGGAATGTCGCGAAGGTGTGACTGAGACTTACATCGCCGGTAAGGTGGACGGTGTGGCTCACTCGATGGGTGCCATGAATTCGTTCCCTACTATCCTGACTATGCACGGCGAGATTATGCACGGAATGCCTAAGAACGTTCCGCTGCAGGCTGGCAGACTGATGCTGTGCGATGCCGGAGGTGAGACTTTCGAGCATTACTGCTCCGACCATACACGTACTACTCCTGTTTCGAGAAAGTTCACCGAACAGCAGAGGGAAATCTACCGCATCGTGGAGACGGCTCACGACTGGATTATCGAGCACGCTAAGATTGACGTGATGTGGAAGGATATGCAAATTGGTGCCTGCAAGGTGATTACACAGCATCTGAAGGATATGGGTATCATGAAGGGCAATGTGGACGACGCCGTATATTCCGGTGCTCACGCTGCGTTCCTGCCCTGCGGTATAGGTCACCACATGGGACTGGACGTTCACGACCTGGAGGGTCTGGGACAGAAGTACGTTGGCTTTGACGATGAGCATCCGCAGTCGAAGCAGTTCGGTATGAAGTATCTCCGCTACGGCATCGAACTGAAGAAGAACTTCATCATGACGGTAGAACCGGGTGTGTATTTCATCAACCACTTGCTCGACGACTGGAGGGCAAAGGGTCTGCACAAGGACTTCATCAACTACGAGGCATGCGATAAGTATCGCGACTTCGGAGGTATCCGTATCGAGAACGATGTCCTCATCACGGAGAAGGGTGCCGAGTTCTATTGTGACAAGATTGCACCTTACCACCTGAAGGATATGGAGGAGTTTTTGGGAAATTGATAATTGAGAATTGACACATTATTTATATATAAGGACACATGAAGAAATATCTTTTGTTATCTGCTCTTGTTTCGCTGGTGGCTATGCCTGTGATGGCTGAGGACGACGGCGAGAAGAAGGAAGAGGAAGAGGGTTTCACGTTTACGGTAGTGAAGGAGAACCCTATCACGAGTACGAAGAATCAGAACCGCTCGGGTACGTGCTGGGCATATTCGTCGCTCGGATTTTTCGAGGCTGAACTGCTGCGCCTGGGTAAGGGCGAGGTGGACTTGAGTGAGGCTTATCTGACTCATAAGACATACGAGGACCGTGCGAAGGCTTCGGTACGCATGCACGGAGACATCAGTTTTACGCAGGGCGGTGCGTTCTACGACTGCGTATATTGCATGAAGCACTACGGAATGATGCCTGAGTCTGCAATGCCCGAACCGGGTACGCTCTATGGCGATACGCTGCCTAACTTCAGCGAGTTTTTCGCTATTCTGGAACCACAGGTGAATGCAATAGCAAAGAGCGAGATGAAGAAGCTGTCGCCGATATGGTTCAAGTCAATCAACTCCACACTCGACAACTACATCGGTGAGGTACCTGCCGAGTTCACTTACGAGGGCAAGAAATATACGGCGCAGTCGTATATGGAATCGCTGGGACTGAAGATTGACGACTACGTGAGTCTGACTTCGTTCACCCACCACCCTTTCTACGACAAGTTCGTCATTGAGGTTCAGGACAACTGGCGCTGGGGACAGTCGTACAATATTCCGCTCGACGAACTGATGGAGACCATCAAGTATGCTGTTGAGAACGGATACACGCTGGCTTGGGCTTCGGACGTGAGCGAACTGGGATTCTCACGCGAGGGTATCGCCGTATGTCCGGACTTGGACAAGGTGAAGGAGACCAGTGGTTCGGACTATGAGCATTGGTTTGGCAAGGCAAAGACCACCGACGACAAGCGCAAGGCTTATACTGCACGTCCGCTGCCGGAAATCGAGGTGACTCAGGAGAAGCGCCAGGAGGGTTATGACAACTGGGAGACTACCGACGACCACGGAATGATTATCTATGGTATTGCAAAGGACCAGAACGGCAAACCTTACTATATGGTGAAGAACTCGTGGGGAACCAAGTACAAGTATAAGGGTGTGTGGTACGCTTCGGAGGCTTTCGTGGCTTACAAGACAATCAACATTTTGCTCCATAAGAATGCCATTCCAAAGCATATTGCGAAGAAATTAAAACTGTAATGCACAATTTTTTTAAATTTTTTTCGTTGAATGTTTGGTCGTAAGAAAAAGTTTACATACTTTTGCGCCGTAAACTACACTTACTATGAAGAAGTCTATACTTAAATATACTCTTGTAACGCTGCTTTTAGCGCTCTCCCCCGTTGCTATGGCGGCAGACTACAGCGCTGATGCGTTTGCTGAGCCAGACGCAATAGAAGGCGAGATGAACGAAGTGCAGATAGTCGTTCACGGAGGCAATACCGTTCAGGTGAAGAATGCCGAGGGACAGATTATCGAGGTATATAGCATCACCGGAGCACAGGTTATGGCTGTAAAGGTGGACAGCAGTTCGAAAATGTATGAAATCACTACTCTGCAGAAAGGCTGTTACATCGTGAAGGTCGGCAAGGTGACCCGCAAGATATTTATCAAGGACTATTAATCAATACCGAGTTCACAACGAATTAAATTATTGAGGTTAATCCGAGTATGTAAAAGATGCTCGGATTTTTTTTATCCCCTATTTTAAACCTTTGAAATTTCAATTAGTCATACAATCAAACAACTGCAGAAAAGATGAGCAAATATGATGAAGACGAAATAATCAGACTCCTGCGTGACGAGGCAACGAAGCGAAAGGCTTTTGCCGAGGTGGTGAATCATTACAGCAGGACATTGTATTGGCAAATCCGACATATAGTTGTGAATCACGATGATGCAGACGACGTATTGCAGAACACCTTTCTGAAGGCATGGAAGAGCATCGACGGATTTGAGGGGAATGCACAACTATCTACCTGGCTCTACAGAATAGCGTACAACGAAAGCATCACGCTGCTGAACCAGAAGAAGGAGACATTCTCGATAGACGAAGGTGGAGACGATGAGGAGGATGGCGGAGGAACGCCGATGCAGATTGAAAGTGACGAGTATATCGATGGCGACAGGACACAGATGATGCTACAGGAGGCGTTGACGATGTTGCCGGCAAAACAGAAGGCGGTGTTCACGATGAAATATTTCAACGACATGAAATATGAGGAGATTGCAGAAGTGACCGGAACGTCGGTTGGAGCACTAAAGGCTTCGTACCACATAGCGGTGGAGAAAATTACAAAGTATATAAAGGAACGTACAATATAAAAACTTATCAGAACTATGAATAAGAATATGAACATAGACAACGACGACAGAATGCTGAAGGAGCTGGGCTTGACGAAGGAAAGTCCGATGAAGGTTCCGGAAGGTTATTTCGACGATCTTGCAACCCGCGTTCTGGAAAGAATCGACAAGGAAGAGCAGAGCGAAAAGACTGTCAAGACGGTAAGCATGAACAGAGGTGGCGGTTCGATATGGAAATACGCAATGAGGTGGACTGTAGCAGCTGCTGCCTGCATGGCTCTGGTATTCCTGGGAGTAAATTACTATGAGAACAAGGCTGACGCACTGGCTCAGAGCAATACGGAGGAGTATGACGACGAATACGGAGAGGACATGATGTCGTATTCGATGATGGACGAACAGGATGTGTATTGCTATCTGGCAGGAATTGAGTAAGAGGTTCCACTTCTTAAGTTAAAAGTTAAAAGTTAAAAGTTAAAAGTTGAGTTTAAAGTTTAAAGATAAAATGATAATGGTTATGAAACGAATTGCATTTACATTGGTTTGCATCATGCTTACGATGGGTATGATGGCACAGGAGAAATCTGAAAAGAAGCAGGAAAGGAAACACGACAAGACTGAACACCGTAAGTTCTCGCCTGAGAAGTATTACCAGCACATGGAGGAGTACATCACGAAGGAGGCTAATCTGACGGATTCGGAGAAGACGAAGTTCTTCCCGCTGTTCAAGGAGATGCTGGAGGCTCAGCGTAAAATCGTGGAACAGGACCGCGAGATTATGAAGTCGTTCAGACAAGCAAAGACTGAGGCAGAATTTAAGGACATCATCGAAAAAACTACCAGTCTGCAGGTTGAGAACAAGAAGATTGAACAGACTTACTACAAGAAGTTCGCAAAGGTGCTGACATGGGAGAAGATATGCAAGGTTCGCATGGCACAGACTAAGTTCAACATGCACGCGCTGAGACGGTTCTCACCAAAACAGGGACAACACAGGAAGGGTGATTTCAACAAACCTTGGAAAGGAAATAAGAAGAAAGAACAGCAGAATCCTACTCAATCCTAACGTTTAAGAAAGTAAGAATTTATTAACCACATGAGCGACTCCGTCGGCTTCGTTACTCAGAGTAATGTAGTCGGCGGATTGCTTTACCTGATCGTTTGCGTTTTCCATAGCTACTCCGAGTCCGGCAAAACGAATCATGGAGATGTCGTTGTAACCATCGCCACAGGCAATCAGCGAACTGCGGTCGAGACCCAGATGAGACAGTATGACCTCAAGACAAGTCGCTTTGTCGATACCCGTAGGAACGACTTCAAGGTAGAACGGTTCGCTGCGAAAGGCTACTGCCCTACCCTCCAGTTCGGCATTGAGTCGGGGTTCGAACTCCTGCAAGCGTTCTGGTTCACCGACAATCATACATTTGAATATAGGATAGCGGATGCCCTGAAGGAATGACGGAACTACCGTGAGCTGCATCCGATTGCGTTTGGAGGAGAGAAGAATATAAGGATTATCCTTTGCCTCGGTAATGATTTCCGAGTCGCAGTAGGTCATGACATCCACACCGACACGTTGGCAGGCATCATAGATTAGCGGTATGGAATCAGCGGGCAGAGGTTTTTCGTATATCCGCGACTTCGTTTGCCAGTTCCATATCTCCCCACCGTTATATGCAAGGACGTAGCCTCCGTAGTCGGCAAGACGGAGTTGGTCGGCAATGGGACTGATGCCGAAAGCAGGACGTCCGGATGCTATCACAATCCGAATGCCCTGCTTCTGTGCCTGAATCAGCGTCTGCTGAGTATATTCCGAGATGGAACGGTCGCCATGTGCAAGTGTTCCATCGATGTCGAGTGCAAGAATCCTATACTTATCCTGCATGCTGATGATTTATGCAGATACCTTTGAGGTACCACTCATAGAGGCGGTGGATACCCTCATCGATTTCAATCTTATGATGCCAACCGAGACGATGTAGTTTGGTCGGGTCGGTAAGTTTCTTCATCGTGCCGTCAGGTTTGGTACGGTCCCAACGCAGTTCGCCTTTGAATCCGATTTCAGCCATGATCTTCTCAGCTACCTCACGAATGGAAATCTCCTTGCCTGTACCCACATTGATGTGACAGTTGCGTATTTCCTTTATTCCGTCGCGGTTGTTGACGAAGGACTGGTTTTCGATGATGTCTTTGAAATCGACATTGAGAAGACAATAGACAGAGGCATCTGCCATCTCTTCGCTCCATAGGAACTCACGCATCGGAGCACCGCTGCCCCACAGAGTTACCGCCTCGGGGGTGATGCCATAGTGGCGCAATACCTGAAGGATAGTATATTCATCACTCATGGCTGTAGCCATAATGGTCTGAGTAGCCTTGGAGAGGTCGGCATCAGGTGCACCCTGACCATCTACCATCTTAGGCACTTTCATGCTGACGGGACGGAGTCCGAGGTCTTTGCGCACAGCATCCCAGTCACCCTCGTTCAGACATTTTGCAAGATAAATCTTACGTATCATGGCTGGAAGTACGTGACTGTTCTCAAGATGGAAATTATCGTTCGGACCATAGAGGTTAGTAGGCATGACAGCTATATAGTTGGTGCCGTACTGGAGGTTGAACGATTCGCACATCTTCAGTCCTGCTATCTTAGCGATGGCATAGGGTTCGTTGGTATATTCAAGAGTGGATGTGAGCAGGCAGTCCTCAGGCATCGGCTGGGGAGCCTCACCCGGATAAATACATGTGGAACCGAGGAAGAGGAGTTTCTTAACCCCATGTTTCCATGCCTCACCAATCACGTTCTGCTGAATCTGGAGGTTTTGGTAGATGAAGTCGGCACGATACTGGAGGTTTGCCATGATACCACCTACGTGGGCTGCTGCAAGTACTACGGCATCGGGACGCTCCGTATCGAAGAAATTCTTAACCGCAACAGGGTCGAGCAGGTCAAGTTCGCTGTGCGACTTACCCACAAGGTTACGGTAGCCTTTCTCCAGGAGGTTATTCCATATTGCCGAACCAACCAGTCCATGATGACCGGCAACGAATATCTTACTTTCTTTGTCTAACATCTTCAAAAAAACGAATGATTATCTTAATCTGTCGAGCGAACGCACGAGAGCCTCATCCTTACGAATGCCATGAATGGCAAGGTAGTTCAGTATGAAACAGATGACGGGAAAGAGTGTCGCAAGACGGATGTGGAACGACAACGGTGCGGACGGCTGGACGAGTTGCATATTCTCATTGTAGAAATATGCAAACAGGATGTATGTAGCGACATAGCCAAACAGAAGGATGTTGCTGATAATGACCAGACGCAGCTGGCGCATGCGTTTGCGGAAAAGCATTATGCTCAGAAGACTGAGCAGGATGACTATAATCAGCAGTACTCCCAAGGCATAAGGACCAACGCTGGTATAGGATGCGAATGCTCCGAATGAGGAGAAAGTGAAGTTGCTGAATGTCGCAACCGTTTCGTCACCGTTTGTGATATACCCTATCTGGGATACCAGACATAGGAACGAAAGGATGACTACCAGCAGAAGATATACTGTTTGGATGCGTTGTATCATTACAATTCTCTTTCTTTGCTTGGGTTACGGTAGTAAACCTTACCTTCTATGAATTCCTGAGTTGCTATGAGTGTCGGTTTCGGCAGACGCTCGTAGTAACGGGAAATCTGAATCTGTTCCTCGTTTTCGAATATCTCTTCGAGGTTGTCCTGAGAGGAGCCGAACTCCTGCAGTTTGCGAGTCAGTTCTTCCTTCATTGCTATAGAAACCTGATTGGCACGTTTGCCGAGGATTGCAACTGTTTCGTAAATGTTACCTGTGTCCTTACAGAGTTCCATCAAATCACGAGTAACCGTGTTTGTCGGTGCATTTGTCTTCTTAAAATCCATATTTTATCTTATAAGTTTGTTTTTGTCCATTAATTGATGTCCTTGTCCTTTACCGGATTGCGGGCTACAGAATATTTATATATCTTGTCCGCTTCGTGCATGTATTTGCTTTCAGGAAATTCGTTCTTGAAACCGAAATACTCGTCAATCGTCTCTCTGTAGCGCTCTTCCTTCTTGGATGCGATACTTTTGTTTGCAAGACGGTAACGGGCACGCAATATCATCATCATCAGATCTTCACGATGTGAGGTGTAGGGATATGTCTTCAGAGTATTCTCTGCCGTGATGATGCATGCCTCGTAGTTGCTTCCGCCATTGACACAGTTTCCTGTGTAGGAACCGAGATTGTAATACAGCAAGGCTGACTGGTATTCTTTCTCTGCCAGGCGGTTGCGCAATACTTCCAACAGGTCGTAAACTTCAGAGCGTTTATCGCTGTATGGGTAGAAATCGAGAAACTCAAGCAGAGTATTGATGGCAGTAATGGTAGGAGACTGGTCGAGACGGATGTCGGGCGACTGCATATATGATGCCTTACCACTGAAGAAACGTGCCAGTTCGGTATATGTTCCCTTAGTATAAGTCTTGTAGTAGCGGTCGAGATAAAGCGTAGCAGTCTCGTAATCCCTCATGTTGTAATAACACATACCAAGCATAAAAAGCGATTCCTCAGCTTTCTCGGTACCCTTGAGCAACATAACCATATCCTCAAGCAACTGACTGCATTTACCATAGTTGCCGGCTGCGTAATATTCCTTGGCAGCCTCGTATTTATAATCGTAGTCCGCACTTTTCAGAACCGTATTGTAGGTCGTCTTGCACGAAACGAATAAAACAGCGGAAATCGCTAAAATTATACTCTTAAATCTCATAGCGCCTAAAAAATCGTGCAAATGTACACATTATTATATTTAAAAGCAACCTGGAACAGATAAAACCGACATTTTTTACAAAAATTTCAGACTTGTATCGGCAAGTAGCTACAAAAAGTGTAATTTTGCAGACAATTTATGGATTTTAAACTCACATCGAAATATCAACCCACCGGTGACCAGCCGGAGGCAATAAGACAACTCACGGAAAGTGTGCGTGAGGGAGATGATGCTATGGTGCTGCTTGGAGTGACCGGTTCGGGAAAGACTTTCACCATCGCCAACGTCATTCAGAACGTAGGTCGCCCTACCCTCATCCTGAGTCATAACAAGACGCTGGCACATCAGCTGTACACGGAGATGAAAAATTTCTTCCCCGATAATGCCGTGGAATATTACGTCAGCTACTATGATTACTACCAGCCTGAAGCTTATATTCCCTCGACCGACACGTATATAGAGAAGGACTTGGCAATAAATGAGGAGGTGGACAGACTGCGACTGGCTGCTACATCATCTCTGCTGTCGGGAAGGCGTGATGTGATAGTAGTATCATCCGTATCATGTATCTATGGTATGGGGTCGCCGATGGACTTCAGCGAGAACATTATCGACATACGTATAGGACAACGGACGGAGCTGAACAGTTTCCTCAGACGACTGGTTGACAGTCTGTATGTAAGGAACGATATCGAACTGTCGAGAGGACACTTCAGAGTACACGGAGAAACCATCGACATAGCACTCGCATACGACGATAAAATAGTACGTATAAACTTCGCTTGGGACGAGATTGAAAGTATTAAAGAAATAGATAAAGAAACCGGTGCAACTATCACATTCTTTGAGGATTACAGAATATACCCTGCCAACCTTTTCATGACATCGAAAGAGAAAACTCAGCGTGCCATTCACATGATAGAAGATGACTTGCACGAGAGGATAAAATTCTATGAATCGATAGGTGACACAGCTAAGGCTCAACTGATAGAAATGAGGGTAACGAACGACCTGGAAATGATACGTGAACTGGGACATTGTTCGGGTATTGAAAATTATTCCAGATATTTCGACGGACGCAATGCCGGAGAACGCCCCTATTGCCTGCTCGATTTCTTCCCGAAGGATTTCCTGCTGGTAGTGGATGAAAGTCACGAGTCAATCCCTCAGATCCGTGCCATGTACGGAGGTGACCGCAAACGCAAGACTACACTTGTGGAATATGGTTACAGACTGCCGGCTGCATTGGATAACCGTCCGTTGCAGTTTGACGAATTCGAATCGATGACTCCACAGACTATCTATGTAAGTGCGACACCGGCTGAATACGAACTGGAACGGGCAGGAGGAGTGGTAGTGGAACAGCTGATACGTCCTACCGGACTCCTCGACCCCAAGATAGAAGTGCGCCCCACCCACAATCAGGTGGACGACCTCATGGAGGAGATTCAGATAAGGATTGAACGGGGTGAAAGGACTCTTGTCACTACGCTTACCAAACGAATGGCTGAGGAGTTGTCGGAATACCTGTTGGATAACGGTGTGAGTTGCAGTTACATACACAGCGACGTGGACACCTTTGAACGTGTGGAGATACTGGAAAAACTGCGTAGCGGAGATTTCGACGTAGTAGTGGGAGTGAACCTGCTGAGAGAAGGACTTGACCTGCCGGAAGTGTCGCTCGTAGCCATACTCGATGCTGACAAAGAAGGATTCCTGCGCAGTCACAGGAGTCTGACCCAGACCATCGGACGTGCAGCACGTAATGTAAACGGAATGGCAATTCTGTACGGAGACAAGATAACGGAAAGTATGCGACTGACCATCGAGGAAACTAACCGCCGGAGGGAGAAGCAGATGGCATATAACGAGGAACACGGAATCACTCCTACTCAGATAAAGAAAGCATATACGGCAATACGCGAACACAAACCCGTCGAATACATCGGCAATGCCTATATCGAGGAGAACAACATCATGGCTGCCGAAGACCCTGTTCGTCAGGTTATGAGCGAAGATCAGATAAAACAATCGATTGAGAAGACAAGGAGACTGATGCAGGAAGCTGCAAAGAAACTGGACTTCCAACAGGCTGCGCTGTATCGCGACGAGATGCTCCAACTCATGAAACTGGCTGAACAATGAGAGCTTCGCTTACACTTCCGATAGCAATCCTTACTGGCATAATCAGTTATTTCGTTTATGTCAATATTCACACACTGGACTTCACCCATCATGCTGTAAGTCAGATTATTACGTACCTGCAACCGGCATTGCTCTTTGTAATGCTTTTTGTCTCATTCTGCAAAGTGTCGCCCAAGGAACTCCGTCCCAAACGATGGATGCTGGAGATGCTTGGAATACAGATATTCAGTTTTTCGCTGCTGGGAACCCTGATAATCTGCATACCCGACATGTCAGGCAAGGCAGTAATAGAATCGCTGATGATATGTCTTATATGTCCCACTGCCACAGCGGCATCAGTAGTGACAACAAAACTGAAAGGCAATCCTTCGACGGTAGTCAGTTATACGTGTCTTATAAATCTCGCCGCAGCAATAGTGATTCCGTCGGTGGTTTCGTTTATCCACGAAGAAAACCTGAAATACGACTTCACCACATCTTTCACACTTATTCTCGGAAAGGTCTTTCCCCTACTGATACTCCCTCTCCTGCTGGCATGGTTTGTGAAGTTCATGTTTCCCAATATCCATCGCAGGATAGTAAGTTACAAAGACCTGGCATTCAATCTCTGGGCTGTTGCCTTAACCTTAGCTATAGCCATTACGATGAAGGCTATAACACATACCGATAAATCTGCATTCGAACTCACCCTCATCGCCCTGGCTTCACTTATATCCTGCTGTGTACAGTTCTACATAGGTCGCAGAATCGGAAAGCATCACGGTGAACCCATAGCCGGAGCACAGAGTATGGGACAGAAAAACACGATTTTTGCCATCTGGATGGGCTATACTTTCCTCGACCCCGTCACAGCAATGGCAGGTGGTTTTTACTCCGTATGGCATAACGTCATAAATTCATGGCAACTGTACAGGATGAGTAAAAACAATCACTAAATAACAACCCCGTTTTTGACATGTAAATCTTGCAATAACAGGATATTTTCGAAGTGATAGGGTTATGTGCGCGATAACAAAAGAAAAAAACTCATAATGAGCCATTATTTTTTTACTATAATCTTTCGTATTATCTAAGTAAAACTGTACCTTTGCGAGGTTATATGTGGAAAGCACTGTAATAACTCACAATACAAAAATCTTTTTTATGAGAAACATTAAGCAAATTTTATTAGGAAGCGCTGCTACTGTAGCACTCCTATGCGCGTGTGGTCAGCAACCTGCTACTGTAGCACCGGAACTGACAAAATCGGGTATCAATCCTGCAGATTATGACACTGTCATCGCAGTGGCATACGACTATGAGAACAGGCAGTTTGTTCCTGATACTGCAAATGCAAAACCAGTATCACTCTACACCCTGACCAACAAAAACGGTATGGAGGTGTGCATCACCAACTTCGGTGGACGTATTGTCAGCATCATGGTTCCTGACAAAGAAGGCAAATTTGTTGACGTAGCATGCGGATTTGACAAAGTTGAGAACTACTTCCCATGGAACTTCGAAACAGACTTCGGTTGTTCTGTAGGTCGTTATGCAAACCGTATTAACGGTGGTCAGTTCACTCTGCCAGGTCAGGACGAACCGGTTGTACTCGACAAGAACAACAACGGTTTCCACTCTCTTCATGGAGGTTACACCGGTTGGCAATATCAGGTGTATGACGTAGTTGAAGCAAACGAGAACTCACTCACACTCAAGCGAATCTCACCCGACGGCGACAATAAATTCCCGGGCAACGTAGAAGCAGTGGTTAAGTTCGAACTTACTGACAACAACGAAATCGTTATCAACTACGATGCCACTACTGATGCTCCGACAATCATCAACATGACAAACCACACTTACTTTAACCTGAGTGGCGACTTTAACAACACTATCGACGAGTCAATACTTCAGGTTAATGCCGACTACTACACTCCTGCCGACAGCACTTACATGCCAACAGGTGCAGTTAAGGAAGTGGATGGAACAGTTTTCGACTTCCGTGCTCCTAAGGCTATCGGTACAAACTTCAACGACGGCAATCCTGAGATTGAAGCAGCAGGTGGCGGTTACGACCACAACTGGTGTCTGAACACAAAGGGCAATCAGGAGGAAGTATGTGCTACGATGTATGACCCACGCAGTGGAATCAAACTGGAGATGTACACTAACGAACCTGGTGTACAGTGCTATACTGCAAACTTCCAGGACGGCACTCGTCCGGGTAAGGGCGGCATCATGTATCAGAAGCATTGTGCTATCTGTCTTGAGAGTCAGAAATATCCAGACTCTCCTAACAAGTACAAACTGCTCGGATGGGAACTCTCAGATGCCATCATCACTCCTGAGAAACCATACCACAGCTATTGTAAATATGCTTTCTCAGTCGAGAAATAAAGAAAGGATTCTAAAAAAAATCATAAACAAATTGAATTATAAACTTCTAAAAAACTAAACTATGAATTGGAATTCACATGAATTTATCTGGCTCGACTGGGCAGTACTCGCAATCGGTGTATGTGGCGTAGTATGGGCTGTTTACCACGCTATCGTCAAGGACAAAAAAGCGCAGAAGGGTGAAGACTCTTCTGCATACCTCTTCGGAAAAGGTGAGCCTTGGTATGTAATTGGTATGGCAATCTTTGCTGCAAACATCGGTTCTGAGCACCTCGTAGGTCTTGCCGGTACAGGAGCAAAGAGTGGTGTCGGTATGGCACACTGGGAGATGCAGGGATGGATGATTCTCATCCTCGGATGGTTGTTCGTACCATTCTATCAGCTCATGATCAACAAGATGGGCAAAATCATCACTATGCCTGACTTCCTTAAGTTCCGCTATACTAAGGCAACAGGAAGTTGGCTCTCTATCATCACACTCGTAGCTTACATCCTCACAAAGGTCAGCGTTACAGCACTTACAGGAGGTATCTTCTTCAAGTATCTCTGGGGACTCAACTTCTGGGTCGGTGCAATCGGACTTATCCTGATTACAGCTATCTTTACCGTATTCGGCGGTATGAAAGGTGTGATGACACTCTCTACCATCCAGACTCCTATCCTCATCATCGGTTCGTTCCTCGTTCTCTTCCTTGGTCTTGCAACTCTGGGTGGAGGTAACATCGCAGAAGGCTGGACAAGCATGATGGATTACTGTAACCAACTGAACAACGGTTACGGAACCACTCATATGTTCCACTGGGAAGAAGGAGACTCGATGTTTGCCGAATATCCTGGATTTGTGGTATTCATCGGAGCATCGATTATCGGTTTCTGGTACTGGTGTACAGACCAGCACATCGTTCAGCGTGTACTCGGTCAGGTTCCAGGTGAAGACAACGCCGAAGTAATGAAACGTGCACGCCGTGGTACTATCGCTGCAGGTTTCTTCAAGGTTCTGCCTTGTTTCATGTTCCTCATCCCTGGTATGATTGCAGCATCACTCGCTCAGAAAGGTGCCATCCAGATGGAAGAAACTGACGCAGCATTTGCTATCATGGTTAAGCAGGTATTGCCAGCAGGTATCAAGGGTATCGTAACTATCGGTTTCATCTGTGCACTCGTTGCTTCTCTTGCAGCATTCTTCAACTCTTGCGCTACCCTCTTCACTGAGGACTTCTACAAGCCACTGAAGAAAGGTATGACAGAAGAGCACTACGTATTTGTAGGTCGTGTAGCTACTGTCGTTGTGGTTATTCTCGGTTTCGCATGGCTTCCTATCATGATGGGTATGGACACATTGTATAACTATCTGCAAGGCATCCAATCGCTGCTGGCTCCTGCAATGGTAGTTATCTTCGCATGTGGTATCCTCAGCAAGAAAGTCACTCCGAAAGCTGGTGAATGGACACTCATCGTCGGCTTCCTCATCGGTATGCTTCGTCTGGTTACAAATGTAATAACCGATACAGGTAGAGCTACAATGGAAGGTGCATTCTGGGAGAACACAGCATGGTTCTGGCAGACTAACTGGCTCGTATTCGAATGCTGGTTGCTCGTCTTCCTGCTTATATTCATCTACGCAGTTTCATTCTGCACTCCTGCACCAACAAAGGAACAGGTAGATGCCATCACATTCTCATCAGACTTCAAGAAATCAATCAAGGAAAGCTGGGGTGCATTCGATATCATCGGCACACTCATCGTAGTAGGTCTTTGCGCTTGCTTCTATTGGTATTTCTGGTAATTATAAATAATGTAGTAAGTGGACTGGTCACCACGACCAATCCACTTATTACGCTAAAATACACATATTAGTCATGTTAGAAGAACTGAAAGAAAAAGTATTCAAAGCAAATCTCGACCTAGTTCGTCAGGGACTTGTCATCTTCACTTGGGGAAACGTAAGCGGTATTGACCGTGAAAAAGGTCTTGTAGTCATCAAGCCTTCTGGTGTAAGCTATGACGACATGAAAGCCAGCGACATGGTAGTAGTTGACTTGGAAAGCGGCAAGGTTGTTGAAGGTGACCTCAACCCATCAAGCGACACCCCTACCCACCTCGTACTCTATAAGGCATTCCCTAATATCAAAGGTGTAGTGCATACTCACTCTACATATGCAACTGCATTTGCACAGGCTGGTAAGGACATTCCGAATATCGGAACCACACATGCCGACTACTTCTACAAGAACATTCCTTGCACAAGAGACATGACAAAGGAAGAGGTAGAAGGTCAGTATGAACTCGAAACCGGAAACGTAATAGTAGATGAGATTCTGAATATCCGTAAAATCAATCCTGACCACACTCCAGCCGTTCTCGTAAAGAACCACGGTCCGTTCTCATGGGGTACATCACCCGATAACGCTGTTTACAATGCGAAGGTGATGGAACAGTGTGCAAAGATGGCATTCATCGCATATTCTGTTAATCCGGGTCTCACAATGAACCCACTGCTTATCGAGAAGCACTACAATCGTAAGCACGGTCCTAACGCATACTACGGACAGAAGGGACAGAAGCACTAAACCATGTGCTCATCCCTACCCTCCTTACACATTATATATAATATAGGAGACAAACAAAGGAAATCATAAAACCAAACCAATTAATAACAATTTAACGGATTTTATTATGAAAGCATTTGAAAATCTTGAGCTTTGGTGGGTAACCGGAGCACAGCTTCTCTACGGAGGTGAAACAGTTAAAATCGTTGACGGACACTCTAAGGAAATGGTTGAAGGTCTGAACAACGGCGGACTTATTCCTATCAAGGTTGTATATAAAGGTACTGCAAACTCTTCAAAGGAAGTAGAGGCAGTCATGAAGGCAGCCAACAATGACGAGAAGTGCGCAGGTGTCATAACATGGATGCACACATTCTCTCCTGCAAAGATGTGGATAAAGGGTCTTCAGGCACTCCAGAAGCCACTCCTCCACTTCCACACTCAGTACAACGCTGAAATTCCATGGAGCGAAATCGACATGGACTTCATGAACCTGAACCAGTCTGCACACGGTGATATCGAGTTCGGTCACATCTGCACTCGCATGCGTGTTCCACGTAAGGTTGTATGTGGTTACTGGAAGGACGAGCAGGCACAGAAGCAGATTGCCATCTGGGCACGCGTAGCAGCAGGTGTTGCTGATGCAAAGAACGTACGCTGTCTGATGTTCGGTATGAACATGAACAACGTAGCAGTAACAGATGGTGACCGCGTTGAGTTCGAACAGCGTCTGGGCTACCACGTTGACTACTATCCGGTAAGTTCACTGATGGAATACTTCAAGCAGGTTACAGATGCTGAGGCAGATGCACTTGTTGAAGAATACAAGAAACTCTACACTATCAAGATTGATGAGAGTGGCGAACAGGTATATTGGGAGAAAGTTAAGAACGCAGCAAAGGCTGAAATCGCACTCCGCCGCGTACTGAAGGACGAAGGTGCTACTGCATTCACAACTAACTTCGACGACCTTGGCGATGCTGACATCAACGATCCGAACTTCGTAGGATTCGACCAGATTCCAGGTCTCGCTTCACAGCGTCTCATGGCTGAGGGTTACGGATTCGGAGCTGAAGGTGACTGGAAGACAGCTTGTCTCTGCCGTTCACTCTGGGTTATCCAGCAGGGCATGCCTACAGGTTGCTCATTCCTCGAGGACTACACTCTGAACTTCGCCGGCGACCGCAGTTCTTGTCTGCAGAGCCACATGCTCGAAGTTTGTCCACTCATCGCAGTTGACAAACCAAAGCTCGAAGTACACTTCCTCGGCATCGGTATCCGCAAGCAGCAGACTGCACGTCTCGTATTCACTTCTAAGGTAGGTCGTGGTATCAAGGCTACAGTTGTTGACCTTGGCAACCGTTTCCGTCTCATCTCTCAGGAAGTAGAATGTATCGAACCGAAGCCAATGCCAAAACTGCCTGTTGCTTCTGCACTCTGGGTTCCACAGCCAACATTCGAAATCGGTGCCGGTGCATGGATTCTCGCAGGTGGTACACACCACAGCGCATTCTCATACGACATCACAGAGGAGTACTGGGAAGACTTTGCTGAGATGACTGGCATCGAATATGTCAAGATCAACAAGAACACAACCATCAGCGAGTTCAAGCACGACTTGCAGATGAACGAGGTTTACTACATGTTGAACAAAGCACTGAAGTAATACATGCCGGAGCTGGAAGGCAGTGTCATACGCACACTCCTTTCAGCTCCACATTATCTACTAACTAAAACAGATAAATCGTATGAATGCAAAACAGACAATACAAGCAGGAAAAGCCGTATTGGGTATTGAATTCGGTTCGACACGTATCAAAGCCGTGCTCATCGACCAGAACAACAACCCGATAGCTCAAGGTAGTCACACATGGGAGAACCAGCTCGTCGACGGACTCTGGACCTACTCTACCGAAGCTATCTGGTACGGACTTCAGGACTGCTATGCCGACCTTCGCAAGAACGTGCTTGAACAGTATGAAGTGGAGATCGAGACTCTTGCCGCTATCGGAGTCAGTGCGATGATGCACGGATACATGGCATTCAAAGGCAACGACATCCTCGTTCCTTTCCGCACATGGCGCAACACCAACACAGGAAAAGCTGCTGCCGAACTGTCTCAGCTCTTCAACTATAACATACCTCTCCGTTGGAGCATCTCGCACCTTTATCAGTGCATACTCGACAACGAAGAGCATGTAAAGGATATCGAATTCCTCACTACTCTCGCAGGTTATATCCACTGGCAGATTACAGGTCAGAAAGTACTCGGTGTCGGTGATGCTTCAGGTATGATTCCTGTTGACCCCGCTACCAAGACTTATGATGCTGAGATGGTTGAGAAATTCGACAAACTCATCGCACCATATAAATTCGGATGGAAACTCCTCGACATACTTCCAAAGTCACTCAACGCAGGTGAGAACGCAGGTTTCCTCACTCCTGAAGGAGCAAACCGACTCGACGTTTCAGGTCATCTGAAGGCAGGCATACCAGTATGTCCTCCTGAAGGCGACGCAGGTACCGGAATGGTTGCAACCAACGCTGTTAAGCAACGTACAGGTAACGTAAGTGCAGGTACATCATCATTCTCAATGATAGTACTCGAGAAACCGCTTTCAAAACCATACGAGATGATTGACATGGTTACTACTCCTGACGGTTCACTCGTTGCCATGGTACACTGCAACAACTGTACCAGCGATATCAACGCATGGGTTAAGATGTTCAGGGAATATGCTGAACTGCTTGGAGTACAGCAAACTACCAACGAACTCTACACCAACCTCTTCAACACAGCACTCAAGGGTGACCCCGACTGTGGTGGTATCATCAGCTACAACTACATCTCCGGCGAACCTGTAACAGGACTGGAAGACGGACGTCCACTCTTCGTTCGTTCAGCAAACGACAAGTTCAGTCTTGCCAACTTCATGCGTGCACACCTCTACGGAGCTATCGGCGTACTCAAACTGGGTAACGACATCCTTCTCAACGAAGAGATGGTACGTGTTGACCGCATCATGGGACACGGAGGTTACTTCACTACTCCAATCGTCGGACAGCGCATGCTCGCAGCAGCACTCAATACTCCAATCTCTGTCATGGAGACAGCAGGAGAAGGTGGTGCATGGGGTATCGCACTGCTTGCAGCCTATGTAGTCAACAACAAAGAGAAGCGCAACCTTGCCGACTGGCTCGAAGAAGTCGTATTCGCAGGCAACACAGGTAGCGAGGTAGCACCTACTCCAGAAGACGTAGCAGGCTTCAACCGTTATATCGAAAATTACAAAGCATGCCTTGGCATCGAACAGGCAGCCGTTAAATGCAAAAACTAAATAAAACACTATGAACGATATCAAAGTATTAAATCACGCAGCGGACAACATCCGTATCCTTGCTGCCAGTGCAGTAGAAAAGGCTAAATCAGGTCACCCTGGAGGTGCAATGGGTGGAGCCGACTTCATCAACGTCCTCTATTCCGAATACCTTCAGTACGACCCGAAGAACCCTGAGTGGGTAGGTCGCGACCGTTTCTTCCTTGACCCAGGTCACATGGCACCGATGCTCTACTCGCAGCTCTGCCTCATCGGTAAGTTCTCACTCGAAGAACTGGCACAGCTCCGTCAGTGGGGCTCCCCTACTACCGGACACCCAGAGTTTGAAATAGCTCGAGGCATCGAAAACACATCCGGTCCACTCGGACAGGGACATGTCTTTGCTATCGGAGCAGCTATCGCAGCAAAATTCCTTGCAGCTCACACAGGCAACCCTACATTTGAGAAGGAAACCATCTATGCATACATCTCCGATGGTGGTGTGCAGGAAGAAATCTCACAGGGTGGAGCTCGTATCGCAGCAGTTCTCGGACTCGACAACCTCATCATGTTCTACGACTCCAACGACATCCAGCTCTCTACTGAGACAAAGGAAGTGATGAACGAGAACACAGCAGCAAAATACCGCGCACTCGGTTGGGAAGTAATCGAGATAGTAGGTAACGATGCAGCCCAGATTCGCAAGGCACTTGATCAGGCTAAGGCTGTTAAGGGCAAACCGACACTCATCATCGGTAAGTGTATCATGGGTAAGGGTGCTCTTAAGGCTGATGGTACATCATACGAAGCAAACTGCAAGACACACGGAGCACCACTCGGTGGCGACGCATTCATCAATACAATCAAGAACCTCGGTGGCGATCCTGAAAATCCATTCCAGATCTTCCCAGACGTTAAGGAACTCTATGCTAACCGTGCCAAGGAACTCGAAACCATCTGTGCAGCCCGCTATGCAGAAGAGAAAGCATGGGCAGCAGCTAATCCTGACAAAGCAGCTCAGCAGGCAGACTGGTTCAGTGGCAAAGCACCGAAGATCGACTGGAGCAAGTGTGTACAGAAGGACAACGACGCAACACGTTCAGCATCAGCTGCTTGTCTCAGCGTACTGGCAGAACAGGTACCAAACATGATTTGTGCAAGTGCCGACCTCTCCAACTCCGACAAGACAGACGGATTCCTCAAGAAGACACATGCCTTCACAAAGGGCGACTTCTCAGGAGCATTCTTCCAGGCAGGTGTTGCCGAACTCACAATGGCATGCTGCTGTATCGGTATGGCACTCCACGGAGGAGTCATCCCAGCTTGTGGTACATTCTTCGTATTCTCCGACTACATGAAACCGGCAGTTCGTATGGCAGCTCTTATGGAACTCCCTGTTAAGTTCATCTGGACTCACGACGCATTCCGTGTCGGTGAAGACGGACCTACTCACGAACCGGTTGAGCAGGAGGCACAGATCCGTCTCATGGAGAAACTCCACAATCATCATGGCAAACCATCAGTACTCGTACTCCGTCCTGCTGACGCACAGGAGACTACAGCATCATGGGCACTGGCAATGGAAAACATGTCAACACCTACAGCACTCATCCTGTCACGTCAGAACATCAACAACCTGCCAGCTGGCAACGACTACAGCCAGGTTGCAAAGGGCGGTTACATCGTAGCCGGTTCAGATGCCAATCCTGATGTAATCCTCGTAGCTACAGGTTCTGAAGTATCCACACTCATTGCCGGAGCCGAACTGCTTCGCAAAGACGGAAAGAAAGTACGCATCGTAAGTGTACCGTCTGAAGGTCTCTTCCGCGAGCAACCAGTTCAGTACCAGCAATCTGTACTCCCAGCAGGAGTGAAGAAGTTCGGTATGACAGCAGGACTTCCAGTCAACCTCATCGGACTTGTACCTGCATCAGAAGGTACAATCTGGGGACTTGAGTCATTCGGATTCTCAGCACCTTACAAAGTACTCGATGAGAAACTCGGATACACAGCTGAAAACGTATACGAACAAGTAAACAAACTATTCTAATGGACATAAAGACAGTGGGGTTGGCGAGCGATCATGCCGCCTACCCCCTCAAACAATTTGTCAAGCGCTACCTCGAAGAGCATGGTATCGGGTTCAAGGACTACGGTACCTACTCTGAGGAGTCGTGCAACTATGCTACCTACGGTCATGCACTTGCTGAAGGCATCGAACGCGGAGAAGTATATCCCGGAATCGCAATGTGTGGTTCGGGCGAAGGCATCTCAATGACACTCAATAAGCACCAGAGCATTCGTGCCGGACTTGTCTGGCAACCGGAGATAGCCCACCTCATCCGTGAACATAACGACGCCAATGTCATCGTCTTCCCGGGTCGTTTCATCAGCGAGGACGTATGTCGTCAGTGTCTCGATGAATTCTTCCAGACTCCGTTTGCTGGCGGACGCCATCAACAGCGCATCAACGACATACCCGTAAAATAAAGTAATGAATACATTTGCTGAATCCATAGTATTGTCAGGATTTCAGACTCTCGACTTTATCATCCTGACTGTTTACGTCATACTGATTGTCAGCCTTGGAATATTCGTAAGTCGCGACCGCAAGAAAGAGACATCTGCCAAAGACTACTTCCTTGCCAGCAACACGCTGACATGGTGGGTAGTAGGTGCCTCACTCATCGCAGCCAACATTTCGACCGAACATTTCATAGGTATGTCCGGAACCAGTTTTGCCAACGGCATCGCCATTGCTGCTTACGAAGTGATGGCAGCCATCATACTCATCGTTATAGGAAAATTCTTCCTGCCTACGATGATAAAACGCAAGACAAAAACCATACAGCAGTTCCTCAGCGAGCGTTACAACAACGGAGTAGGACTCTCCTTCTCCATACTATGGCTCTTCATCTACGTATTCATCAACCTCACGTCAGTAGCCTGGCTGGGAGCACTTGCCATCGAACAGATATTCGGACTCCACGGAGTCGCGATTCATATCGGTACCCTCGACATCAGCCTGCGCCTATTCATCGTCTTTGCCCTCTTCGTCGTAGCTGGTTCCTACACCACCTACGGCGGACTGTTGGCAGTAGCATGGACCGACGTGCTCCAGTGCGCCCTCTTCATAGGTGGCGGTTTCATCACCTCATGGGTAGTTCTCCAGCAGATTGGAAACATATTCGAGCTTTCCCCCTTCCAAATGCTCGGTAAGATGTACACCGACCTCACCACAGGCGAAAATCTCTTCAACGACCACTTCCATCTTATCATCCAGCAATCCCACGACCCCCAGGCCTTCAGCAACGTACCGGGTATAGCAGCCGTCTTCGGAGGCATCCTGCTCACCAACATCGGCTACTGGGGTTGTAACCAATACATCATACAGAAAGGACTCGCTGCCAAAGACGTCCAGGAAGGACAGAAAGGAATGCTCTTCGCAGCCTTCCTCAAACTCCTCATCCCCTTCTTCGTACTGCTTCCCGGACTCTGTGCATACTACCTCGTAGAGTTGCACCCCGACATCATCGCAGCTTTGCGTATCGACGAAGGACTGGCAAAATCCGATAATGCCTATCCGTGGCTCATCCACAACTTCACACCCACAGGTATCAAGGGACTCGCTTTCGTAACCCTTATCGCAGCCATCATCTCTACCCTATCGTCACTCATCAACAGTACGGCAACCATCTTCACAGTCGATATCTACAAGAAATACATCAATACTACAGCCAGCGACCTCCGTCTTGTCAACGTCGGACGAATCGCTTCGCTCTGTGCACTTCTCGTCGCACTCATAGCCACCACCCCACTCCTTGGCAGTCTCGACCAGGCATTCCAATACATTCAGGAATACTCCAGCTTCATCTACCCGGGCATCGTCACCGTATTCGGTCTCGGACTTTTCTGGAAACGCGCTTCCACACAGGCAGCCACACTTACAGCCCTGCTCACCATTCCGCTTGGCGTACTCTTCAAGGTTCTCCTGCCCGAAATGCCGTTCCACATCCGTGGCAGCTACATCTTCATCATCCTGTTCATCATCTTCGTAGCTGTTTCGCAGCATAACAAAAACCTTTGCGAGGCAAGTCAGTTGAGCGAAAACGACGTTCGCAAACTTAAATTCTGGGCAGTCATACTCGGATGTACAGGAGCTGCAATTATACTCATAACCACCGTCATCGAGATATGGTCCATCTTTGCTGCTCCCGACTCCTTCATTGCCTACCTTCACGACATAGGTATCCAAGCATTCTTCTTCTTCGGAGTCCTCGTCGGTGGCAATGCCATCTGGCTCTGGTCCGATGCCTGCGACACCAAAGCAGATATCAAAGCCCTACCCATCCGGCTCTACCTCTATCAGTCGTCTCGCAACTACACCTACGGAATCATAATCATCGGAGCATTCTCAATATTATTATACATACTGCTGTGGTAACAGAAAAAAAGAATGGACAATCAATCCATTCTTTTTTTGTAATCCTCATAATCAAACTGCCTGAACAATTCAAAACTGCCGTCCTCGTGCAGCATACCAATCGAAGGGTGACTGATACCGTTGAACATATTCGTCTTCACCGTCGTATAGTGAATCATATCCTCAAACACCACCTCGTCGCCAACCTTCAGTTCCTTGTCAAACTCCCATGCCGACATGAAATCGCCCGACAGACACGAATTGCCGCCAAGTCTGTAAATCCTCTCTCCCTTCTCAGCCGTAACTACTTTCGCTCCTACCACCGAAGGGTGATAAGGCATCTCCAGACAGTCGGGCATGTGACATGTAAAACTCACATTCAGTATAGCAGTCTTTATTCCTTTATTCTCTACGATGTCCACAACCCTCGAAACCAGATTACCCGTCTGCCATGCAAATGCACTTCCCGGTTCCATGATAACCTTCAGATGCGGATACCTCCTATGCAGTCCGTTCAGAGTCTCAACCAGTAAATCAATATCATAACCCTCGCGAGTCATCAGATGACCTCCTCCCAGATTCAGCCATTCTATCTGTCCGAACCACTTTGAAAACTTCTCCTCCACATGTTCCAGAGTCCTTGCCAACGTATCAGCACCGTTCTCACACAGACAATGAACATGAAAACCCGTAACACCCTTCGGCAGTCTTTCGTCCAGATTCTCAGCCAGTACACCGAACCTGCTTCCGGCAGCACAAGGATTATACAGCTCCGTCTCAATCTCCGAATATTCCGGATTCACCCTCAGTCCGCACTTCACTCCGGCACTTTCTGCCCTCTCGTGAAACCTCTCAAACTGATTCAGCGAATTGAATGTGATATGCGACGAACACCTCACTATCTCGTCAAACTCCTCATCCACGTACGCAGGAGAATAAGTGTGAGCTTTCGCACCGAATTCCTCCAGCGCCAACCGAGCCTCCGACAGCGAACTAGCCGTCGTATGCTGAATATACTCTCTGAAAATCGGGAACGACTTCCAAAGTGCAAAAGCTTTAAATGCAAGGATTATCTCAACGTCAGCTCTCCGACTCACGTCGCTAATCAATCTCAGATTTCTCCTCAGTCGCTTTTCTTCAATAATATAACAAGGACCTTGTATCATTTACTATTTGACTATTTACTATTTGACTATTTACTATTTATGGCCTAAATTATTTCCAACTTGGCAAACTTCAGGAGCAGTTGTTTCAGTCCTGCATTTGCAAAACGTATATAAGCCTTCGTATTCTCACCGGTTCCTTCCACCTTCTCAACCACACCCTCACCAAACTTCTGATGCAGCACCCGTTGTCCTATGCTCAGTCCACCAATTGAACTGCTGCCACTGCTCACAGCAGGACGGCTTACAGAAGAGACAGGACGCATCTGTGGTTGTGGTCGCATTTGCAACTGTTGACCCATGCTTCCCAAACCACCGAACCTTTGTGTTTCCGTAGTTCCAAAACTCCGTGAATCCGTGAATCCATATTTCCGTGTTTCCGTCGCTCCGTAACTCCGAGATTCCGTAGTTCCCATCCTTCCCCCTGCACCGATTCTCAGGAATCGGCTGTCCACATCCCTTAGGAAACGGCTTGCCCTGCCAAACTCCATCTTGCCATATCTGAAACGGCTCTTGGCATACGACAGGAAACAATGACGCTCAGCACGGGTCAGAGCCACGTAGAAGAGTCGTCTTTCCTCCTCCATCTCTCTCGGACTACCGCTTGCCAGCATACTGGGGAACAGATTCTCCTCCAGTCCCACGACAAACACAGTCGGAAACTCCAGTCCCTTTGCCGAGTGGATAGTCATCAGCGACACCTTCGGTTCGTCACTCTTCCCTCCCATATCCGTATCACTCAGCAGCGAAGTCTCAGCCAGATAATCCACCAGCATCACATTCTCATTCCCCTCCTCCATGCGTCTGTCCACGAAGTCCGTCATACCGTTCATCAGTTCCTCGATATTCTCCATCTTCGACAATCCTTCCGGAGTCTTATCCTGGTAAATCTCAGCAACGATGCCCGACTTCGTCAATATCTGTTTTCCCACTTCATCCACATTCTCCGTCTGAGCCATAGCTGCAAATTCATCTATTAACTGCTTAAAACCATACAACTTATCCAGTGTACCGTTCGACACCTTAACACCCCATTGCAAGGGTGTTTCGAGTACAGTCCACAGACTCTGCTCCTGAGTAGCCGCAGCATCTATAATCTTCTGCAGCGTAGTCTGTCCGATACCCCTTGCCGGATAATTGATGACACGTTTCAGAGCCTCCTCATCGTTACGGTTCACAGCCAGTCGCATATAAGCCAGAGCATCCTTAATCTCCTTTCGCTGGTAGAACGACATACCACCATAAATCTGATGCGGAATACCGTTCTTCGCCAGTTCCTCCTCGAAAATACGACTCTGAGCATTCGTCCTGTACAGAATGGCATAATCAGCATACGTACCACCCTCCAGCTTCATCATCGTCTTAATCTGCTTCACCACCACCTGTCCTTCCTCCACATCCGAGTAAGCCTCCGTCACCAGAATCTGCTCACCCCTCTCCTTCTCCGAGAACACCTTCTTGTCAATCCTATGTTCATTCTTGTTTATCAGACTGTTAGCCGCCTCCACAATCGTCTGTGTAGAGCGGTAGTTCTGTTCCAGTTTGAAAAGCTTACTGCCCTTATACTGGTCCTGAAACGTCAGGATATTATCTATATTCGCACCACGGAAACTGTAAATGCTCTGAGCATCATCTCCCACCACACACACCTTCTGCCTCTCCTTAGTCAGTAACCAAACGATTCTGTGCTGCGCATAATTAGTGTCTTGATATTCATCCACTAACACATACTTGAACCTCTCCGAATACCTCAGTCTCACATCCTCGTTCTTCTCAAGCAGCATATAAGTATAAACCAGAATATCATCGAAATCCATCGCGTTCGCACTCTTCAGTCTCTGACTGTAGCGGCGGAACACCTCACCCAGCGCAGGCATCTTAGCCCTTGAATCCTCATACGCATTATTCTGGTTCTGCACATACTCCTCGGCAGTAACCAGCTGATTCTTCGCATTCGATATTCTTGCCAGCACATTTCCCGGCTTATATTGCTTATCGTCCAGTCCCATCTCCTTCATCACCGACTTCAGCAGACTCTTCGAATCAGCCGTATCATAAATCGTGAAATTACTTTCAAACCCAATCCTGTCATGCTCCACACGCAGAATCCTCAGAAACACACTATGGAACGTACCCATCCACACCATCCTGGCTCTCTCCTCACCCACGATCTTCGCCACCCTCTGCTTCATCTCGTCCGCCGCCTTATTCGTAAACGTCAGTGCCAGAATACTCCAAGGCTCATAGCCCAGACCCATCAGCCACGCCACCTTATACGTAAGCACACGGGTCTTACCCGACCCTGCACCTGCAATCACAAGCGACGGACCGTCACAATACACCACAGCCTCCTTCTGTGCACTATTGAAACCTTTCAGCATTTCTTCCATATCTCATCTTTTATCTTTTTCGAACACGAATCTCACGAATCGAAAAAGCAGCGAGTGCAGAGTGATGCTCGCATCGACTTTGCCGAGTCGCGTTTGAGAAAGGCATAGCCAATCTCACGAATTATTTTTTTTGAAACAAAAACCTTAAAAACCCTCACTTCAGTATGTTTCGGGCTTACAGCCCTTATAAGATGAGATGCATATATTTTTCCTTGTGTGCAAGCCCCCAGATAAAAATATTTACCTCTCATCTTTGGCTCTTAGCAGAGCTACCACATACTTCGTGAGCAAATACATCGCTACGCTAAAAAACATTTTCAACGCTAACCATAACGCTAACCATAACTTTGTTGTTTCATAACAGTAAGCTGATTAAAAGTTTTTTAGGTTCGAAGAACCGTTGTTTTTGCCGTTAAAGAGATTGGAACCCTGTAAGGGGTAATGTTATTGGGGATAAGACTGTCTGGATGCTTGCATACAAGCAGGATTATAACTAATAACATTAAAATACTCTGGTAAGAGTACAATCTCTTTAATGGGGTTATTTGGGTTTTTTGTCTAAATAAATTACGAGTCTTTCGCGTTTTTAGATGTTCAATAAACCTGTAAGCCGTAAACCACTACTCCTTTTCCATCACCAGAGGCTTTGGCAACTTCACATACTTATTCTTATCCACACCTTTCATATACGTACCCCCGATGAGTTTCATCTCCAGTCCGAGAGGAGTCAACTTAATGGAGTCAACTTAATCTCCAGATCCTGCGCATCAGCACCGCGTTCACTCACAGCACGCACCACAGCCTTCTTCTCCGTCTTCTCCTTCACCTTCAGCAGATACCACGCACCGTTCAGTCTGCCCTGAATCCATCCGTAGCAGCTGTCCAGATCCTCCATACCCGGCACAGGCACATCCATCTTCTCCAGATTCATCTTCATCCTCAGTCCGTACTCCATGTTATTGAACGTCCCCTTATACTCCGTCTGTCCAGCGACGGAGAGCGTCATCAGAGCCGTAAAAGCAGCGATTGCAAATCGTTTCATAACCAATTCGAATTAAAAATCGTGCGAAGATAAACAAAATAAAAATAAATCGCTGCATTTTCCGACGAAAACACAGCGACTTACCTCTAACATTTTATGGTTTACGTAATTCTAAAGAGACTTCGCCTCCGTTCCGAGGTCAAAGTTCATAGTGTCTCACGACACATTATTTATAATATGAGTAAAGACTTTTCTTTTTCCGCTGCAAAGGTACAACGAAACCCACACACAAGTCAATACCCAAAATTCAGTATTTTAATTTGAACATCTAAAGACTCTAAACCCTCAACCATGAATAATTAACCATCTTCCCTCATACATCAGACTTCAGACTTCTTATTGTTCTTCCATAAAAACTCCGAGTTTACTCCCCAGACTGCTAAAGAATGAAACGAAAGGATGAGTCTCATTCTCCTTTTCATTCGTTGTCTCAACTGTAGCCGGTATACTTGTCGCAACAGGAGTCTTAGCGTTCTCATCCTCCGTCTCTGACTCTTCAGGTTCCTGACCCTTCAATTCTGCAATCGACTTGTTTGGTAACTTATAATACTTCTCATACAGTCCTGTCAATTGTTCCTGTTCATCCTTCTTCTTCCATTGCGGGCAGTCATTATTATCAAATCCGGTAGCCACAATCGACACCTTGATATCATCACCCAGACTATCATCCGGATAATGTCCCCACAGCACCTCTATATCCTCCGAGAAACCATCCATAAACTCA
>CACYGK010000017.1 GCA_902774005.1 uncultured Bacteroidales bacterium | reverse complement strand
CGAACAGACGTTCGATGCCATCCTCCACGAAATGGAGCAGATGCTCTGCAACGGACACGGTCTGGAGTTCGGCGACCTCGGAATATTCCGCATCGGTCTCGACATGAAGGCTAAGCCCGAAGATAAGAAGGATGAAGTAGGCGCTGACCTCATCAAGCGTGTGCGCATCATCTTCACACCGACTCCAAGCACCAAGAAGGACATGGACGAATGTGCCAAGGTAATCACCGAGAATAAGTTCGCGTTGCCTCATTAAATTTAAAAACGACTTCGCATTAATTTGTGGAGTCGTCTTTTTTTGTCGTAAGTTTGGCTCGCCGTCATCGCTTGCGCTTTCGCAACAAAGTGGAGAAAGAAGGTACTACCGCTCAACAATAAAAATAAACAGATTTATTTTGTATTGTATTCGCTTAACCGTACCTTTGCACCGCAATTCGTTCGCAATCATTTTACTAACTATACTTTATGAAACATCTTTTTACTACCAAAGTGCCGACAATGCGTCGGTTGGTTGCTGTACTGCTTGCACTGGCAACCGTAACTGCTGCTGAAGCAAAGACTATCCGCATGACGGTGAAGTCAACCAAAGCGCAAACCATCACGGGGTTCGGTGCAGCTTGCTGCGACGGAGCCATGTGTCCGTATGGTGATGACACCGAACCTGTAAAACAGCTGTACGGTTCGACATCGAAGATAGGACTGAACATCATGCGTATGGAGATATCACCCAGTTTTGATGGTGACGAGAACGTTTCATGGAGCACTTACAACTGGCATGGATGCGTGCCTTCTGCCTTGATTGTGAAACGACGTGGCGGTATCGTATTCGGTACTCCATGGTCGCCCCCAGGAGAATATAAGACTAACGGTTCGGCTTCGGGCGGTAGGGTAAACGAGTATGATGATAACGACCCGCAAAACCAGCGCGGAAAGTTGCGCGAGGACTGCTACGAGAAGTTCTTCCCATGGCTGAACTCATATTTGGCATATATGAAAAAGAAGGGTGTCGAGGTCGATGCTGTGTCACTTCAGAACGAACCTGACTGGTGGGTGAATTACTCAGGTTGCCTGTACGACCCGCAGGAACTGGTAAAACTGGTAAAGAACTATGCAAACCAGCTGGACCGCGAGACATACAATGGTGTGAAACTGATAAGCGGTGAGAGTCTGGGTTTCACGCAGAACTATACCGACCCGCTGATGACTGACCCTACATGCCGTAATGAAATCGACATCGTGGCAGGTCACCTCTACGGACATGCTCCGCTGGAGGTAATGAAGAAGGCGGTTGTACTGGCTGAGAGGTACAACAAGGAGGTATGGATGACGGAACATTCTGTATCGTTCAGCGATACCAGTCTGCCTACATGGCACGATCAACTGCGCTTCGCAGAGGAGGTGAACGAGTGTATGCTGGGTGGTTGTACTGCCTATATCTACTGGTATATGCGTGCCCACTGGGCTTTCGTCGCTACGGGTGAGGAGAGTTTTGGAAAAGACAACAAGTACAAGAACAAGCTGTTGCCTCGTGCCTATGTCATGAGTCATTTCTCGAAGTACTTAACAGGTTCAACACGTCTGAAGACTTCGCTCGACAAAACTGACGGTTGTGAAGCAGACCTGGAATATTCGGCTTATATCAAGGGTGACTCAATCATCGTCGTGGCTATTGACACTACAGAGACGGCACACAGTCTGAGACTCACTTTGCCTAATAAGGTGATGAGTGGTACGCACATTTTATCAACGGGCAATGAGAAGACTAACCTGTGCCAGAAGACGGATATCGAAATAGCAGAACCGACGAAGTATGTTACTGTAGATCTGCCTGCCCGCAGTCTGAATACTTATGTCTTCATGATTGATGACGGTTCGACCGGTGTAGCTGAGGTAAAGAAAAGACCTGCTACAGGTACTGTAAGTTATTACGACCTGCAAGGCAGGCGGATAAACGGTCCTCAAGGCCTCTGTATAGAACGCCTTCCTGACGGTACAACAAGAAAAATCCTTGCAGAATAATACGTATGAAACACACGATTTTCTTTCTGCTGACTATGTTGTCGGCTGTGCAGCTCTTCGCAAAGGAGGCTGACAATACAGAACGTCTGTGGTATGCCCGTCCTGCCACTCACTGGTTGGAGGCTCTGCCCATAGGCAACAGCCGGATGGGTGCCATGATTTACGGTGGTACCGATACGGAGGAAATCCAACTCAACGAGGAGACTTTCTGGAGTGGCGAACCATATAACAACAACAGCAAGGAGTCGCTGGAATATCTGCCTGAGGTGCGCCGTCTGATTTTCGAAGGCAAGGAGGGCAAGGCAGCCAGACTGCTAGACCAGTATTTCGTAAAAGGACCGCACGGTATGCGCTTCCTGCCGCTGGGTAGTCTGAAACTCTCATTGGGTCATAAGGATGTCACCAATTATGAGCGTGCCTTGAATCTCAGCGATGCTACGGCTACCACATCTTATATATATAATGGCGTAAAATATGAGCGCACGGCATTCGCTTCACAAGCTGACAGTGTAATTATTATCCAACTGAAAACCAATAAGAAAGGTACTTTATCTTTTAGTATAGAATTCATAAGTCAATTATCCTCGGACATCTTTACCGTTTCTGCCCATGAAGGTATAGAAGGAACTGTCAACGAACTGGCAGCCGTAGTAGATGGTGTGGAGCAGGAAGGTATCAAAGCCGGACTGAAAGCCGAGTGTCGTGTGCTGCTAGAAAGTGATGGTGAGGTGAAGCGTAAAGTGACGGGATTCAGTGTGGAAGATGCCACAAGTGCCACACTCTATATCACAGCTGCTACAAACTTCGTCAACTATCACGACGTGAGTGGTAATCCGATTAAGAAGAACAATGAGACTCTGGCTGCCGTGTATGGAAAACCATTCAAACAACTGCTCACGAATCACATCAGGAAATATCAGGAACAGTATAACCGCGTAAAGCTCTCGTTGCCCAAGTCGGCAAACTCAGGTCTGGAGACAGACAAGCGTGTAGCTGCCTTCGAGAAGGATGCCAGTGACCTGGATATGGTGGCACTGATGATGCAGTACGGACGTTACCTGCTGATTTCTTCAAGTCAGCCGGGAGGACAGGCTGCCAACCTGCAAGGTGTGTGGAACGACAAGATGAATGCCCCATGGGATTCGAAATACACCATCAATATCAATGCCGAGATGAACTACTGGCCTGCATTGGTAGGCAATCTGGCTGAGACACAGGAACCGTTCTTCTCGATGATTAAAGACCTGAGTGAGACAGGTGCGAAGACTGCAAAGGAGATGTACGACTGCAAGGGTTGGGTGACTCATCACAATACAGACATCTGGAGGATTGCAGGTCCGGTGGACGGTACCCCTTGGGGTATGTTCCCAACGGGTGGTGCCTGGATGACTACGCATATATGGCAACATTATCTCTTTACCGGTGATGAGGAATTTCTCAGAAAGTGGTACCCCGTACTGAAAGGTGCTGCCGACTTCCTGCTCGACTACATGCAGGTATATCCTGCTGACGGTGAGGTAAAACAGGCTGCAGGATGGCTGATGACCGTTCCGACTGTATCACCGGAGCACGGACCGAGTGGCAAGGGTACGAATGTGACGGCTGGTTCGACGATGGATAACCAGATAGCGTTCGATGCCCTATCAAGCACTCTGAAAGCTGCAGAGATTCTGGGAGAAGAACCATCATACATAAGTCGTCTCACTTCGGCACTGGAACAGCTCCCTCCGATGCAGATAGGTCGTTACGGACAGTTGCAGGAATGGCTGATCGATGCCGATGACCCAAAGGATGAACATCGTCATATCTCGCATCTCTACGGTCTGTATCCCTCGAACCAAATCTCTCCGTATTCACACCCCGAACTGTTTGCCGCTGCAGCCAATACGTTGATCCAGCGTGGCGATATGGCTACGGGATGGAGTCTGGGATGGAAGACAAACTTCTGGGCACGTATGCTCGATGGCGATCATGCCTTCACTATAATTAAGAACATGCTGCATCTGTTGCCTGACGACGGTGCTGCCCGCAAGTATCCTAACGGACGTACCTACCCTAACCTCTTCGATGCCCATCCACCATTCCAGATTGACGGCAACTTCGGTGTGTCGGCAGGTATCTGTGAGATGCTGGTGCAGAGTCATGACGGTGCCGTACATCTGTTGCCTGCCTTGCCTACAGACTGGAAAGAAGGTGAGGTAAAGGGTCTGCGTGCACGTGGCGGATTTATCGTGGACGAGCAGTGGACGGACGGAAAACTGCGTACGGCGGTAATCCGTTCGACGATTGGTGGTACGCTGCGGATACGCTCGTATGTACCCCTTAAAGGCAAAGGACTGAAGGAGGCAAAGGGTAATTGTCCGAACAGTCTGCTGGCTCCTGCACAAATCAAGGAACCGCTACTGTCCAAGTCGCTCACTTCAAAACCGGAACTCACGGTAAGGAAGGTGTATGAGTATGATATTGAGACTGAACCCCAAGGGTGTTATGAATTGAAAGTTAAAAATTAAGAATAACATGAAAAAACTGATGACATGTGCCTTCGTGGCATTCGCAGTACTTGCGACTAAAGCACAGAATCCTTTTGTACAGACATGGTGCACGAGTGACCCGGCTCCGATGGTGTATGGTGACAGAATCTATGTATATACGGGTCATGACGAGGACAAAGCCGATTTCTTCTGGATGCAGGAATGGCGTGTGTACAGTTCGGCAGATATGGTAAACTGGACCGACCACGGAAGTCCGTTGGCATTGGAGAGTTTCAGTTGGGCAGATGACCGCGCATGGGCAAGTCAGACAGTGGAACGTAACGGTAAGTTCTATTGGTATATCTGTGCCCACTCACGTCTGTCGAACGGTATGGCGATTGGTGTGGCTGTGGCTGACAAGCCCGAAGGTCCGTACCGTGATGCTATCGGTAAACCGCTCTATGAAAACGGTTCGTGGGATCATATCGACCCTACCGTGTTCATTGATGATGACGGACAGGCTTGGCTCTACTGGGGTAACCCACGTGTGTATTGCGGAAAACTGAACGAGGACATGATCAGTTTCAATGGTGAGGTAACCCTCTTGGACATGACTGAGGAGGGTTTCGGTTCGCCGGATATGTCAAAGCGTGAAAAGGGAAAGCAGTATAAGGACTGCTACACGGAAGGTCCGTGGATTATGAAAGCCCCCACCATCTCCCCCAGAAAGGGAGAGAAGCAAGAGGCCGGCAAGCCTGCCGGACGTTACTATCTGCTTTATGCAGCTGGTGGTGTGCCTGAGCATATCGCTTACTCAGAGGCTCCGACACCTATGGGTCCATGGACTTACAAGGGCATCATCATGCCGGAAGGTGGTACGGGTTCGTTTACAAACCACTGCGGTTATGAACGTTTCAAGGGACACGACTATTTCTTCTATCACACAGGCAAACTGCCGGGTGGTGGCGGTTTCGGTCGTAGCGTAGCTGTGGAGGAGTTCAAGTTTAATGCCGACGGTACGTTCCCAACTATTCTGCCTACGGACAAGGGTGTGGAACCTATCGGTACACTTAATCCGTACGAACGTGTGGAAGCTGAGACAATGGCTTTCTCGAAGGGTGTCAAGAGTGAATGGAACGACGAGACAGGTGTATATATTTCTGAAACACATGAGGGCGACTATATCAAACTGCAAGCGGTGGACTTCGGCAAGAAGGTACCCCGTACCTTTACGGCAAGTGTGGCAAGTGCCCTGCGTGGTGGTGCCATCGAAGTACATATCGACAGTCTGGAAGGCAAGGTCATAGCACGTCTTGAAGTAGGTCACACAGGTGGTTGGGAGAAGTGGAAAGAAGAAGTAGTTGACCTCCGCACACCGGTAGCAGGTGTTCACGACCTCTACTTTGTGTTCCGTGGACGTAAGGGTGTAAAAATATGCAGTTTTGACTGGTGGAAGTTCCGTGGTATTGAAGAATGCAACATGCCGGTAATCTCTACCAAGTACACGGCAGACCCTGCCCCATTGGTGGTGGGTGACACTCTGTTCCTCTACACTTCGCACGATTCTTTTCCTGAGGATATCCACGATGAGAAAGAGAGAAACTCGGCAGGGTTCTTCATGTACGACTGGTTGTTGTATTCAACGACAGATATGGTAAACTGGACCGATCATGGTGCTGTAGCATCACTCCGCGACTTTGAATGGCGCAGTCGTGAGAACGGAGCATGGGCTATTCAGACGGTGGAGCGCAACGGTAAGTTTTATCTCTATGCACCTTTGCATGGACACGGTATCGGCGTATTGGTGGCAGACTCTCCTTACGGACCGTTCAAGGACCCGCTCGGCAAACCGCTTATATGGCAGAAGGAGCATTGGGATGACATTGACCCTACCGTGTTCATTGATGACGACGGACAAGCTTATATATACTGGGGTAATCCGCATACCTACTACGCCTTGCTCAACGAGGATATGATTTCGTTGAAGAGCGACATCATGAAGCAGTCCCACATCGACCGCTATCAGGAAGGTCCATGGTTCTACAAGCGTAACAGCAAATATTATCTCTCTTATGCCTCCACCTGTTGTCCGGAGGCACTGGGTTATGCGATGAGCAACTCACCCGTGGGACCATGGGAAGCAAAGGGTTATATCATGCGTCCTACAGAACGTGACCGCGGTAATCATCCAGGTATCTGTGATTATAAAGGCAAGAGTTATGTATTCGGACAGAACTACGACATCATGCACATCGACTTATGGGAACACCACGAACGTCGTTCTGTAAGTGGTCAGGAAATCACATACAATGCTGACGGTACTATTCAGGAGATTCCTTACTGGCTCGACCAAGACCCTATCAGGCAGATTGAATGGCTCAACCCTTACCGACGTGTGGAAGCCGAGACTATGGCATGGGGAAAGGGTCTGAAGAGTTGTAAGATGGGTATCAGGAACACAGGTATCGTGAAGGACATGCCCTACTCTACCGGAAAGGTGGAGGTGTATATCACGGATATTGATGAAGGTGAGTATATCCGTGTGAGAGGTGTTGACTTCGGTACAAAAGGTGCTCAGAAGTTCATGGCAAGTGTAGCATCAGCAAAGGGAAACGGTACCATAGTCCTGCGCATTGACGGTATCGAAGGTAAGGAAATCGGTCGTGTGACCGCAAAGGCAACAGGTGGTGATGAGAAGTTCCGTACTGTCAGCAGCAAGGTAGAGAAAGTGAAAGGAGTTCACGACCTCTATCTGCATTTTGAGAATATGAAGGGAACCTTCAATTTTGACTGGTGGAAGTTCTCAGACTGATTTCGAATGGAGAGAGAGGAAGGTTATTCTGTCCGTAGACATTGACACCTAGCGGATTATCTTTCCATGCATAACGTACGGCTGTGGGGGTTGCAAAAGGAGATGTTATGATAATCTGATTGCCGCTGCCGGTAGCCTCAACATTGTGGAAAATGCCTTTCTCGTCAGAGAGTTCGAAGAACTTCAGAGAACCCGACTTTATTGGCTGGTCGAGGGTCAGTATCACCCTACCCTCCTTTACCTCTGTCCGCAGTACTTTCGGAGCCAACTGCACTTTCTTTCCATAGACTAATCGTTCAAAGTCGAGTGCAATGCGCTCTGCCACTTCTTTCTTCCGTAAAGGATGGATATCTACAGTCTCACCAAGATCGATGGTAAGTGCCAATTCGGAATAAGGATCTTCGGCAGCTATCACACGCTGTGCCTCACGAACACGTGACCAGCCCGTATCCTGAGGATGCTCTACAAATGCCATGTAATTGGCAAGCTGTACAATGACGAAAGGCATCTGCGGACGTTCGAAAGCCTGACGCCAGTTTTTCATCAGCAACCGTAACATCGGTGCATAGTCGGCAGCCTGCTGCATACCCGTGTTTGATTCACCCTGATACCACACCACACCTGCTACGGCAAACGGAGCCAAAGGATGTATCATACCATTGAAGAGTGTGGAGGGCTGGTTCTGCAGACTGACACCCATACTGATGCCACGCGGCATCTCCGCACCTTCGCAGAGGAGCCACTTTTCACCTATAGGTTGTTCGTCGCCCTTTCCAAACACGAATTTATAAGGTTTCTCCTTGATGAAATGAGGCATTCCGCTCTTGTTGACAAAACGTATGGTAATAACGTTATCACCTTCATGGAGGAGCCCTTCGGGTACTTGATAGCGGCGTGGCGGATACTGATAGCCTGTGTTTCCCACCAGTTTTCCGTTTACGTAAGTGTAGTCACAATCATAGAGAGTGCCCAACAACAACTGTGCTTTCTTGCCGGCATGCTGCGCGTCGATATGTATATGCTGGCGCAACCATAGCGAACCGATCCACTCACGTTTAGGCGAGAGATTGTATTGGTTAACCTCAGTCCAACCGGAATCATCGTAACTAGGTTCGGTATATTTTCCCAGTCCGGGGTCGTTAGCATTCAGAATCATCTGCCACTGTTGCTCAGCCTGACTGGCAGCACGCTGTTGAGCAGTCACATATTCATCATTCCGGTAAAGTTGCAACTGCTTGTAATACATAGGGAAATGTTTTTCCAAAGTATCGGCTGCAATCCAGGCTTCGATAGGTGTACCACCCCAGGCACTCTCGATGATGCCCTGAGCCACACCCTTTTCGCGCTGTAACTGTTTACCCAGAAAATAACCGATGGATGAGAAGCGCCATGCGTTGTCGCGATTCAGTTTCTGCCACGACGTAGGACGCAGGTCGTCACAGGGACGGTGTGTATCTGTCTGGTACTGCACATGAAACAGGCGTACCATATCATTACTGTCGTTGAGTTCATCAGGATATTGAGGTGATACACGCTCCAACGTAGTCTCCATATTCGACTGCCCCGTGCAAAGCCATACATCACCAAGCCAAACATCGCTCAAGGTTAGTTGAGAGTTGAGAGTTGAGAGTTGAGAGTTTTTTTCGCTAACCGCTAACCCTTCACCGACAATCGTTAACTCATACGGTCCTCCAGCTTTCATTGCAGGCAGGTCAACACGCCAATGACCATTGGCATCAGCCACAGTGGTTGCGGTCTTTTTGTTTAATTTCACAACTATGGTCTCACCTGCATCGGCTTGTCCCCATACTGGCACCGTTGTACCCCTTTGGAGTACCATGCCCGACTGAAAAATCTGTGGCAGACACACTTTGGCATTGCCCACTACAGCACTAACGAGAAGTGCAAAGAATAAATAGACTGCTTTTTTCATACACTGCAAAAATACGTTTTTTTCATTAAACAAACAGCGAAAACAAAAGAATTTTTCGTTCAATGCAAGATTTGAATATACTTATGGAGCATTTCATAATGAATTAATGAAGAAAAGAAACTATCTTTGCATCAAATTACTACTAACTAACAACTAACAACTAAAATGGACCAAGAATCTAAAGGCTTTTATAAGCTTTCATGGCTACAGCGCATCGGCTTCGGCTCGGGCGACATGGCTCAGAACCTGATTTTTCAGGTAATTTGTACCTACCTTCTGTTTTTCTACACCGACATCTATGGACTGACACCATCTGCAGTGGCAGTCATGTTTCTGGTAGGTAATGTAGCAAACGTCATCTGGGACCCTATTGTGGGTACACTCATCGACAAGAGTAATCCACGCTACGGTAAATACCGTTCGTATCTGCTCTATATAGGTATTCCCCTTTCCGGCTTTGCCATTCTCTGTTTCTACAATGGTTTTGCTCCGTCGCTGATATATGCCTATGTAACCTATATCTCGATGCAGCTGCTCTATACGTTTATCAACGTACCTTACGGAGCCTTGAATTCTTCGCTGACACGTGACACTCACGAAATCACCGTACTCACTTCAGTACGTATGTTCATGGCTAACCTGGGTGGTCTGGCAGTAAACTCCGGTCTGCCTTTGTTCATCGCCCTGATTGTCGGTGCACCGTCTGACAGTCTGCCGAAAGACCCATCTGCATGGTTCACCACGATGACAATTTACGCTATTGTCGGTTTCTGTCTGCTCATCTTCTGTTTCTCACAGTGTAAGGAGCGTGTCGTTATGGATGCCAAAGCTACTGAAGACGTGAAGGTCAGCGACCTGTGGATGGAGTTTCTCCGCAATCGTCCTCTGCGTATCCTTGCCTTCTTCTTCATCACCGCTTTCGCCATGATGTCGGTAGGTAATGCCGCTGGTGCATATTTCATGAACAGTAACTTGCACGGCTCAGCTCAGGAACTTTCTATCTTCATGGCTCTGGGTTCGGCTCCTGCATTCCTTTTCATGCCAATGGTTCCATGGTTCAAGCGCATGGTAGGTAAGAAGAATATGTTCTATCTTTTCCTCAGTGCCGCTATCATCGGAATGGCTATGCTCTATGTCATCTCAAAGATGGAACAGCCCAGCATGATGATGATTTATGTGGCACAGTTTATCAAGAGTACCGGTGTCATCGTAGCTACCGGTTATATGTGGGCACTCGTTCCCGAGGTTATTTCTTACGGTGAATACACCACCGGTCGCCGTATCTCCGGTATAGTCAATGCTCTGACAGGTTTGTTCTTCAAGGCCGGTATGACCTTCGGTAGCATTGTAGGTCCGGCTGTATTGGCTTATGTGGGTTATAACAAGGACGTTATCGACCAGACTCCTTTTGCCGAAGAAGGCATCCTATGGCTGGTCTGCGTCATTCCTGCCATTCTTCTCATGCTGGCTATGTTTATCATCAGCCGCTATGAACTTACTGACGAGGTCATCGATAATATTAACAAGGAAATTGAAGCACGTAACAAATAAGCTATGAAAAGACTCCTCCTATCCGCTATGGTCATAGCTGCGCTGAGTACAGCGTCGGCACAAGGACTTAAAGACGCCATCGGAAAGTATTGTCTGATTGGTGCTGCCATCAACCAATGGCAGAGTGACGGACAAGTTCCCGAGGCAGATGCCCTGACAGAAAAGCATTTTAACTGTGCTGTGGCAGAGAACTGTATGAAACCTGAGTCACTGGCACCTGCAGAAGGATTATTCGATTTCCGTGTAGCAGATAAGTTTGTGGATTACTGTGAACAGCACAACCTGAAAGTGATTGGTCACTGTCTGGTTTGGCATTCACAAGCCCCCGACTGGTGGTTTACCAATGGATATGCAGCAAGACCCGTTTCGAAGGAAGTGCTGAAAGCCCGCCTCATCACACATATCAAGACTGTTGTAGGTCACTACAAAGGTCGGGTACACGGTTGGGATGTAGTAAACGAGGCTATCAACGATGACGGTTCATTCCGCAATTCACCATATTACCGTCTTCTGGGTGAGGAATTCATCGAGATTGCCTTCCGTACTGCACATGAGACTGACCCCGATGCAGAACTTTATTACAACGACTATTCCATGGCAGTACCTGCCAAGCGCGAAGCAGTATGCAAGTTGGTAAGAAATCTGAAATCGAAAGGTCTGCGCATCGACGGTGTGGGTATGCAGAGTCACAACGGGCTGGACTACCCTGACCTGGCTGAATACGAGAAAAGTATCGATGCTTTTGCTGCCTGTGGTGTGAATGTGATGATTACCGAACTCGATATAAACGTGCTGCCTAACCCGGAAGGTTTCGGTGGTGCTGACATAGCCCAGAACTTCGAGTTGCAACAGAAATACAATCCTTATGTAGACGGACTTCCTGCAGCTAAGCAGAAGGAATTGGACAAACGCTGGATAGACCTCTTTAAGATTTATTACAAGCACCGCGACCAGATTTCCCGCATCAACGTGTGGGGTGTCAACGACAGTGGTTCGTGGCTTAACGGCTGGCCTATCAAAGGTCGTACAAACTACCCGCTGCTCTTCGACCGCCAGTACAAGGCAAAACCAGTAATTAACGAAATCATCAAACTTTATAAATAAACAATACTATGGCTAAACTACCTCGTTACTTATTCCCCAGTGACTATATGGCTGACCCGTCAGCCAATGTATTTAACGGACGTCTTTACATCTATCCCTCACACGACTGGGATGCAGGTGAATGTTTCGATGACGATGGCGGTCACTTCCAGATGAAGGACTATCACGTACTTTCATGGGATGACATCGAGAATGGTGAGGTTACCGATCACGGAGTTATCCTTGACGTAAAGGATGTTCCATGGGCTGAGAAGCAGATGTGGGACAATGATTGTGTTGAGAAAGACGGCAAGTACTACCTCGTCTTCTCTGCAAAGTCATATGATGGTGTATTCCGTCTGGGTGTTGCCGTTGCAGACAAACCCGAAGGTCCGTTCAAACCTATGGATAAACCTATCCGTGGCTCGTTCTCTATCGACCCCTGCGTATTCAAGGATGATGATGGTCAGATATACTGCTACTTCGGTGGATTGTGGGGTGGACAGTTGCAGTGGTGGCGTCCGCTCCCTGGTGGCTTGGCACCTGTATTCGGCAAGTATGGTGACCAGAACGGACTCATCGACCTTGGTGCTGCGCCTGACCACAAAGGCGAACTCTTTACACAGGCAGACAGTCCTGCCATCAACAGTTGCGTCGTTCGCATGAGCGATGATGTACAGCAATTTGCAGAAGCTCCTCGTGCCGTTGTCGTACTCGACAAGAATGGCGAACCCATGAAAGCTGGTGACCCACACCGCTTCTTCGAGGCAAGCTGGATGCATAAGTACAATGGCAAGTACTACTTCTCTTACTCTACCGGTGACAGTCACTTCCTCTGCTACGCTATCGGCGACAGCCCCTACGGACCGTTCCGCTATCAGGGTGTTATCCTGGAACCTGTAGTAGGTTGGACTACCCACCACTCTATCGTAGAGTACAAAGGTCAGTGGTATCTGTGCTATCACGACTGCGTTCCTTCAAATGGCATCACACACTTGCGTTCACTGAAGGTGCAGCGCCTGTTCTATAACGAGGACGGCACCATTAAGACCGTTGACAATGAATAAACTGAAAACCCTTATCATACTATCCGTCCTCTGTCTGGCAATCAATGCAAGTGCGGAGGACGGTCACCGATTATGGCTACGCATGGAGTTGCCCGGCGACATAGTGGAGAATATTGACACCACCATGCCTGATGATGACGGTTATCGTATCAACGGACACACCATTACAGCCCGTACAAAGATGGGACTTCTCTACGGACGCTATGCCTTGCTGCGTGGTGAACAGGGGGAATCGCACCCTTTCTTTAAATACCGCATCCTGAATCATTGGGACAATCTGGATGGCACCATCGAACGTGGGTATGCCGGAAATAGCATTCTGTGGAATGACGATTTAATCATTGACCATGAGAAGATAGAGGCATACGCTGAGGCAAACGCTTCTATAGGTATCAATGGTACGGTGCTGAACAACGTGAATGCATCACCCAAGATGCTTACAAGCACCTATATCAAAAAGGTGAAGGAGATTGCTGACATCCTGCGTCCGTGGGGTATCAAGGTTTATTTATCCGTGAATTTCGGCACACCCAAGGCACTTGGTGAGACAAAGACTGCCGACCCTCTGGAACCGAAGGTACGTCGCTGGTGGCAAAAGAAAGCCAAGGAAATATATGCCGCCATCCCCGACTTTGGCGGATTTTTAGTTAAAGCCAACAGCGAGGGACAACCCGGTCCGTTCGATTACGGACGCACTCATGCCGACGGTGCGAATATGCTGGCAGATGCCTTAGCTCCATATAAGGGTATCGTCATCTGGCGCTCGTTCGTATATGGTGCCAAACATCATGGTGAAGACCGCGTGAATCAGGCTGTAAGTGAGTTTGCTGAACTAGATGGTAAATTCCGCGATAACGTCATTCTGCAGTCCAAGAACGGTCCACTCGATTTCCAACCCCGCGAACCATACGCACCTATCTTCAGTCACATGCAGAAAACACCTCAGATGGCAGAACTGCAGATTACACAGGAATACCTCGGTCAGAGTTGGCACCTGGTCTATCTTGCACCCATGTGGAAGGAGTTCTTCACATTCGTAAAACCCGAGAAACTGGTCGGTATCGCAGGTGTAGCCAATATCGGACTGGATAAGAATTGGTGCGGACATCATTTCTCTCAAGCCAACTGGTATGCCTTCGGTCGTCTGGCGTGGAATCCCAACCTCTCATCAGAGCAAATTGCAGAGGAATGGCTTAGCCAGACTTTCAACTCTCAACTCTCAACTCTCAATGGTCAATGGTCAATGGTCAACTCTCAACTCCTCGACATGATGCTGCGTTCCCGCGAGGCTTGTGTTGATTATATGATGCCATTAGGTCTGCATCATATCTTCAAGTTCGACCATCACATGGGACCTCAGCCCGACGGCTATATCGAGAGCTACCCAATTGAATGGTGCCCCGTTTACTACCATCGTGCCAATGCCGACAGCATCGGTGTGAACCGCACCCACACAGGCAGCAATGCCACAGGACAGTACCCCGAACCGTACCGTTCACTCTACGACGATGTTAACACCTGTCCCGAATGCTACCTGCTCTGGTTCCATCGGGTACCCTGGAATCGTCGCATGAACAGCGGACGAACACTCTGGGAAGAGATGCAGTGGCACTACAATCACGGTGTCAGCGAGGTAGAGAACTTTATCCGAATCTGGCAAGAAGTCCGTCCCGAGATTGACGAACAGCGCTGGAATGAAGTAAACGACCGCCTGCAGCGCCAGTTGAAAGATGCTAAGGAATGGCGTGATGTCTGCCTTGGCTATTTCGGTGGACTTCAAAAGTGTCATGATGACAAGTGATTGACATATAATAAATCGGGAGTTTTTGCGTTTATAGGAATATGGACATGAAAGTCTTATTCTCTATTTTGCATAATTTAGAGAAGAGCAGAACGATTGGAATGCTCTTCTTCTTGTGTTGTGCATTGACGTCAGTGGCTCAGACGGTAGTGATAAAAGGTACGGTGGTGGACGACAAAAAGGAACCGGTAGAGCTGGCTACGGTGAGGGTGGAAGGTACTGCTTTCGGTGGAGTATGTGACTTAAAGGGACGCTTTAGATTTATAGCAGAAAGCAGTGATTCAGTGGTAGTTATAGCATCGATGGTGGGACACGAAACAAGGAAGAGAGTACTGAAAAACCCGCAGGATTCTGTGACGATTTCGTTTATGTTGCCATCGTTGGGATTTGAACTCGGAGAGGTGGAAGTGAAGGAGATAAGACGACAGACGAACACAATGACTGACGTGAGCATCCGCGACCTGAAACACATGGGAAATGCAAGCGGCGGAGGTGTGGAACAGGTGATTGCCACACAGGCCGGCGTGAGTACTCATAACGAACTGAGTTCGCAGTATAATGTACGAGGTGGTTCGTTTGACGAGAATTCAGTATATATCAACGGCATTGAGGTTTATCGTCCGCTGCTTATCCGAAGTGGACAGCAGGAAGGACTGAGCATCATCAATCCGGACATGGTTGAGAACGTAAAGTTTTCGGCTGGCGGATTTGAAGCAAGGTATGGTGAGAAGATGTCGAGTGTGCTGGATATCACCTACAAGAAAGTGAAGGGACTGGAAGGTTCGGTGTCAGCAAGTCTGCTGGGCGCTGCCGGATATGTAGGTTACGGTACGGATAAGTTCTCAATGAGCCATGCCCTGAGATACAAGACGATGAAGAACCTGCTGAGCACTCAGCAGACAAAGGGTGAATACGACCCAAGGGACTTTGACTACCAGACGTATATAAGCTGGAGTCCGAACAAACGGTGGTCCTTCGATTTGATGGGTATCATATCGCTGAACGACTATAACTTCAGACCGAAGGACAGGGAGACGAGGTTCGGAACTGCCGAGAACACAAAAGACTTCAAGGTGTATTTCGACGGACAGGAGAAGGATAAGTTCCACACTTATTTCGGAGTATTCTCAACGACATACAAAGCTACGCAGAATACTTCATTAACACTGAACCTCTCGGCTTTCAAGACGACGGAAAGGGAGAACTACGACATAAGCGGACAGTACTGGTTGAGTCAGTATGGCGAGGAGGAAGGCGGACTAGGTATCGGTACGTATATGGAACATGCCCGAAACCGTCTGAATGCAAGGGTGATAAATGCAGGTATTGCTGGACGGACACGACTGACGGCTCACGACATCCGCTACGGAGCACTTATGAAATTTGAGAAGGTGACAGAATCGATGAGGGAATGGGAATTCCGCGACTCAGCAGGTTACTCACTACCCCACTCTGACAACCGTCTTGACCTGATTTATAATCTGGTGTCGAGAAACGAGGAAAGCAGCCGCCATCTGGAGATGTACATCCAGGACACGTGGAGAAATGAAATGGAAAGCGGCGAACTGGTACTGAACTATGGCACACGTCTGACCAACTGGAGCTGGAACAACGAATGGCTGTTGAGTCCGAGAGCCACGATAGCATTCATTCCTGCAAATCAGCCCGACCTCGTGATGCGGTTCTCGACAGGTCTGTACTACCAAACTCCGTTCTACAAGGAGATGAGGGACACTACAACCGTCAACGGAAATACAATTGCTTTTCTGAGGAAAGACATAAAGTCGCAACGTTCCATACATTTCGTACTGGGAGCCGAGTATAAGTTCAGGGTGAACCAGCGACCTTTCAAGTTTACTGCCGAAGCATATTACAAGGCACTGAGCCGACTCATTCCGTATAACGTGGACAATGTGAGAGTGGTCTATTACGGAGGAAACATAGCAAAGGGTTATGCCGTGGGGCTGGATATGAAACTTTATGGCGAATTTGTACCGGGCACGGACTCGTGGGTAAGCATCGGAGTGATGAAGACCCAGGAGAAGATAAAGGACGGACCATGGGTGCCACGTCCTACCGATCAGCGGCTGAACCTCTCGCTTTTCTTCTCCGACTACTTCCCGAATACCGACCGATGGAAGATTACCGTTAGGGGACATTATGCCAGCGGACTACCCTTCGGACCACCCCACTCGGGACGTGAGAAACAGGTGTTCCGTATGAAGGCATACCGAAGAGTGGACATCGGACTGTCGTACCGATTACTGAACAACGAAGACCGCCACGTGAAGACACAGGGACTCGACATCTTCAAGAATATATGGTTGGGTGTGGATGCATTCAACGTGTTGGGTATCAACAACGTGAACTCGTATTACTGGATTACGGATATCACAAATAACCAGTATGCTGTGCCGAACTATTTGACAGGCAGACAAATCAATGCAAGAGTGCTGTTTGAGTTCTGACAAAAATTTATGGATTTTATTTTGCAGTTCGCTCGTTTTGTCGTAACTTCGCACTCTTGGAAAAAAGAACACTCTATTATAAACTTTAAAAACGTTTTTATTATGACAATTCAAGAGTATAACTTTGCTGGTAAAAAAGCAATTGTACGTGTAGATTTCAATGTTCCTCTTCAGGACGGTAAGATTACTGACGACACTCGTATCCGTGGTGCGTTGCCAACTCTGAAGCTCATCCTCGAGAAGGGCGGTGCACTCATCATCATGTCTCACATGGGTAAGCCAAAGGGCAAGGTAAAGCCGGAACTCTCACTCAAGCAGATTGTTCCTGCTGTAAGTCAGGCTCTCGGTGTTCCTGTACAGTTCGCAGATGACTGTCAGAAGGCTGACGCTCAAGCTGCTGCTCTGAAACCAGGTGAGGTACTGTTGCTCGAAAACCTCCGTTACTATCCCGAAGAGGAAGGTAAGCCAGTAGGTGTTGAGAAGGGTACTCCAGAGTACGACGAAGCTAAGAAGGCAATGAAAGCAAGCCAGAAGGAGTTTGCCAAGAAGTTGGCTTCATACGCTGACTGCTGGGTAATGGATGCATTCGGTACTGCTCACCGTAAGCATGCTTCTACTGCTGTCATCGCTGACTACTTCGACAAGGACAACGTAATGCTCGGTCTGCTTATGGAGAAGGAAGTACAGGCTGTTGACAACGTTCTCAGCAACATCAAGCGTCCGTTCGTAGCCATCATGGGTGGTTCAAAGGTTTCTACAAAGATCGGTATCATCGAGAACCTGCTCGGTAAGGTTGACAAACTCATCCTCTGCGGTGGTATGACTTACACATTCATGAAGGCTCATGGCGGTAATATCGGTAACTCAATCGTTGAGCTCGACAAACTGGACGTAGCTCTCGGCGTTGAAGAGATGGCAAAGAAGAACGGCGTAGAACTCGTTCTCGCTGAAGACTCTGTATGCTGCACAGGTTACGACTTCTCTACTTTCTCTGTTAAGCCAGGTGCTCAGATTAAGACATTCCCATCAAACAACATCGAAGACGGTTGGGACGGTCTGGATGTAGGTCCTAAGAGTCAGGAGAAGTTCAAGAAGGCTATCGAAGGTGCAAAGACTATTCTGTGGAACGGTCCTGCAGGCTGCTTCGAGTGCGAAGACTTCACAGCTGGTTCACGTGCAATCGGTGAAGCTGTAGCTAAGGCTACAAGCGAGGGTGCATTCTCACTCATCGGTGGTGGCGACTCTGTAGCTTGTGTTAACAAGTTCGGTCTTGCCGACAAGGTTTCATACATCTCTACAGGTGGTGGTGCTCTGCTCGAGGCTATCGAAGGCAAGGTTCTGCCAGGTGTAGCAGCTGTAAAAGGAGAATAACAGAATTGGTTATTGACAAAATACATTTGACAACAAAGACCTTAGTCATGATGGCTGAGGTTTTTGTTGTCTGTTTTTTACTTGTTGCCTGCAAAGGAGGAAACCAGAGCAGCAGCAATGAAGATGACGACACACTGAGCATCCGACTGGCTGTATTGCCGACACTCGACTGCCTACCCTACTACTATGCTGAGGAGGAAGGTATCTTCGATTCACTCGGACTGCATATCCGTCTGGAATCGTTCGCCGCAGCGATGGATGCCGACACGGCATTCTGCAACAAGAAGGCAGATGCAATAGTCAGCGATATGGTAAAGGCTGTACTATGGCGCTCGGGGGGTGACAGTGTGAGTGTGGTGATGAGCGGTGAACTGAAGCTCTACCTTATGACGGCTTACAGTGCACGAATACGTCAGACGAAGAGTCTGAAAGAGAAAATCATCGGTATCACACGCCACTCGGCTGTGGATATGTTTACCGACGAGATGCTGTGGGATGCAGGATTCATATCCACCGACCTGAACAAACCACAGATAAACAACATGACACTGCGTTGTCTGATGGTGGACCAGAACCAGTACGACGGAGCTGTGATGCCCGAACCCTATGCTTCGGAATGTGAAGCAAGAGGTGCACGCAGAATCATAAGCAGCGACGACCTGGGACTGACACTCAGCGCGGTAGTGGTACACGATAGTGTACTCAACCGTCACAGGAACGACATTCACCTGCTGAAGGTAGGATATGACATCGCTGTGGAACGTATAAACAAAATGATGGAAACAGACAGTACGGAGATACATTTCTGGAACGACGAACCAGAGGCTCCGTCACTGATGAGATACCTGCCAAGGGAGATGACAGTCGATGTACCCGACTCGCTGGTGCAATACCAACCGTTGGAAATGGCATCGATGCCTAACGACTCCACATTTGCAAAGGTGATGAGATGGTGCCGTGGACGCGGACTGCTAAAGTCGGAAATCAAAAAGGACGATTTGATGAAGGAATGAAAAAGAGACTTGCTGAATATATCAATAGTCTGAAAAACCAATTATACTCTATCGAGAATTGGGAACTGACGGAGTCTGTAGAACAAATTGCAGACACGTATAAAGCTATGCTCCAATTTATGGCTAAGGGTGTGGAAGACCCCAATGCCGAACAGATGCAGAGTCAGCTGTGGACAAAGGCTCTGTCGTTGCAACAACGCATAAACCGTCTGCGCTGGTTGAAGGACAAGCCCAGCAGCCGCTACAGCACTATGTGCCGTGAGGTGCAGGGAAAAGATATCAACGCCACCATCGATCGTCTGGAACTGACTCAGGATGCCGGACAGATTGAGGCAGATACCGTGTTGCTGTTCAAATGGGCACTGACGAGCGACCAATGGAAGAGCAGCGACTACGAGTTGTGTATGCGACTGCTGACAAGCGACGAGATAACAGACAAACCAAAGGCTGTATGCATTGCCGGAGTGATGCTCTCGAATCTGGAATACTACGACGAACGTAAACTGATACTTCTGCTTGATGCCTACCTGCTCGACAACCCGCTGCTGAGTCAGAGAGCACTGGTCGGTATTGTGCTTTCGCTGAGAAAAGACGCCGAACTGATTGAACATTCTTCGGAGATACTGAGCCGACTGGATATTTTCTTCGGTGACGACACGTTCGTTCGCGACACATATAATATACTTATACAGCTGCAGATAAGTTCGCAGACCGACAAGGTGGCAAGCAAGATACGTCAGGACATCATGCCGACAATCGTCAAGGGCAGTGCCACACTGAAACGCCAGATGGGTATGTTGGAGATAAACGAGAAGATGACTGAGAACGGCGAAAATCCCGAATGGCTGCAGAACTCGGAAGAGAACGACAGCAAGGCTGAGGAGAAGATAAGGGAGATGACCGACATGCACCTGAACGGAGAGGATGTCTATATGGCTACGTTTGCCTTCCTGAAAGGGTATAAATTCTTCAACGAACTGGCTCACTGGTTCACCCCATTCACCATCGACGACCCTGCACTAGCAGGAATAGAAGAGACAATGAAGGAACACAGCGGACACTATATGAAGGCTCTGCTCAACAACTCACCGTTCTGCGACAGCGACAAGTTCTCGCTCTGCATGCTCACAAACTCACTTGGCGGTAACGGTTTCGATGCCATCGCCTCACAGATGGATGCTCAGATGGCAGATCTCGATGAACAGGAGAAAGCCGAGATTCTCAATGAGAAGTCTAACAGAGTACTCAAGGCAAGGGACTATAGCAGAAGTTTTATATTCGACCTTTACCGCTTCTATAATATCAGTACATTCAAAACGGAATTCTACGACCCTTTCTACAAGTCGCAGCTTTTCATATTCAGTCCGCTCGACATCTACCCCTTGCGACCACTCACCGAACATACTCCCCTACTCCTTGAGCATGCCGAGTTTCTGATGCGTAAGGAGTATTACAAAAGTGCTCTCGATGAGTTTCATCTATATAGCAGGAAATGTGAACACACAGCCGAACTGATGCAGAAAATCGGATTCTGCTATCAGAAACTGGAGAATTGGGAGGAGGCAAAGAAGTATTACATTCTGGCTGACAGCATGAAACCCGATTCGAAGTGGACTCTTTCCCATCTTGGAAAGGTCAGTCTCATGTCCGACGACTACGAAAAGGCAATGGAGAGTTACCGTCAGCTTTGTGAGATTGATAGTGAGAACGTGCATTACCTGTTGCGTTATGCCGAGGCACAACAGAAAGCCGGAGAACTGAACGGAGCCGTCAGCACACTGTATAAGGCTAATTACCTGTCACCCGATTCAGAACGCATCAAACAGTTTCTGGGATTGTGTCTGATGCTCAGCGGCGAACAGGAAAAAGGTATTTCAATGCTCGACAATCCGATGGACAAAGCTATTGCCTACATGGCAATGGGTAAGAATGCGGAGGCGTTCTCATCGCTGAAGACAGCCTACGAACTTACCGACGACAAGAAGGAGTTTGCCGCTCAGTACCAAAAAGCAGTTCTGCCATATCACGAGGCAAAACTGCTTAAGGAATTCCAGACAGAGCTACTTTACGACTCTCTCTATATAGATTTCTAATCTTTTTCGTCAAAACATGATTTCGTGGATGGTATGTCCACGTACGAACATACTGATGTCGATGTGACCTCTCACACCGCGAGCTGAACCGTGTCCGGTATACTGCCAGATGACGAAGTCGTCATTATTCTTCAGTTCAGGTTCGATGTCAGTATAACGGGCAATCATAAACTTATATTTCCCTACGAACTTAGTACCGGCAAAGTGCATATTGTAGAACTTCTGACCGGTATAAATCATCGGCTTCCTGCCGAATTCCTTCTCTACCAGTCGACAGAGTTCCTGCAGACGTTCCATGTACTGATAGATAGACACGCGGCGAGCCAACACCTCAACGTCGATAATCGGAATCAGGTCCTGCGGCTTGTCCTTCAGGACACTGCGGAAATTCTCAAACTGCTCACGTGCACTGTAGTTGCCACGGAAGAAATGATAACTGCCCACCTTCAGTCCTACACGCTTAGCCTCTTTGTAATATGTGTTATACATATTATCCTTGTTGGTGGCAGCCTCCGAAGCCTTCAGATAGAGATACCCGCAATGGGGGTCGGCAGCCAGAGCATCGAAATTGATATGACCCTGATAATGGCTTATATCAAAACCGTGAAGTCCCTCACCACCATTCATGCGCAGACGCGGTTTGTCGAGCGCTTTGGTATAATGGTCGGGACGCGGCTTCTCAGGCACCGGGTCGGGATCGACAATGCCATACATCACTTTCAGTTCAGCATCCTTCTTGTCTTTATCTTTCTTTGCATCGGCATATAACGAGATAAGTGCAGCAAGGATGAAAACAACTGTCCGCATGGAAAAACTGTGCTTCATTCAGAAACAAAATGTTAATTATTCGCAAAGATACATATAAATATTAATGTTGTAAATATTTATGCTTATTTTTGTAAAAGAATTTACAAATAAATACAATGAACAAGGAAAACTGCACATATTGGTTTGTATTTTGCGGTGGAAGCATCATGCTGAAAGAACCCGTGAGAGAGGGAGCCACGCACACCATTCCGCTATCTGTCCAACCACCTACCGAGACCAGACAATGGACCACCATCCTGGACTTGCCCAACCATGCTGACGGTACTCCATGCAAGACGTACAGCATCGACTCCACTACCCACATCGACGGATATATATATGTGGGACTTCGCGAATCATATAACAGATTGGAACGCACTGATTACGCTGCCGCAGGAAAAGCCTACGAACTGCTTTACTGGAACATGAACACTCAGTATTGCGGAATATGCGGGGCACCCATGAAACGTGTGACGGCAATCAGCAAGCAATGTACCAACTGCGGAAAAGAAGTATGGCCACAGGTGGCACCAGCCATCATCGTACGTATTCTGCGACGCAGAGACGACGGCAAAGAAGAGATTCTGCTCGTTCATGCAAAGAATTTCCGTCGCAGCGAGATGTACGGACTCGTAGCCGGATTTGTTGAGACAGGTGAGACACTTGAAGACTGTGTCCGTCGCGAAGTGATGGAAGAAACCCACCTCCGGGTAAAGAACATCCGTTATTTCAGCAGTCAGCCCTGGCCCTATCCCAGCGGAGTAATGATTGGATTTACAGCCGACTACGACAGCGGCGAACTCTCCATTCAGGCTGAAGAACTGACAAATGCGGGGTGGTTCACAAAAGACCGTTTACCACCCATTCCCGACAAGATGTCGATAGCCAGAAAGCTCATTGACGACTGGTTAAATAGTGAAAATGTCTAAAATGAGATATTTTTTGAAAAAATTTACCATAAATATTGTTGGTATTTCTAAAACTTTGCATACCTTTGCAGCAGTTATCCTGAATACAATCTTTTTTACCTTAAAACTAATACCTATTGAAAATAAAAAAAGTGCTCCATTGTGAAATGAGGCACTTTTTATTTTAATTATCAATTGTCAATTATCAATTGTCAATTAACTACAGCGTTACACCATTCTTGAAGATTGCAATCTCCTGATAATCCTTCTTCTCGTTCCAGGTCTGTTCGCCACCGGCAACAGCTATCACCTTCTGCATAAATCTCTTGAACACATCCTTCATCGACTCACCCTCCACGATGGTGCCGGCATTGAAGTCAATCCATGTGGGTTTGTTCTTTGCAAGCGTACTGTTCGTACTTACCTTCATTGTCGGAACAAACGTGCCGAATGGAGTACCGCGACCTGTAGTAAACAGAACGATATGGCAACCTGACGAAGCAAGAGCTGTACTTGCAACCAAGTCGTTACCCGGAGCCGAGAGCAGGTTCAGTCCCTTCACCTTGAGTCGTTCACCATATGGGAGCACACCACACACAGCACTCTTACCACATTTCTGAGTGCAACCCAGAGCCTTCTCCTCAAGAGTTGAAATTCCACCTGCTTTATTACCTGGCGACGGATTCTCTCCTACCGGTTCTCCGTGCGACAGGAAATACTGTTTGAAGTCGTTAACCAAACTTACAGTCTCATCGAACAGTCCTTGAGTCTTGCAACGGTTCATCAATATCGTTTCCGCACCGAACATCTCAGGCACTTCGGTAAGAACCGTCGTACCACCCTGACTCACGATGAAGTCCGAGAACACACCGAGAAGCGGATTGGCGGTGATGCCCGAGAAACCGTCCGAACCTCCGCACTTCAGTCCTACACGCAGTTCCGAAAGCGGAATATCCGTACGTACATCTTTCTCAGCAATGGCATAGAGTTCGCGAAGAATCCTCATACCTTCCTCCACTTCGTCGCCCACTACCTTCTGACTCACCATGAAACGGATACGCTCCTTGTCATAGTCGCCAAGCAATTCCTCGAACTTATCCGGCTGATTATTCTCACAACCCAGTCCCACTACCAGCACAGCACCTGCATTGGGATGGAGCACGAGGTCACGCAGAATCCTACGGGTATTCTCGTGGTCTTCCGACAACTGACTGCATCCGTAGTTATGTGGGAAAGCCACGATGCGCAGTCCATCACTACCCTTCTCAGCCTGCAGCTTTGTTTTAAGCTGATTGACGATACCGTTCACACATCCTACCGTAGGCACAATCCACACCTCGTTACGGATTCCAACGTCGCCGTTCTTGCGACGGAAACCCTTGAATGTCAGCGCCTCCTTCGGAAACCACTCCTCATACGCAGGATTCGTCAGTTCCGTAGCAGCCACAGGCTGATACTTATAATCGAGCAGTCCCGACAGATTTGTCTTGATATTTACATCACATATGAAGTCACCCTTCCTGTGGTCCTCCTTCAGATGACCTATCGGATAACCATACTTAATTACATTCTCTCCCGCTTTCAAGTCATGAAGCAACAACTTATGTCCGGCAGGAATATCCCCCGTCACAGTTACTTCCAGTCCTTCTACATTCACAGTCTCGCCCTTCTTAAGAGTTTCAAGTGCAACTGCAACATTATCGGAAGGATTAATCTTAATTGTTTTCATTAATAATAAGGGTTAAGGGTTAATGGTTAAAGGTTATAGGTTATAGGTTAAAGATTTTTGCTTTCCGTTAAAAAGGAACATCGCTTTGCGGCGTCAAGTCAGCTGCAGTCAGACTTTCAAACGCTCCGTTATCAAAAGCCGGTTGAGGGTCTGATGCCGAATTAATCTTCGACGAAGTGATGAGTCCGTCGTCAAAATTGCCGTTCAGGTCATTCGAATGCAAATCGAGGAAACGTGCATACTGTCCCACGAAACGCATCCTCACGTCCTCTACCGAACCGTTACGGTGCTTCGCAATGATAAACTCCGCAATACCCTTCAGGTCGTTGCCGTAGCTATCCTTGTAAATCTTGTAGTACTCCGGACGGTGGATGAACGCCACGAGGTCGGCATCCTGTTCGATGGCACCCGACTCACGCAGGTCGCTCAGTTGCGGACGCTTGCTGTCAGCCTTATTCTCATCGTTGCCCACACGGTTCTCCACCGAACGGTTCAACTGCGACAGCGCGATGATAGGAATATTCAGTTCCTTAGCCAGTCCCTTCAGCGAACGAGAGATCGTGCTAACCTCCTCCTGACGGGAGTTATACGACATACCGCTGGCATTCATCAGCTGCAGGTAGTCGATGATGATAATCTGCACACCATACTCGCGCACCAGTCGGCGAGCCTTCGTTCTCAGTTCGAAGACCGAAAGCGACGGAGTATCGTCGATATACAGCGGAGCATGCTGCAGTTCCGTTATCTTCGTATCCAGCTGTTCCCATTCGTACGGAGCCAGCTGACCGCTCTTAATTTTATCACCCGTAATCTCACATACGTTCACGATAAGACGATTCACCAACTGCACATTCGACATTTCAAGCGAGAACATAGCCACAGGAATCTTCTTATCCACAGCCATATTCCTAGCCATCGAAAGCACGAAAGCCGTCTTACCCATTGCCGGACGTGCAGCGATGATGATAAGGTCGGAATTCTGCCATCCGCTCGTCACCCTGTCCACATCCTTGAATCCCGAACTCAGTCCGCTCAATCCGTCGGTTCTGGCAGCAGCCTTCCTCAACAACTCGTAAGCCTCATTGATTACAGGGTCAATCTGAGTGAAGTCCTTTTTCATGTTCGTCTTCGAAAGTTCGAACAACTGACCCTCAGCCTGCTGCATCAGTTCTGCCACGTCCTGCGACTCGTCAAATGCCTGACGCTGTATATTACTAGTATATGTAATCAGTTCACGAGCCAAAGCCTTCTGCGCAATGATTCGTGCATGATACTCGATATGAGCCGAACTGAGCACCTTGCGACTCAGTTCCGTTATAGCCACCGGACCACCTACAAACTCCAGGTCACCCACTTTCCTCAGCTGCTCCGTCACCGTCAGGATATCCACCGGACTGTTCTCCGCAGCCAAATCACGTATCGCAGCAAAAATGCGCTGATGCTTCGTATCGTAAAACGACTCCGGCTTCAGATAATCCGAAACCAGTCCGAACGCATCGCGTTCAATCATACACGCACCAATCACAGCCTCCTCCAGTTCGAGCGCCTGCGGTTGCAGACGTCCGTCCTCACTCAGCGGTGCAGCCACGTTCTTCCTTGTTTGTCGGCCAGTTCTTGCTCTGTTAGTCTCCCCTGCCATCTATATATTATATATAATGTGTAAATCTGTGCGCGAAGTTACGATAATTAATTGATAATTGACAATTGACAAAAGATAAATTTATCAAAAAGGAATCAACATACTTATCAACACTATAGAAAATCGGAGGAATGCATTTCTGCAAACCTACGAATTATAGTTTGGACGCCATCAAATTTACTTTCTGATAAACTCGAAGACAACTTCATCAGAGTCAAATATAAGACCATTGAACTAACTAAAATAGAAGCTAACCAAACGGCTAGCTTCCATTTTTTTATTCATTGATGTACGACTTCGTTGTCATGTCGTAATAGAGGGCTTCGAGTTCCTGTAAGGTCAATTTCTCTACGGAGTGCTCGATGACGCGGATGAGTTCGTCGCGACGATGTTCTTCCGACTGTTGATAACGGTTCAGGTATGACATAATTCTGACTATTTTTCTTCCACTTCGAAAATGTATTCACGTCCGCAGTTGCAGCAACGGTTGTAGTGATTGTAAATATCTACGGTGGTAGTCTTAACCCTCGAAGTCCAATAGGATGGTCTTATGTATTTTGTCGTCACATCTCTGCCTAAACTCATGTCGTAGTTGGTCTCAGTCCTCACCGTCTCGGATGCGTGATAATCCCTGACGGTTTCAGAGCGTTTAATCGTTCCCGCATAATCGACTCTTGACTCCTTGTGACCTCCGTACACGGAGCAGTAAGGACACTTGTAATCAACTTCTTTTGCCACGAAGACTAGGTAAATGAAGGCATTGAGCAGATACATCTTGATTGGAGGCCATATCACGCCGTCCTGATGATGGGCATAGAGCATGAGGCACATGGGTATCATCACCAGATAACCCCAATTGAAGATGCGACGTACGCTCGGGCGTTTCATATTGGTATAGAGTAACGGGAAGGCTATCATGGTATACCAGGCGACGGGCAGCAGTCTGTAGCACCAGCCGTAACTGCGTCCGCCATCCATGCTTCCTGCTCCGAAAAAGACTATGATAATGGAGCCGAAATAAAGGATGAAAAGTGAGCCACAGAGAAGGTGACGCTTTCTCTGCTGTAGCAACATCCACACAAAAAGTCCGACCGCCGCTATCAGCATAACCAGACATATCCACACCAATGCAGGGTGAAGGTTCTTGCATATGTAACCCGTTGTTTTTTCATAGGATACGATGTTAAGACTGTCGTTCTCTGCTTTGCTGACACGTTCCAGCTGACTCACGTCCACAAAACCAGCCAGTCTGTTTTCACCGTCGGCATTATGTACGAATATCCATTTTTCCTTTCCTGTGGTTGACTTGTTTGTTACTTGTCCCACAAGACGTCCACGCTCCATTGAACCGACTTTCTGTCCACTCTTTCGTCCCTCCTGCGTACTCATGTCTGCATTGAAGAGTTCAAGCGAGTCTGCCACCACCCTGTAATAGATGTTCGGATGAGCAGCTATGATACTGTCCCTATGCCGCTCTGCTGCATTCGCTTCAGCCCGTCTGCGAGCATGACGTGCATCCGAGACGAGGTCACCGAGCGAGTCTGCCGCATCACCCTCAATAAGCTCAAACTTATTCACTCGCGCCCATCCGTTCTGACCACTGCTGTCGGTACGGTAGACTGCCAACCAGCTGCGCACTTTCATAATGGAGTAAACTATCTCTCCCTCATTCAGCGTAAACAGCACTGGGGTGCTATCGTCCAGTTCGTCATACACAGGTGTATCGTTTTCCAATACACGATAATATTTCGTACACGAAACTATCATCAGCGCAGCGATGACAATGAAAAGGAACCTTCTTGTTTTCATATTATTAGCTACAGTATCATGTGACACGAAAAAAAATTTTTAGAATATAACTTTCTTGCGGTTGCGGATGATGATCTGACCGCCGTGGGGTGTGGTGATCTTGCGACCGGCGAGGTCGTAGAGGTCGGCAGCGGCTGAATTGTAGGTTGCAGCTGCATCGCCAGATGAGTTGATGGCGGCAGGGACGTCGGGCTCAAAGACGGCTGTGAGCGTCTGGGGCACGGTGGGATAGAAGTCGTTACCGCTTACGATACCGTCTTCTTCAGATAGGTGCCTGTGGCTACATTGCGCAGCACATACTGTTCGCCGGGCAGGACAGCGATATCGTCCTGTGCCTGAAGACAACAGAGTACTGACGAGAGTAACCATAGGGTTAAGAGAATTTTTCGCATAGGCAATGGTTTAGAGATACATGATTATCCTGTCATTCTGTATGACTTATGTATTTTGGTGCAAAGGTACGACAAAAATGAGAGAATACAAAATAAAAAGAGGGAAACCCGACTCGACTATCCCTCTTTCCGCAAAGAAAAAAGGCAGCCATAAATGCTGCCTTTCTTTGCGGAGAGAGAGGGATTCTTTCTCGGCAAGCTCGAAAGCGCAAGCGATAACGAACCCCGGGGCTTCTCATCCACTCTCTCTCAAACGCAAGAAAGGCAGCCATAAATGCTGCCTTTCTTTGCGGAGAGAGAGGGATTCGAACCCCCGGTACCTCTCAGTACGTCGGTTTTCAAGACCGATGCAATCGACCACTCTGCCATCTCTCCAAAGCAAAGGT
>CACYGK010000016.1 GCA_902774005.1 uncultured Bacteroidales bacterium | reverse complement strand
AGTGTTGATGCCAAATCGCCTTCAGGAGTCTTAGAACCTTCAAAGGGCCAATAGTAGTGGAGTTGTTCTTCTTCACTAGCATCCCAAAACTTCCATTTCAATGCTGCTGGTTCTGCACTATCGTAGTGGAGCATCACTCCATCGAGGAATACACCATTCGTACCGTTATAGTAAGCATCTATCTTGAGGTCATATTCATGCAGGGTAGTGTTATCGATAGTGGTAGCACGAGATTGCATATTACTTACATTCGTCTTGACACAAATCTCGCTCCTACCCTTCTCTTCCACCGCAGGCTGAGAGGAGTCGCCATCATCCTTTGAACAGGCAGCCAGCAGAATCGCTGCCAACATGCTTATATATATATAATGTGGTTTCTTCATTTTCATTCTATTTCTTGTTAAAGTGGCCGTTTCGGGGCGGCGTTTCTTTTCGAGGGGCGGCATTTTTCTTCGACATGTCGATATGTAGTTATGTCGAGAGGAGAAACCGCCAAAGGAACACTAAAGGACCGCCTTATTGGTTCCGGATTTGTTATAGATCGCTTTTTCTTTGTAGCCAAGTGGGGAGTCGAACCCCAAAGGGCTTTGGTTATATTATTTTTCTTCGTCCTCTTTGTTTTCAATGCTTTGAAAATAGTCTTTTGCGTTAAGTGGTGTTACTACAGAACGTCCTATCTGTGCTTCAAGATTTGTTCTGGCTGCTTTTGCCACATGACCTCCACGCTTGGCTACATCTGCATTCTGATTATATCCCTTAGGATTCTCCACTTTTGAAATTTCTGTCGCAGAAGCTTCTGCTAATGAGTTCAACAACAATTCCACATTGGTCATATTGTCGCGCAAGCTTTCTTTGTGCAGTCCTTTCAATCGTTTATATTCTCTTGTTGTCTTTCCGCTCCATGTTGCAGTTATGATGTCAGTAAGTGATGCATACTGCTGTCCCTCTACTCCACCTCGTTTCCATTCGTCTGTTAGAAGTTTGCGAACTTCGATGCTCTTCAACCGCTGGTTTATCCAACTTTCTGAATATCCCAAACGTCTGTAGTCGTTTACAGCCTGCTCTATCGACAATTCTGGGTCTTGTAACTGGTCTATACGCTCTGCTGCTACGTGAGCAATCCACTGCTTTATTGGTTCTGCCTTGGGTGATGGTATCGATTGGATGATACGGAAAAGCTGCTCCATATTGGCAACGTCAGTTAAACGCATCTTACCATCACCGGCCACCAATTTCAACTGGTGACAATTTGTCACCGTTTCGTTTCCCTCCTTAAGCAGTCGCTCTTTCAGTTTATTCCAATACTTTCTTGCTGTCTGATAGTCTTTACTTTCAACCAGTACCCCACAGACATCTACCACAGAGAAGTACCATTCCTGCTTTTCATCGTCCCAGACAACGCGCACGTTTCTGTTCTCGAATAGTTTTATGAGTTCTTTCTGACTCATTATTTATATATTCGGCTCCGAGCCATTTTATTTTTTTCTGTGTAGCCAAGTGGGGAGTCGAACCCCACCTGGCTTGATTATTCAGTTCTTCACAAACGGAATTATATCCATCAATGCAGAATTACATTGCCACTGCACTTTCTGCTGCCGGAGTCCAATCCTCAACAGAAGCATTAACTTTGATTTCCTGCAAAGTCATTGTTATGTTGAAGACATACTTAGTATCTTGAACCAACCTACGCTGTGCAATATCTGGAGTATAAGTGTAGGTGTAGTCATTGCCATTCATCTTATAAGCAATAGTAAATGACTTAAATGATTCTTTTAATGCGCTTTCTCCATCAACATTAGGATTTGGTACAACAAGTATACCATCTCCAATAACACTACTTCCTGAAGTCTGAGTAATAGCCATATTTGCCGTAGTCTGAGGAGCTACAACATCAGGATTAGTTGTTTCAGGATCTTCAACATCTGACCACACACCCGTTGGAGCAGCAGGTGTTGAAGTTGAAGCATAGTCTGCGAATGTCAGAGTATATGTACCTGCATAGTTTCCATCATTCAGGGTAATGCTAGTAAGTGTAAGACCTGCAGCCTCAGTTGCTGCATCACCTGCTTTAACCTTGAAATTAATCTGAGATTCTGCATGCTGGAATTCCATGTCAACAGGAGAAACACCTGCGGAGCCACCATTATTGAATGAAAGACCATTGCCTACCTGCTGTACTTTTGCCTGTGCATAAGACCACATGAGGTCATGTTGAGTTGCTATAGCAGAGTTATCTGTGAAGGCAACTACAACAGAATTTGCAGGATGAGTATTATTAAAAGTGGTGGTTCTTGTTCCAGCCTTTGTTATTGCAAGGAAATTCAGTGTTGCATCACCCAGAGGCCAGTAACGCTTTTGACCAGATACACCCGACCAAATTGTTGATGCTTCATTAGTGTATTCCGTTTTTCCGAAATAATCACCTGCAGGTGTAGGTGCAGCACTGTAAGCAGCAATGTAGAAATTGTAGTCTGTAGGAAATACTGTTCCATTTACAATAGTAGTTCTTGTTGATGGAAGATTAAGTGGATTAAAGGAGATTTCGCGAGATTCTGGTGAACCTACGAATTCGTCAGACTCATTGGTGCAAGCTGTCATTGCGAGAGCTGCAACCGGGATTAAATACAAATACTTTTTCATAATGAAAAAAATTTAAAAGTTAATAATGAAGTTAATTAATAATGTTGTTTTGTTTTTGTTATTGATTTTTTTTGTTGTTTTTTAGTTTTTGTTTTTTGATGTTGTTTAGGATTTAAGGGTTAATAAAGTATTGTAATTCTCTCTCATATATTTTCGGATTTATCCGTTCCTTATCCGATTCCGATGTCATGTGTTTCCTCATTCCATGGGTCAACTGTGGGGGCTATACCTCCTTCACCTCCTGGTGTTGGCGTTGGTATAACTACAGGCTCGTCGATTATGATATGATGATCTGCTTTTTCAAACTGGTCGGTAATATCAACTGTTACTCGGTGCTCCGTTCCTCCTGTGTCCTTTATCAGGATGTGAAGGTAGCTTACGCTCTCGCCCGGGAGCTTGCCAAAGGTATTGAAGACAGTATAGAGGCAATTCTTTGTTTTATTTACTCCCACTTCGAAACAGATAGTTGCTGGCTCTGTAGAAATCTCACCACGTCCGAAGAACGAACTGCGTGACTGATTGGTAACGAATGCTTCACAACTCTGAATGTATTGTGTACCTACTACCGTGCTCACCTCGAACGAATAGCTCTCGACGATAGTTTTTGAAAGGGCATCGATGGTGATGGTCTGGCTCTCTCCCGTCCATTCAGGTATCACTACGTTTTCCCTTGCTACGAGCAGGTGGTCGGGGGCATAGATGATTGGACCTGGAGGATCTGACTCACCAGCACGGGTAAAGCTGCGCAAGATTCCCATCTTTGTAGCTGTCACGTCGCTAGTATAAGCTTCGATTGTATTGATGTCATTCTCACCACGTATCTGTATGTACTCTGTACCAAACGAATAGACAAGCATCTTGTACGCGCCTGGAGGAGTGAAGATTGCACCACCCGTCGTACCTACGAAAGTGGAATAATGCAGACTATTGTCGCTGGGCGAGTAGAAGAGCACCTTGTTGTATGTAGGAGGAGTAATGGTTGCAGGAATCTTTATGTCGAGTCCTTCTGTGATTGAGACATCAATATCGACATTGATGTTCAATCTGAGCACAAGGTCAAGGCTCATAGTGTTGTTCTCATCATAGAGCGGTATACGCTTGCATGACGAGAGACCCAGAATCAGGGAAATGAGTAATATGTTCAACAACCTCTTATTCATCTATACACAGTTTTTGTAGTTGTCCACTTGATAGGTATGACCAATGATACGCTGGCACGCAGAGGACCAAAGTAGGAGAAACGCTTGCGGAAGTTCTTGTTGCGATATGCCTTTCCGCCTTCCTCATATACGTTATAGTGGCGAGCCCATGAATACAGGAAGCCTACGCCAAACGAGAACTCGAGGTGCAGTTTCTTCTTGAATATCGGAATTGCATACAGGTAATCGACTCCACCAAGTATGTATTCGCCCTGATGACCGCTATAGTCATGCTCCAAGTCGTAGCGACCTGCCATAGCAAACGCAGCAACGGAGTGTCCCAGCAGACGATACTGCTTGTTCTCTACCCCACTTGTATGTTTGCTACCAAACCAGTAGCGACCCTCAAGCGAGAGTCCGTCTATCTGGAAGCAGTTCTTATGGTCTGATTTACGGAATGCCCACGGATAGTACCAGTCAGCAGCTATCGACCAGCGATTGCCTAAAGGTAGTTCGAAGCCCACGTTAAGCAAAGGCAACAGCAGGTTGGTACGGACGTATCCGAACTGCTTGGTCTTCTTCACCTTGTATGGCATCAGCACAGGTTCGGGTTCAACGGCTATAGTATCTGTTACAACTTTTTCTTCAATCATCTCAACCGTCGGTTCGGGAGCAACTGGACGCACTATCATGTAGTCCACCTGACAATAGGCGCGGCGAAGCTGTGGCAGACAGTTATCTGCAAGGTATCGGTAGTCCTTTGGGTACATCTGCTTGATAGCCCATTCTTTTCCGTCAGGAGTACGGCTACTGCCTATAACTTTCAGTATTCCGTCGCGATGCGGAAGCTGCTCCTTGGTAGCATTCTCCACGTATTCAGCAAATCCGTCCCAGTCCTCTGCCGTACTGCTGGCAGCAATCAGTTCGCGAGGAAGGACGCTGCGACGCATGATGTAAGCCACGATGCTGTCTGTACGTTCACGCGACAGTTTATCATTGTTTTTATACAGACCGTCGATAGAGCCGTATCCGTGTACACTCATGCTGAGAACAGTAGCGTTCGTATCCACCGTCAGGCGGTTCAGGATATTGTTCAGACTGTCCAACTGACGACGGTTTCCGTCAAATTCCGGACTTATCCGCGACTCACTTACAGGGAAGGAAATGCGTACCGAACCTCTCACCGTATCGCGCTCTACGCTTGTAACTGTCTGAGCACCGATAAGCAAAGTACATAAAAAAGTCAACATGACAAGTACAGTCCTTTTACTTGTCATGTTGCCACACTTACAAGAGCCTGAACTCGTCAGGCAACCTTTCCAAAATGTAGTTATGTAATGTACTCTCTTAGGTGAATTCATAGGATCTGATACTATCCTTATTATCAATTCCGGTGCAAAGATACGACTTTTTTCGCACATACGTACATATTTTACAATAAAAGCGCGAATTTTAACACTTTTGGCTTCGATTTAACCATCTTCCCCTTCTACAGGCGTCATTATTATCGACAAAAAACAACATATCTACGTGTTGACATGATGACATGAAGACATTCCGTAAATAAGGCGCCCTGAAAAGAAAATTCATGTCAGCAAAAATACATTTTTACGTCCCAGCAAAAATAAAAAATCGCGAGGGGATTTTTATTAATCGCGTAGGGATTAATAATAATCGCGTAGGGATTTTTATTAATCCCCGTGGGATTTTTTCTTGAGACTGCGATGCGGGAAGGTCAAAACTTCGACATGAAAATAAAATAACTGAGGAAATAATTGGGCTCTTTATCGCAATTGTTTATCTTTGCAGGGAAATAGTTTACTGTTTACTGTTTACTGTTTACTGTTTTTGCCTCAAAAAACATAATACAATGAAGAAATTATTTACAATTGCCCTGCTGATGGGCATTACGGCTCTACCCCTGATGGCTGAAGGGAACGAGACTTCGGAATTTGAACCTAACGGAACGCCTGGAGGCGGATTCCTGACCGACATGCTGAACAGCAGTCTGGAACAGGCTTTCGAGAAGCAGGAAGCAAAGGAGGAGAAACCCACCTTGGGCAGGACGCTGAAGGACTACGTCTCGGCTCCTAAGTTCGGAGCGTATTTCATAGGGAAGTACGACTACAGTTCGGCTGACGGAGCCAATAACGGAAGCGGATTCTCCCAGCGACTCATACGTGCATACGTTGACGGAACGATACTTACGGACTTCAAGTACCGCATGCAGGTTCAGATAAACAATGCGAACTTCCACATGAAGGATGTCTTCATCGAATGGGCACGTTGGAAGGAGTTCTCCGTAAAGCTGGGACAATATAAACGCGCGTTCACCTTCGAGAATCCCTACAATCCGTGGGATGTGGGAGCAGGCGACTATGCCCAGATAACACGTATGATAGCCGGCATCGGAGTAACGGAGAACGGTGTGGCAAACGGGGGACGCGACCAGGGACTTCAGATTCAAGGCGACCTCTTCCCTGCCCCATCCGACGGACACAGGTACCTCCATTACCAGCTTCAGGTAATGAACGGACAAGGCATCAACAGCGCCGATAAGAATAAACGCAAGGACTTCATCGGTACGATTCAGTTCCAACCCGTCAAGAACCTTTTCATCGGAGTATTCGGATGGAACGGCAACTACGTGACTCCCAACGGATTAGAACTGGAGCGCAAGCGCTGGGCAGCAGGTCTGAAGTATGAACACAATGCCTGGACCGTCCGTGCCGAATATACCCACTCATGCGGACACGAGGCTTCAGACTACGACGAGAAGACAAAGACTTGGAACGGAACAGGAAAGGCTGACGGATGGTACGCAACAGTAGGAGTTCCCTTCAATTCGTGGCTTAAGGTTTACCTGAAGTACGATGTCTTTCGCAGTCAAGCCACCTGGGGTTCATCAAAAAGCATGTATAGCGTTATTCCGAATATCCAACTTCACAAGAATCTACTCTTCCAACTTCAGTATAATTTCGTGAATGATCGCACTCTCGCCAAGGAAAACTACAGCGAACTCTGGGCAGAAGCGTATGTAAGGTTTTAAAAAGTGGGAGTAAAAAAGGAGTTAGATTTAAACAAAAACATAAATAACCCCATTAAAGAGATTATACTCTTACAAGAGTACTAACGGTATCAGCGCCAATCTTTCTTGAGAGCGAGCTCTCAGACAAGCTTCCCTCTAATCCCGTTACCCTTACAGGGTTTCAATCTCTTTAACGGCAAAAACAGAAAAAAAAATTATTCCATGACTTATAACATTGCCAAACTTTCAGATTCAAACCCGGCTATGGTCTCGGAACTCCGAAACCGATGTTATACCATAATAGGAGCGTGTCAGGAAGTCCATCGCGAATTGGGACCCTTTCTGAATGAATACATGTACCAGGATGCATTAGATATATCATTCGAAGAAAAAGGCATTGAGAAAGTGAAGGAATACTATTTCTCAGTAACGTATCACGGAAGAGAAATAAAACATAGACATTACGTAGATTTTCTTGTCAAGGGTGAGGTTCTAGTTGAATGCAAAGCAATCGAACAACTCGGTTCTGAGCAACGACAACAATTGTGGAACTACATGAGACTTACGGGGATTCGCATTGGTATCCTGTACAATTTCGCTCCAGTCCACGACCAATGTGAACGATATTACTTAGATACGGATACAAACACTATGTACGCCTTTTGAAGGTTAAATATGTAACAAAAAAATGTGTTTTTAATGTTTTTGCCATTGTGAGTGATTTACCACTTTGGTGGTGTGACAAGGTGTGTGTCAATGGCTTGGGCGCTTGCACACGGAGACATAGACCACACTTGGCACAATAGGCTCAACATGAGCCGAATCAATCACAATGGGGTTTTTAATGTTTTTGTCTCAAAAAATACCAATAAGTCAGGAAAGGAACTGAAACCAAAAAAAGCGCTAAATGCTCAGCATTCAGCGCCTTTTTTTTGGTTGGGATACCCGGGCTCGAACCAGGAATAACAGGACCAGAATCTGTTGTGTTGCCAATTACACCATATCCCAATTTTTGTGTGCCTAAAAAGTGGCTCACGAGTGCAACTCCCCTGAATTGCGGTGCAAAGGTACGGTTAAGCGAGCAAAGAGCAAAATAAAAACGGGAAAATTTTCAAATAATCTTGTTTTTTTCATTATTTCTCAAACTTAATCGTAACTTTGCAAGGCAAAAAGAAGAAAAGAAATGGAACGTCCACTGATATTGATAAGTAACGACGACGGTGTGCAGGCAAAGGGTCTGTATGCTCTGATAGATATGGTGAAGAAGTTTGGTGACGTATTCGTAGTGGCACCTGACGGAGCCAGGAGCGGAGCAGCGATGTCTATCAGTTCGCACACACCCGTTAGAAATAAATTTGTACGTGAGGAGGATGGTGTGACGATATGGTCGTGCACAGGAACACCCATCGACTGCGTGAAGATGGCTTTCGAGGTTCTCCTACCCCGCCGTCCGGACATCGTGCTGGGAGGAATAAACCACGGGAACAACTGCGCCATCAATGCACACTACTCCGGAACGATGAGTGTGGCGATTGAGGGATGCATCAAATATGTGCCGTCGGCAGCGATATCGAGCGGATACATAGACGAGAACGCGAACTTCGAGGCTATGCGTCCTGTGGTGGAACGTATCGTGGAATACCTCCTGAAAGAGGGACTTCCCGAGGGTGTGTGTCTGAACGTGAATACCCCGCCACGAGACGAGTTCAAGGGTATAAAAGTAGCCAAGATGGGTATGGGCGACTGGCACGACGAGTGGCAAGAGATGGTTCACCCACACAACTGGAAATATTACTGGATTGCAGGTTATTACGCACCAATCAATCCTAACGACGAGACTACGGATACATGATACATGGGCTTACGAGAACGGATATGTGGCTATCACTCCGATTCAGCTCGACATGACGGCGTATAGTTCGTTCAGGGATTTGAAGGTGTTGGAATAAAAGGAAGGTAAAGAGGAAGTAAAAAGGGAAGTAAAAAGGGAAGTAAAGCACTTCGTGCAGGACAATACCAGATTCGTCCATGAAGTATTATCTGATAGCAGGCGAGGCATCGGGCGATTTGCATGGTAGCAACCTGATGAAGGAACTGAAGACTCAGGACACGAGTGCTGAGTTCCGTTTCATCGGAGGAGAGCAGATGCAAGCCGTGGGAGGTGTGCTTGTAACTCACTATAAGACAATGGCTTATATGGGTATAGTACCTGTAATACTTCATCTTGGTACTATCCTGAAAAATATGGCGATGTGCAAGCAGGATATCGCCGACTGGAAACCCGATGTCGTAATCCTGATTGACTATCCGGGATTCAATCTGAAGATTGCGGAATATGTACACAAGCAGAGGATTTGTCCCGTGTTCTATTATATCAGTCCGAAGATCTGGGCATGGAAGGAGCACAGGATAAAGAATATCCGTCGCGACGTGGATGAGCTGTTCTCGATCCTGCCTTTCGAAGTGAAGTGGTTTGCCGACAGGCAGTTCCCTATCCACTACGTGGGAAATCCGTGTGTGGATGCGATTGAGAGGGATAGGCTGCTTAATGGAAATATTGAGGTGAATGGGCACGATGAGAAACCGACTATCGCTATTCTTGCGGGGTCGCGCCGTCAGGAGATTAAGGACAACCTAAGGAAAATGCTGACGGCGGCAAGCAGGTTCAAGGACTACAGACTGGTCATTGCCGGAGCACCGAACATAGAACTGGACTATTACAAACGCTACATGCCCGAGGGTGTGGATGCGGAGGTGAAGTTCGGACAGACTTACACGATTCTGCGAGGGGCGACGGCTGCTCTGGTAACATCAGGAACAGCCACTCTGGAGACAGCCATACTGCGAGTGCCACAAGTAGTGTGCTATTATATGGCTCCGCCTAAGTTGGTAACCTTCGTAAGAAAACTGATTCTGCACGTACCTTTCATCTCACTCGTAAACCTCGTGGCAGGCAGGGAGATTGTAACCGAACTGGTTGCCGACGGAATGACTGTAGAGAATGTAGAACGCCATCTGACTGAGATTCTGCCAGGAGGAAAGAGACGCGAACAGATGCTTAGCGACTATGAGGAGATGAACCGTATACTGGGTGGTCCGGGAGCATCGGAACGTGCTGCAAAAGAGATGATTAACGCATTAAAGAAGTATAAAGATGGAATATAAGAGTGCTTATACAGAAGCGGACGTAAAGGAACTGTACAAGTGGTTTGACGAGCAGCACTACGACAACGCTGTGGAGCTCGGACATGGAATCGACGTGAAGGATGTCAAGATGCTGGTTGACGGTTCACGTTCGGTTGCGTTAGCAAAATATGACAACCCGACCTATTCAGGACAGATACATTTCCTGTTTATGGTGCGCGAGGCACTCATAAACCAGGGAAAAGTGAAAGACTCTCTCTAATCTCCATGTTTAGGGGGAAGATTAGCTTTGCGAGGTGAGGAAAGTTTAATCAAACCAAACCGTTGAGTTGTTTGTTGATGGCCTGAAGTTCGTTACGCACGTTGACAAGGCGGTTTACGATGTCAACCTGTGACTTCACATTCTTACCATGAGCCTTGATGGCATCGCGAGCACCCTGAAGGGTAAGTCCGCGTACTTTGACCAGGTTGTAAACGAGTTCGACCTGTTCGAGGTCTTCCTTTGAGTACTGACGCACTCCCCTACCCCCTTTCTCGGGTTTGATGTTGGGGAATTCCTTCTCCCAGTAGCGGAGAAGGGTTTCTGTAACGTTGAATTTCTTTGCAACCTCACTAATGGAGTAGTAAAGTTTTACGTCTTTGTTTAAGTTTAGTGCCATTATGTAGAGTTTAAAGTTGAGAGTTGAGAGTTAGGAGTTGAGAGTTGAGAGTTGAGAGTTGAGAGTTAGGAGTTATTCCTCGGGGATATTCTTGAGGATTTCGAGGATGAAGGAGTAGAATTTCTGTACGGTCTTGATGTTGACGCGTTCGTCGGGAGTATGGATTGCCAACTGGGTGGGTCCGAAACTTGCCATATCCATCTCTGGGTACTTGGCTCCGATGATACCGCATTCAAGTCCGGCGTGACATGCTCCTACGAGAGGTTTGTTGCCAAAGAGTTTTTCATACACGCTGACCATGATGTCAACAAGACGGCTGCTCGGATTGGGTTGCCATCCGCTGTAGGCTCCACCAAGTTTTACTTGCATGCCTGCCATCGAGAAACAAGCCAGATGACGGTTGCAGAGGAACTGCTTCATGCTGTCCTGTGACGAACGGGCAAGTATCATCACATGTGCCGAACCGGCTCCGATATTTACGATGGAGAGGTTGCTTGATGTCTCGACAAGGTCGGGAATGGTAGGGATGTAACGAAGTACTCCGTCGTGACAAGCCATGAGGGCATTGATAAGGTTCTCCTGTATCTCGATAGGAACGATTGAAGCAGGTATGTCACAAGGTTCGGCAACGAACTCAACATCTTTACCCTCGACATCACGATATTCGGCAGTAAAGGTCTTCTGACTCTTCTCAACGAGAGCAAGGAATTCCTTCTCGTCTTTCTTTGGAACCACAACAACTGCCTCGCAATCACGAGGAATGGCATTGTGCATATTGCCGCCGTGCATGCTGCTGAGCAGAGCCAGACGCATGTTTACTGCTGCAAAGAGGAAACGAGCCATCAGTTTGTTGGCATTGGCATATCCCTTGTGAATCTCGATGCCGGAATGACCGCCATGAAGACCTTTCACCAGGACGCGATAAGCTACCATTCCTTCCGGTTCGACAGTCATCTCCTGGTACTGCATGTCGCAGTTTACGTCCTCGCCACCGGCACAACCGATAGTTATCTCACCCTCCATCTCAGAGTCGAGGTTGAGCAGATATTTACTCTTTAGAATGCCTGGTTTCAAACCGAAAGCACCGTCCATACCAGTCTCCTCATCGCGAGTGATGAGTATCTCAAGTGGTCCGTGCTCTACGCTATCGTCCTCGATGATTGCCATAGCTGCTGCAACACCCATGCCGTCGTCGGCTCCGAGTGTGGTGTCACGTGCTGTAACCCAATCACCATCAACATAAACATCAAGCGGATCGGTATCGAAGTTATGCTTTGAGTCCTTTGTCTTCTGAGCCACGATATCCATGTGAGCCTGAAGCATGGTGACAGCTTTCTTCTCGAAACCCTTTGTGGCTGGTTTGTGGATGAGTACGTTACCAGCTTCGTCGATATGTGCATCGGCACCATGCGACTGTGCGAAATCAACGAGAAACTGTGCCACGCGCTGGGTCTTACCCGATGGACGTGGAATCTGTGTGAGGCTGTAGAAGTTGCGCCAAACAACCTGAGGGGTTAAATCTTTTACTTCCATAGTGAATTATGCTTTTATTTTGTTTTACGTAGTCCTAACATTATTAACGAATAGATGGCAAGCAGCGGAATGAGTGCTGTCTGCACGGTGTGTACGATAAGTACGAAGGTGACGGCATCGGTAGCTTCGACACCATATAATATAAGTATTGTCTTCACGGCAAAGTGCCAGGGTCCGGCACCGTTGGGTGTGGGTACGATGACTGAAATACTTCCTACTATGAAACTGACGAGGGCAACGGTGATGCCGAGGTCGGAAGTAAAGCCGAAGCATTGGAACGTGACGGCATAGTGGAGGAAGTAGCTCACCCATATCATGACGGAATAGAAGGCAAGCAGGGGTTTGTTGCGTACGTTCTTCAACGACATGATACCCTCTTTCACGTTCTCCAAGGTCTGCCACAGTCCGGAAAGCAGACTCACTTTCCGCAGGGCATACCAAAGGAAGAGGACTGTGATGATGATGCAAAGTGCTGTAACGATGTAACCCGTTGCCGTGAAGCCATTCAGAAAACCTACGATGTCAGTTCCCGTGGTATCGAAGAAACGAAGAAAGACATTCAACTGACTCAGCATCACACAAAGTGCGAAGAGGAGAAGGAGCAAGGAGTCGATGATGCGTTCGGTAACCACGGTACCTAAAGCCTTTGAGAACGAAGTACCATCGTATTTAGAGAGTATGGCACAACGGGTAAATTCGCCGCTTCGCGGAATGATAAGACTGGAGGCGTAGGAGATGAATACTCCGTGGATGCAGTCGGCAAGACAGGGACGCTCTCCAAGGGGTTCGAGCGACTGGCGCCAACGCAAAGCCCTGAACAACTGGGCACTTACTCCGAAAAGAAGGGAGAATAGCAGCCATCCCCATTTCATGTCGTTGGCAAATGTCTGCGAGAGTATGGAGAAATCGAAGTCGCGGTACATCCAATAGAGGATGCCACCGCCAAGCAGAAACGGAATGGTTACGTTCAGAATCTTTTTTAGTGAGTTTTTCTTCATTTCTCTTTAAAATATCAGCACTTATTTGTATCTTCGCCCTTCGATTGGCAAAGATAGATATTTTTCTTCTAATGAATAGCGTAAAACCCAAGAAGTTTTTAGGTCAGCACTTTTTAACTGACTTACAGATAGCAAGTAGGATTGCTGACACGGTAGATATTTGCAATCCGTTACCCATTCTGGAAGTGGGTCCGGGCATGGGTGTGCTCACCCAATTCCTGATGCAGAAAGGACGCGAACTGAAGGTCGTGGAGATAGACCGCGAGTCGGTTCCATACCTGCAAGAGCACTACCCCAGCCTGCGCGACGGCATCATCGAGGCGGACTTCCTGCAACTGGACCTTACGAAGGTGTTCGACGGACGTCCGTTCGTACTTACAGGCAATTACCCCTACAATATCTCAAGTCAGATTTTCTTCCATATGCTTGAAAACAAAAATCTGATTCCATGCTGCACGGGTATGATTCAGAAGGAAGTAGCTGAACGCATCGCAGCGCAACCGGGTTCGAAGGCTTACGGAGTATTGAGCATTATGATTCAGGCATGGTACGACGTGGAATATCTGTTTACCGTACACGAACATGTTTTCAATCCACCACCAAAGGTGAAGAGTGCCGTGATCAGGATGACTCGCAATCAGGCACAGTCGCTCGGTTGCGATGAACAACTGTTTCGCAGAATTGTGAAGACAGTCTTCACTATGCGCAGGAAGATGATGAGAAACGGAATGAAACAGATTCTGCCGAAGGATTGTCCGCTACTCGAAGATGAGATATTCAACAAAAGACCGGAACAGTTGTCGGTTCAGGAATACGTAGAACTGACAAACCGTGTGAGCGAAGTACTTACACTCGGCTGACCTCTTTCACATCAGGCACTTTTCCAAGGGCAGAGATAAGGTTCTTCACGTCCTTGGTGTTGTGTACGCTGACCTGAACCATACAATCGAAGAGTCCGTCCTCGCAATCCACCTTCAATTTGCAGATATTGATGTCGTGCATCTCGGAGATAACTCTCGTAACACCCAACAAGAGTCCTTTATTGTCGATACCCTTGATGTTGATGTCAACAGGGAATTCGGCTAACTCGCTTGTATCCCATTCGGCACTGAGAACACGATTGCCGTGGGCAGACTTAAGTATCTGGGTACGTGGACATTTGACCTTATGGATGACTACATGATTGTTATCATCGATATATCCCATTATGGCATCACCCGGAATAGGACGGCAACATTCTGCCAATGTGTATTGACTGCGGATGCTCTCATCGGTAAGTTTTATAGTCTTCTTGCGATCTATCTGTTCGGTATGTTCATCGAACAACGGCAATGACGGCACAGACTTGTTTCCAAACGAGAAGAGACGTCGCCAACTCTGAATCTTCTTTTCCTTCAATCGACTGACATCCGCCGGTCCGAGTTGTACCTTACCTTCTCCGATAGCTATCATCAGCTGTTCAGCCTTTTGACAGTCGTGCAGTTTGCAGAGTTTCTCATATGTTACGCTGTCGCGCGGGATGTCGTTTGCTTGAAGGAACGCATAAAATTTCTCTTCGCCCCGACGTTGTGCCTCACGCTCTTCGCGACGCAGGATGGCTAATATCTTTGTGGTAGCCTTTGCTGTGGTAGCATAGGAAAGCCACTCACGTGTAGGATGAGCAGATTTCGAAGTAAGAATCTCGACCTGGTCACCACTCTGCAACTTATGACTGATGGGGACGAGTTTATGGTTTACCTTGGCACCGATACAATGACTGCCCACAAAGGTATGGATGGTAAAGGCAAAGTCGAGCGTCGTACTGCCGGCAGGCATGGTACGCAGTTCTCCCTTCGGGGTAAACACGAATATCTCGCTCGCAAAGAGGTTGAGTTTGATAGTGTCGAGGAAGTCCATGGCATCGGGCTGCGGGTCGTCAAGGATTTCCTTGATGGTAGTAAGCCACTTGTCGAGTTCCAGTTCTGCCGTAGTCTCGGTCTTCTCACCGTCCTTATATTTCCAATGGGCTGCAAGTCCCTTCTCGGCTATCTCATCCATGCGCTGCGAACGAATCTGCACCTCTATCCACTCACCCTTGGGTGACATGAGTGTGACATGAAGTGCCTGATAACCATTGGCTTTAGGGTGACTCACCCAGTCGCGCAGACGGTCGGGATGGGATGAATAAATCTTACATAAACCGACGTAGATATCAAAGCATTCGTTCAGTTCGGCTTCCGGTTGCTTTGGAGTAAAGATGATACGTACGGCAAGGATGTCGTAAACCTCTTCGAACGGGATATTCTTTGTCTGCATCTTACGCCAGATGGAATAAGGTGTCTTGACACGCTGAATAATCTCGTAATCAAGTCCCATACTGTCGAGCTGTTTACGGATAGGAGCCGTAAACGTATCGAAAATAGTATTACGTTCTGCTTGAGTATCAGCCAGTTTGTTTACAATTGCCTCGTATTCTTCCTGGTGCTCGTAACGGAAACTGAGGTCCTCCAGTTCGCTCTTTATCTTGTTGAGTCCGAGTCGGTTTGCCAGCGGAGCATAGATATAGAGTGTCTCACCTGCAATCTTATACCGTTTGTTGGGAGCCTGAGCACCGAGGGTACGCATGTTATGGAGGCGGTCGGCTATCTTGATAAGTATGACACGGATGTCATCACTCATCGTGAGCAGGAGTTTCTTGAAGTTCTCAGCCTGAGCCGAAGCATGGTCACCGAAGATACCACCGGAAATCTTCGTCAGTCCGTCAACGATCTGCGCAATCTTCGGACCGAACATATTTTCGATGTCCTCGACTGTGTAGTCGGTATCCTCAACTACATCGTGGAGCAATGCCGAACAGATGGATGTACTGCCAAGTCCAATCTCGGAACTGACAATCCGGGCAACAGCCAAAGGGTGCATGATGTACGGTTCGCCGGAGAGACGACGGACACCTTTGTGTGCCTGCTTCGCAAAGTTGAAAGCCTTGGTGATGATTTCAACTTTCTTTCTATGTTTTGTTGACAAGTAGGAGTCGATGAGTCGCTGAAACTCTTCTTCTACCATCTTATCTTCTTTTTTCTGCTTTTCAAGATCGTCTTCCATAGGTATAATCTTATTTTACACGTATTTTCTGACCTGAGCGAATCTTATCGCCCTTCATTCCGTTGAGTTTCTTCAGTTGGGCTACCGTAGTACCGCTGCGACGGGCTATAGCCGAAAGACTGTCACCCTTGCGGGCTGTTACACTCTTGCTACCCGACGAACTGCCCCGCCTACCCTTCCTGCCTTTGCGATAGCGTGACTTTGAAGGTTCGTACTGAGGCAAGTCGGCTACGACGGTACGACGCAAACCGGATATATTACCGGAATAGACGGTATTCTCGTATTTGAGGTATGGTTCTACGGCATCGACAGGCAGACAAAGAACATTGCTTGCCGGCACGATATTGCGGCGGTACTGAGGGTTGAGTATTTTCAAGTCGTTGATATCCATATTGCAGACACTTGCCACACGATCGAGATGGATGTCGGCAAGAACCAAGACGGTATCTACCTCGTCGGGAAGTGTAGATTCACGCGGCTCGATACCATGCTCATAATAATATGTCATGATGTAGTTGGCTGCTATAAAGGCAGGTACGTATCCACGAGTCTCGTGAGGCAGGTAGTTGTAGATAGTCCAGAAGTCAGGATTCTCAGGATTACCACTGCGAATGATGGCTTTCATTATATTACGTTCGCCACAGTTGTAAGCTGCGATAGCCAGTCCCCAATCACCGAACATATTATACAGGTCGCTGAGGTAGTGAGCTGCTGCCTCACTGGATTTTATGGGGTCGCGCCGTTCATCAACCAAGGTGTTGATGAGCAGTCCGTAACGACGTCCGGTAGCCGGCATAAACTGCCACAGTCCTGCTGCTCCCACACGACTCGTAGCCGTAGGTCGCAAAGCCGATTCGATGACAGGAAGATATTTCAGTTCGAGCGGTAATTCATAGTGCTCAAGAGCCTCTTCAAAGATAGGAGAATAGAAGTCTATGGATGCCAGCATAGCTGAAACCGATGGATTACAACGACGACTGTAATTCTGTATATATCTGCGAGTTACGTTATTAAGTGGCATCTCAATAGTAGTAGGTATTGCAGCAAGACGGGCGATGATGATTGAGTCCTCGTAACTGAGGTTCCCGGACTCTTCGTCGAGAAGTGAATCGACAACCAGATTGGTGTTCAAATCCTCCTCTGTCACAAACACTCCGACGGGCATATCGACTGCCTCTCCGTTAATAGTATCATCCACCTCATAATTCACCTGTGCCTTGATGGCGGAGATATTGACAAGTAGTGTACATATTAATAATATGAAATATCTAAAACACATTGTCCGTTTCAATTAGAAATTCAGGCTGCATTGCAGACCGTAAGTATTGCCGTTGAGCATATTGCTACGGGAGTGTTGACGCTCGTTGAATATGGCTGGACGTACCTTCATAGTAAGGTCGCGGGAGATATCAAAACTCGAGAGCTCCGCATCGACGTATGCATCAATAATGGAAAGCAGGTAAACACCTATCATACAGAAGATACTCAAGTCGCGATAACGACGGAAATAGTTTTTCTTTCGCTTAAACAAACTCTGCAGGTATTCAAGACGCGAATCCACATCATAGCCACTCGGAAGGAAATCCTCGTAACTCTTTGTATTGGGGTCGTTATCCATTATATCCTGATAAGCCTGTGAATAGTCACGGTACATCGTTCCGTTCCACATCAATGCATAAGCACAACCTATAAAACCACCGTAAATGAGAGGCAGTTTCCAGTATTTACGATTGTAAATCTGTCCGGCACCAGGAAAAACTATTGAAAGCCATAATGCTTTCTTGGGGTCTGGAACCCAGCGTTTGGTGTCAACCGTCTGAGATTCAGTCTCAACATCGGCAGCAGTAAGAAGGTGCAGTTCGTTACCTACCGTATCCAGTTCGACAACGGTTTCAGCCGCTACAACCTGATTAACTTCCTCATAATCAACAGAACTCACACTGTCAGCATGTGCCGTATGGCGCAGAGTATCGGTCGGTACGGTCTTTACACTATCAACATCCTGCGCAGAGATGTCTGCACACACGAGAGAAAGCAATATGTATAATAAGAGAATCCTCAACTCGTTATGTTCTTAACTATGCAAAATCTTTTGGATGATGGCATGCAGTTCGTCAGCATTTTTAAATGTGAAAGAAAGACGGCCACCATAACCTGCTCCCATTGACATCTTCACATTGGTACCAAGTGCCTGCGAGAGTTGTCCGCGAATTACTTCATACTCCTTAGGCAACGCCATACCAACTGTCTTCTTGGAAGTTTTCAGGTCAAGTTCGCCAGCCTTTATTTTCTTTACTATTTCCTCTACCTGACGGACTGAATAACTTTTCTGCTGAACATCGTGGAACAGGCAGACCTGTGCCTTGGGATCGTCAAGAGCCAAGAGTGCGCGGGCATGTCCCGGGTCAATCTCTCTGTTTTGCAATGCCACCTGAACCTGAGCCGGCAATTTGAGCAGACGAAGATAGTTGGCTACCGTAGCACGTTTCTTCCCCACCCTGTCACTCAGTTTTTCCTGGGTCAGTCCGTAATGGTCGATAAGATGCTGGTAAGCCAGAGCGATTTCAAGTGAGTTGAGGTCTTGACGCTGTATATTCTCAATAAGTGCCATCTCCATCACGTTCTCGTCATCAGCTGTACGGATATATGCCGGTATAGTACTCAAACCCACCATCATAGAAGCACGCCAACGACGTTCGCCTGCAATAATCTGATAACGTCCGTCCTCCATCTTGCGGAGGGTGATGGGCTGTACAATACCTATTTCCTCTATAGAGTCTGCCAACTCCTGCAACGTCTCGGGGTCAAACTCGCGACGCGGCTGATTAGGGTTGGCGTCGATCAGGTTGACGTCAATTTCGTTTATGCTTGAAGAACCTCCTGTAGTAATCTCGTCGGTAGAGATGAGGGCATCAAGTCCACGTCCTAATGCAAATTTCTTTTTTACTGCCATTTTTACCTTCAGTCGATTTTTTACTTATTTGCTTTTACTATTTCCTTTGCCAGAGCCATGTAGTTCTTTGCCCCTGCCGAAGAAGAATCGTACAGGATACAGGGGATACCATGACTCGGAGCCTCACACAATTTCACATTGCGCTGAATTATGGTCTTGAACACCAATCCCTGGAAGTGACGTTTAACCTCATCGAAAATCTGGTTTGCCAGACGCAAACGCGAATCGAACATCGTGAGGAGGAAACCTTCAATCTCCAGTTTCGGGTTCAGTTTAGATTTGATTATCTTGATAGTATTCAACAATTTGCTGATGCCTTCCAATGCAAAATATTCACACTGCACAGGAATGATGACTGAATCGGCTGCTGCAAGTGAATTGACTGTAATCAGTCCCAACGAAGGAGAACAGTCGATGAATATATAATCGTACTCTGTACGCAGTGGTTCGAGAACACCTTTAAGCACTTTCTCACGATGCTCCATATCGAGCATCTCAATCTCAGCACCCACGAGGTCGATATGACTTGGAAGGACATCCAATCCATCTAAATCTGTTGTAAATATCGCTTCGTGCGGGTCGATATTCCGAACTATACAGTCATAGACTGAGACGTCAACCTGTTGAATATCAACACCCAGTCCTGAAGATGCATTTGCCTGAGGATCAGCATCAACAACCAGTACTTTTTTCTTCAATGTTGCCAGCGATGCAGCAAGGTTGACTGTTGTAGTAGTCTTGCCCACACCACCTTTCTGATTTGCTAAAGCAATTATCTTTCCCATTACTTCCTATTGTTTTGACGTAATTGGGGGCGAAGTTACAAAATATTTGTGAAATTCATCACATCAGACACCGAACATTTCACACTTTTAACAAAACAAAAAAAGAGAGCAATGCTCTCTTTGTAAAAGTGGGCGTTGACGGATTCGAACCGCCGACCCTCTGCTTGTAAGGCAGATGCTCTGAACCAGCTGAGCTAAACGCCCTTTTTTATGTCGGGATGACACGACTCGAACGTGCGACCCCTTGGTCCCAAACCAAGTATACTACCAACTGTACTACATCCCGATAGTTTCGAAGGAATTCCTGTCTATACAAGCCCTGTTTTCAAAACCGAGTGCAAAGGTAGGCATTCCTGTTTACATGACAAAATAAAAAGAGAAAAAAATGTTTCTGCTAGAACATATTATCAATCTGCCGGAAATCGATGGTAGCATAGATAACCTTGCCGTCAGGAGTTCGAGCCGGAGCAGAAGTGGCAAAGAGGTCGCGCAGCAACTGTTCCATTTCCGTATCGGAAAGTACCTGTCCATAAACGATTGCAGCCTCACGTGCCATGATAAGGGAGATAGTCTCCCACGCTTCCCTTGCATTACCCACGTCGGGATGAGCCATAAGGGAACCGACGATCTCGTGGAGAAGTTTTTCGATATTCAGTCCCTGAAGTTCAATTGGCACACCACCTACAGAATATGAACCACCTCCGAGATTCGTCAGCTCAAAGCCAAGCGAAAGCAAATCATCGAGCGAAGCTTCAAGAACTACCGACTCTGCCTTGCTAAACTGAATAATTTCAGGGAAAAGTTGTTTCTGTGTAGGACGCGGATGATGGTCAAGACATTGCATATTCTGTTCGTAAAGAATACGGATATGTGCACGATGCTGATCAACAGCTATCAGTCCGTCACTGTCCGGATAAATTATATATCGTCCCTTATACTGAAACTTCGGCAATGTATCGCCGAATGAAGACATCGGAGGTTCCAGTTCTTCATCTTTCCATATATTCAATGTCGACCCGGAGGTTACTGCATTCTCTTCTTTTATCAGTTCGCTGGGTATGAGATTGTCGAAAGAAAAATCACCTTCTTCCCCACCCTGCTTATAAAGGCGTTCCCAACCAGCCACAGGACGCGGAGTCGTAGAATGGAACGGATTATATGAAGTGGTAATAGGTTTGGGTTGCTGCGGAATCTCCTTAGAAGTTCCCATCGCAGGAATATCGGGACGTCCCTCTACATCGAAATCAATTAGCGGAACACTGCAGAACTGTCCTACGGCTTCACGCACAGCAGCCGACAATACCTGCCAGATTGCCTGTTCGTTGTCAAATTTTATCTCTGTCTTCGTCGGATGTACATTCACATCGATATCTGCAGGCGACACATTGAAATAGATAAAGTAAGAAATATGTTCGCCCGCAGGTATCATGCCATCATAGGCACGCATAACCGCACTATGGAAATATGGGTGGCGCATATATCTTCCATTGACGAAGAAATACTGATGAACACCTTTTTTCTTGGCTGTCTCAGGCTTTGCCACATATCCGGAAATACTTGCAAGCGATGTCTCCACTTCTACAGGGAGAAGGTCGGAGTTGAACTTCTTGCCAAACACATTGATAATACGCTGACGTACGGACGACTGAGGAAGATTGAACACCTCTACCTCGTTACTGTAAAGAGTGAACGAAATCTGAGGGTGCACAAGTACGACACGTTCAAAGTCGGCTATGACGTTATTAAGTTCTGTCTGGTTGGATTTGAGGAATCGGCGACGTGCAGGAACATTGAAGAAGAGGTTCTTCACCGAGAAATTACTTCCAACGGGACAGACAGTCGGTTCCTGTTCATCTACATGCGAACCCGATATCTGGATGTAAGTACCCAGTTCATCTTCGGCACGACGTGTTTTCAGTTCGACCTGTGCCACAGCAGCTATAGAAGCTAATGCCTCGCCACGGAATCCCATCGTACTGAGCGAGAAGAGGTCGGAAGCCTGACTAATCTTAGACGTGGCATGACGTTCGAACGAAAGACGTGCATCTGTCTCTGACATACCCTTTCCGTCGTCGATAACCTGAACATTGGTTTTTCCGCCATCGACTACAATTACCTGTATATTCTGCGCACCAGCATCAATAGAGTTCTCGACCATCTCCTTCACTATAGATGATGGTCGCTGAACCACTTCGCCAGCTGCAATCTGATTGGCGACAGAATCGGGTAAAAGATGTATTACGTCTTCCATCTATCCTACAGCATCATTCTGCCCGTAACGATATAGCGCATTATTAGCAGAAGTATGATTATTGCAAATATGAGAATTCCGTAAGGCAGAGGTTTCTTGCCACTTTCCTTCCTGCGTTTCAGATGAGTAGTCGCATTCACGAAACGTCCGCGTATGTCCTCGGGAGAGAATTCCTTCTCGGGCAACAGACCCAACTCACGCTTGGCATTTTCCTCGATTTTTTCGAGTTTCTCCTTGCGTGGGTCGTAGTATATATAATTATGTTGAAAACCGCGAGGCTTACGTACAGAAAACATTCCCATATAATTGCGTTTTATTTTTTCAGTTTCAGATTATTCAGTTTCTGGAGCGGCACTTGTCTGCGCTCTGTCTTCTTCAGTATGTTCTTGTCATCCTTCGAACGCCATACGAAAATGTCGTAACGGTCAGTAGGACGAATATAGTCGAACCATGCAAAACGGCTAAGATAACGTTTGTCTGCAGGTATCATAAGGTCGGGATAGACCGTTCCTGTAGCTGCCGGCATCCATATCTTCTTCACCTTCTTGTTCTCCATATAAATAATGAGTTCGGTACTCTCAGAGTAGTTCATTCCTATACGGGTACCGTCATCTTCGTTCATGAAGTAATCGACATATACATTTCCCTTGGCAACGTTGTGGTCGATTTCTCCGTTTATGAAATAACAGAACATCTCTTTTGATTCCACCTGGTTATAGGATACAGAATCAACCTGTTCGATTGTGGTGGCCTGATCAATCACATGAATCCAGTCAATCGTACTGTCGTTACTATATATACGAATCTCTTCACCGAACAGTTGCTGTTCCTCGTTCCACAGAATAGGTTGTCCGTACATATAAGTACAGGAATCAAGTTCGTGGGTCACCATCGAGTCGCACACTCCCTGTACGTCATTACGGAAAAAACGTACATGATGGTATGCGTGCATATCACGATATACGGAGTCGGTATTCATGTTGTAAGTGAACATCTTCAATGTATCACCATGCAGGTACAGAGTATCAGGTGGTTGAGAATACTCATAAGCCACAGCACTGTCGGTAGCTACAGCAGTACCTGTACTGTCGTCATAAGAGCAGTAGTTTCCCGTTATCATGCAGTAGTTCTCCTCATCAGTAATTATCGCATTACCAAACACCTCACTGAAACCGGTACGTTTGTCGGTATGAATACTGTCCCCTTCCACCTTGCGCATATCTTTGATGATATACGAACGGTTGAGCAGGAATGCTTCACCTGTCTTTGTGGCATAATCACCTTTCACACCATATATGAACGTACCGTCATCCGTGACAATGTTTGAAGGGGTCACGATGCGGGCTATCTCAGTATCAGTATAGTAATAAAGTGTATCGGTGACGAGTTTGAACTGCGGATTGGTCAGTACTACGTTGTCCGTGAAGAATGCCTCATGAGTTGTGGTAGTAAGTTGCCCCCAGTCGCTGACAAGCACATTTTCACCATCGTAGAGTGTACCGCCATACAGATACATACCTACGCTGTACACACGGTCATAGTCCAGATTATCACTTTCGAGACGTGTCTTCTTGTCGATAAGTACACAGTTGCCACGTGCACGGGCTTTCATCTCATAACCGTCGTAAAGAAGTGTATCGCTGGTAAGGGTCACCGTATCACCCTGCACCATCTTCACGTTGCCATACGCATCGAATGAGTTCTCCTCTTTGTAAAACCGGGCACTGTCGCAATCAAGAAACACACCGTCATGATACAGACGTACATGTCCGACGAGGATGTCGGCACGAGGGTCATGCCAGTTCTTGTAAAGAATATCCGAATGGATGAGGTGAATCTGTTCGTCCGACTTCTTCTCACCTTTATCTGCAGGAGTAATTGCGGCAAATATCATACCAAAAGCAAATAGGCACATAATGCCTATTAACAAACGGGATGATATGTTTGAACCATTCTTCTTCATTCTTCACACTTCATACATCAGCCATCAGCCTTCATACCTCACTTTATCCAACCCGGGTACTGAAATTCGCAGTTACTCCACTCTTCGTTGATATGTATGTAAGTAGTCTTTTGTTTCTCGCGTATCCAGTTGGTAATCTTCTCTATACTCTGCTTCTCAACCACCACATCCTGCATAGCCTGATAATCGTCAGCCATATTAGCACGGTGACCGTTAATCCTATTCTTCAACTTGACAATGGCAACGACCTCTTTTCCCTTGTTGTTAACCATAATGAAAGGTTTCGAAATCTCACCTATGTTCATGGTACTTACAACCTTAGCAACATCAGTAGGCAAATCCTTTATTTCAAATTTTGAAGAATTATCCTCTGAGTTGAACATATTGCCGAAGTTGTTGCGCGTATCCTTATCGTCCGATACATACTGGGTACATTCATCAAAAGTATAAAGACCACGACGTATTTCGTCAGCAATAGAGTCCAGATCGTTGATTGCATTTGTGAAAGCATCGTTCGACACACGCGGTTTGCGTAATATATGACGTACGTTTACCTGTTCACCACGTTTTTCAATCAACTGAATGATATGGAAACCGTATTCCGTTTCCACTATCTTCGATACTGCCTTAGGGTCGTTAAGACTGAAAGCCACATTGGCAAATTCAGGAACGAAACTGCCTCTGCCGGCAAATCCGCATTCACCACCTTGACGAGCCGTACCGGCATCTTCCGAATACATCACAGCAAGAGTGGAAAACTGAGCACGTCCCGTATTGACACGTTCGGTATAATCACGCAACTCTGCCTTCACACGCTCTATCTCCTCCGGTTCAATCACAGGATTACGTACTATTATCTGACATTCCACCTTTGTAGGAATGAAAGGCAGACTGTCCTCAGGAAGGTCCTTGAAATAACGGCGTACCTGAGCCGGAGTCACTTTCACATCCTTCACTAAGGAAGCTCGTACTTCACTTGTCATCATATCGTCACGCACCATATCATAAAGCTGTTCCCTTATCTGCGAAGTGGTCTTTCCGAAGTATTCCTCCATCTTTTCCTTTCCGTTCAACTGCTGAATATAGTAGTTGATACGCTGATCGACACGCTGGAAGACCTCACTGTCCGACACCTGAACTGAGTCGATGGCAGCCTGATGAAGGAAAAGTTTCTGAATTGCAAGGTTTTCAGGAATGATGCAATAAGGGTCGCCGTCCAGACGCTGACCCTGCGACAGGGCTTCAAGACGGGCATTCTCCACATCAGACCTCAGAATGGCTTCGTCACCTACAATCCACACCACCTCATCTATTACATTGGGGGCACTCTGTGCATGAAGACCGTTAACCATTGACCATTGAATATTGAACAGCATGGTCAACAGAAATATTCTGTTTATTTTTTTCATCTAAATCAATGTTTGTTTACAGTTTTTACAACCTCATCGTACACAACCACCTCATATTTGCCACGCAAACCTTCTACCCACTCACGTTCCTTCTCATTCTGATAGTCAGTTACCACCTGTCCCTTCACATCCTTATATGTACGTGGTTTCTTAACTTTCTTGCCATAAATATCGGTAGCAGGATAATTCTTCACTTTCTTCACCTCCTTTGTCTTGTCTCCGAACGCCAGACGGTCGATTGTAGCATTATCACCCTGCTTGAAGAGTCCGCGTTCGATACGTACTACCTTTACAGAATCAGTATTCAATGCCCCGACGATTGTCTGAGCCCAATCCGGTTCATCCACTTTCTTAATCAGTTTCTTTGCTTTCGCAACAACTGACTCATCCTTACCACGGATGATTATACCACTGAAACGTGGTTTGTCCCATACATAGTTCTTTTTGTTAGCATTGAAATAAGCCTCAAGTCCAAGTTCGTCAGCCTGCGCCTTATCCCATACGTTCGACTTACTTATCTCGTACATGAGGGTACCGTCGTAATATTCCTGAGACAAGTTACGCATGTCTGCGTCATTAGCAGCCAATACACTGAATACACTGTCGACTACGACTTCACGTCCTACATTCCTCTGCTTTGCTATTGAATCGAGGTATGCATTAGCTGAAGCCTCCTTTATACCACGTGAATCAAGGAACTGCAATATTGCTGCATGATGGTGCTCATATGGTTCAAACTGGTGGCGGTCCTTCATATATATGATATGATAACCCACAACCGTCTTTACCGGAGCAGACATCTCACCTGCTTTCATAGCATAGGCAGCAGTTTCGAAATCAGGAATCATCATACCCTTACCGAACTGTCCGAGAGAACCTCCACGCATGGCACTGCCCTTATCCTCGGAACATTCCTTTGCTACTTCAGCAAAACGTGTCTCGAGTTCTGCCGCAGGCACATTCCTCAATATGTCGTAAATAGAATCGATACGGTTTTTGGCTTTTGCCTCATCTTCGGGTGAAGCATCCTGACGCAGCAGAACGAGAATATGAGAAGCTGTCAACACGTCATCCGTACCGAAACGGGCTGCCGTCAGGTCGTAAGTCCTTCGTGCCTCACGCTCAATAAATGCAGAATCAACAATTGTCGGAATTACCATCTGTTCCTTGTAGCCATTGAGTTCCGTACGGATACTGCTCAATGTGTCTATGCCTGCACTTTCTGCCTCGGCAACCTTCAACTTGAAGTCGATATACAATGGCACATATTCTTCTACAGTCTTCTTCTCCAACACACCGTCACCGTTGTTTTTATTGAACGAATACTCAAACTCAGAACGCAGAATATCCTTCCCATTTATTTTCATTATTACAGGATCAGTACTCTGACCCATCATCATGCTGCAAAAAGATGCTGCAAGGGCAGCCAAAAACAACTTCTTCATATAATAGCATTTCTAAAGACTGCATCCACGTTTGCGCAAATGCAGTCAAAGATATTATTTTATATTATCAATTGTCAATTATCAATTATCAATTGTCAATTATCAATTGTCAATTATCAATTGTCAATGACCTTTACTGAGGACGGCTGTAGTTTGGAGCCTCACTGGTAATGATAACCTCGTGTGGGTGACTTTCAAGAACACCGGCATTGGTAATACGTGTGAACTTGGCATTATGCAGGCTGCTGATATCCTTGGCACCACAATATCCCATACCGGAACGGAGACCACCTACGAGCTGGTAGATAACTTCTTGAACCGTTCCCTTGTAAGGAACACGTCCTGCAATACCTTCCGGAACGAGTTTCTTGGTCTCCTCTACTCCACCCTGGAAGTAACGGTCCTTCGAACCGTTCTCCATAGCCTCGAGCGAACCCATACCACGATAGCTCTTGAACTTACGTCCGTTGTACAATATAGTTTCACCCGGAGCCTCATCGGTTCCAGCTACAAGCGAACCAATCATCACACTGTATCCTCCTGCTGCTATAGCTTTCACTACGTCGCCGGAATAACGCAGACCACCGTCAGCAATCAAAGGAACTCCTGTACCCTCCAAAGCCATTGCCACATCATATACGGCACTAAGTTGTGGCACTCCGACACCGGCTACGACACGGGTTGTACAGATAGAACCCGGACCGATACCTACCTTTACAGCATCTGCTCCAGCCTCAACCAGAGCCTTGGCTGCAGCACCCGTTGCTATATTACCAACAACGATATCAACCTCAGGGAAGTTCTGCTTTGCTTCGCGTACCTTCTCAATCACACCCTTTGAGTGACCGTGTGCCGTATCTATTACGATTGCATCGACACCCGCCTTCACAAGTGCTTCCATACGCTGGAACGTGTCGGCTGTAACTCCCACACCTGCTGCAACACGCAGCCTGCCCTTGCCATCCTTACATGCCATAGGTTTGTCGGCAGCCTTAGTGATGTCCTTATATGTGATGAGACCTATCAGACGGTTATCGTCATCTACAACAGGGAGTTTCTCGATTTTATGCTCGAGCAGAATCTTTGATGCACTTGCCAAGTCGGCCTGCTGATGAGTAACGACAAGGTTATCCTTAGTCATGACATCGTCTATCTTACGCTTCATGTCCGTCTGGAAACGGAGGTCACGGTTTGTTACGATTCCGACCAGTTTGTTATCCTTGTCAACAACAGGAATACCACCGATATGATACTCTGCCATTATAGCAAGAGCATCTTCGACAGTCTTGCCGCGCATGATTGTCACAGGATCGTATATCATACCGTTTTCAGCACGCTTCACGATTGCTACCTGACGAGCCTGTTCCTCAATCGACATATTCTTGTGAATAACACCAATACCACCCTCACGTGCTATAGCGATAGCCATAGGAGCTTCTGTAACAGTGTCCATAGCTGCCGTTACGAACGGTATGCGCAGTTCAATGTTACGCGAAAACTTTGTAGTAAGGGAAACTTCACGCGGAAGGACTTCTGAATAACCGGGTACGAGGAGCACATCATCGTACGTCAAGCCTTCCATAATGACTTTATCTGCAATAAATGATGACATATAGATATGTATGTTATAATTTAATTGCGTGCAAATTTACGACTAAATGACAAAACCACAAAATTTCCAGACCATCAATTTGCCATTTCTGAGATAAACTTGATTCTCACAAGTCTTATCACCTCGTCATCATAGTCGCCTTCAATATTCTTCACAGCCGTATCCAGATCGTCCGTATCGCTCGTGCGGAAATACTCATATATCTCGTCAATACAATCTTCATCCAACTCTTCTTCAAGGAAGTAGTCGATATTGATTTTTGTTCCGCTATAAACAATAGCCTCGAGTTCGTCGAGCAGTTCATCGAATCCTATACCATTCGATTTAGCAATCTCTTCAAGGTCTATCTGATGGTCTATGCCATGAATAATACTTACTTTCACTTTCGATTTATTTGCTACAGTCCTTACACGTATGTCGGTAGGACGTTCAATTTCATTCTCATCGCAATACTGCTTTATAAGCTCACAGAAATCCTTTCCGTAACGCTTTGCCTTACCCGCACCCACACCTGGTATGTTCATCATCTCCTCTACCGTAATCGGATAGAGCGTAGTCATTGCTTCGAGCGATATATCCTGGAACACAACATACGGGGGTACATCGTATTGCTTTGCAATTTTCTTTCTCAACGACAGGAGCATTGCATAGAGAGTCTCGTCGGCAACCGACTGGCCACCTTCTTCCATGTCCTCGTAATCACCGTCATAGTCGCTGTCCTCAACAACCATGAACGAAGTCGGATTCTTCAGATATTTCTTACCCTCCTTCGTCACCTTCAAAATACCGTAGTTCTCTACTTCCTTCTCCAGATATCCACTCAACTGAGCCTGAGCAAGGATTGCATTCCACATGCTCACCTCAACATCCTCACCCGAACCGAATTCCTCGAGTGTGTCATGTTTATGAGCCAGGAGCGTCTCCGATTCCTTTCCCCTCAGGAAATCTACAATATAATCGAGCTTAAAGTTCTCCTTTGTTGCCAATATAGCTTTCAGAGCAAGTACAAGATATTGCTGAGCCTCAACTTTCTTCTTCGGATTCAAACAGTTGTCACACTGCCCGCAATTATCCTTATCATAAGCCTCTCCGAAATAATGCAACAGGATTTTTCTCCGGCACACCGAAGTCTCACAATAAGCAGCCGTCTCACGTATCAGCTGTCTGCCTATATCCTGTTCTGCCACAGGCTTGCCTTCAAGGAATTTCTCCAGACGGTACAAATCCTTGTGGGTATAATAAGCTATACACCTACCCTCGCCACCGTCACGTCCGGCACGACCCGTCTCCTGGTAATACCCTTCAAGACTCTTCGGGATATCATAGTGGATGACATACCGCACATCGGGTTTGTCAATACCCATACCGAAGGCAATTGTTGCCACAATCACATCTATATCCTCATTGATAAACGCATCCTGAGTGGTATTTCTCACAGCATTATCCATTCCGGCATGATAAGCAGCAGCCTTTATGTCATTAGCCTTCAGGATATCAGCAAGTTCCTCCACCTTCTTTCGGCTCATGCAATAAATAATACCGCTCTTACCCGAGTGCTGCTTTATAAATTTAATAATGTCTTTGTTTATATCCTTCGTCTTCGAACGTACCTCATAGTAGAGGTTCGGACGGTTGAACGAAGACTTGAACTCAACAGCATCCAGTATTCCCAGATTCTTCTTTATGTCCGTACGCACCTTGTCCGTTGCCGTAGCAGTAAGTGCTATGACAGGAGCGACACCTATATCATTTATGATAGGACGTATCCGTCGGTACTCCGGACGGAAGTCATGTCCCCACTCCGAAATACAGTGAGCCTCATCGATGGCATAGAACGAAATCTTTATCGATTTCAGGAACTCCACATTATCCTCCTTTGTCAACGATTCGGGAGCCACATAGAGCAATTTCGTCTTTCCGCTCATCACGTCCTGCTTCACCTGTTCGATGCTTGCCTTGTTCAACGAAGAATTGATGAAGTGTGCCAGATTATCCTCCTCACTGATATACTTGATGGCATCTACCTGATTCTTCATCAGCGCAATCAAAGGTGAGATAACAATGGCAGTACCCTCCATAAGGATAGCCGGCAACTGATAGCACATCGACTTGCCGCCACCCGTAGGCATAAGGACAAAAACATTCTTGCCCTTCATAAGCGTACGAATTATTTCCTCTTGCTCTCCCTTGAAAGTATCAAAACCGAAATAATATTTCAGAGATTCATGCAAGTCTGCTTGTTTTGCCATCGTTTACGGATTAAAAAGTTATCACCGATGACAAAGTTATGGAACAGAATTTATTCTGCAAAAATAAAACGAGGAAAAAATTACGAAAAGATATAATTTGACAATTATTAACTAAAGACCCCCTACTCTTATTTATCTTCAGTTTGCTCCTTCAGCACAAACATATTCGCTTTCTCCACTTGTTTCTTGGCATAATCCAACGTCACTTCGTAACGTTCTACATGCTTCGACGGAATCTCATACATAGGGTCAACCATGATAGTTTCAACCAGCGAACGCAGACCACGTGCACCCAGTTTGAACTCCACAGCCTTGTCAACTACGTAGTCAAGTACCTCGTCTTGGAACGTCAGTTCCACACCGTCAAGTGCAAACAGACGGATATACTGTTTGATAATAGAATTCTTCGGTTCGGTCAGAATCCGGCGCAGAGCCGTACGGTCAAGCGGTTCGAGATGTGTCAGTATAGGCAGACGACCTATAATCTCGGGTATGAGTCCGAACGACTTCAAATCCATCGGAGCAATATACTGCATCATATTGCTCTTGTCAAGCTTTGCTACATTTCTGGCAGCATCAAATCCCACGACATGAGTATTCAGTCGCTGGGCAATACGTTTTTCTATTCCGTCGAAGGCTCCTCCGCAAATAAAAAGGATATTCTTCGTGTTCACCTGGATAAACTGCTGCTCCGGATGTTTTCTTCCACCCTGTGGGGGTACATTCACTATCGAACCCTCCAACAGCTTGAGCAATCCCTGCTGCACACCCTCACCACTCACATCACGAGTGATACTCGGGTTATCACCCTTACGTGCTATCTTGTCTATCTCATCGATGAACACAATACCCTGTTCAGCTTTCTTTACATCGTAGTCAGCTGCCTGCAGCAGACGTACCAGCAGACTCTCCACGTCCTCTCCCACATATCCTGCCTCCGTCAGTACGGTAGCATCAACGATGGCAAACGGTACCACAAGAAGTTTGGCAATAGTACGGGCAAGCAGAGTCTTGCCTGTACCCGTACTACCAACCATTATGATGTTCGATTTTTCCAATTCCACCTCATCTTCCGCTTCAGGATGCTTCAGTCGCTTATAGTGATTATATACAGCCACAGACAATGTCTTCTTCGCATCTTCCTGACCAATCACATATTTGTCGAGATAAGCCTTTATCTCGGCAGGCTTAGGCAACTTATCCGTATTAAGTGGCGAAGGTCCCCTCATCGTCTGCTCAACCAACTTCTGTGCCTGTTCTACACAGTCACTGCATATACAGCCGTCGATACCGTTGATCATCAGCTGCACCTGTGTGTCGGGACGTCCGCAAAACGAACATTTATTTGTCTTCCTTGGAGCCATTTACTTCTTTCTTACTAGAACTTCATCTACCATACCATATTCCTTAGCCTCCTCGGCAGTCATCCAGTAGTCGCGGTCTGAGTCAGCCCACACCTTATCGAACGGCTGGTGGCTATGGTCACTTATGATAGTGTACAATTCCTTCTTCAGTTTCTGAATTTCACGGGCAGTAATCTCGATATCACTTGCCTGTCCCTGTGCACCGCCCATCGGCTGATGAATCATGATGCGGCTGTGTGGCAGAGCAGAGCGCTTGCCTTCCTTACCTGCAACCAGCAGCACGGCAGCCATCGAAGCAGCCATACCCGTACAGATAGTCTGTATGTCGCTGTTCACAAACTGCATGGTGTCGTATATACCAAGACCGGCATACACACTTCCACCCGGCGAATTGATATAAATGCTGATATCCTTGCCGCTGTCAACACTGTCGAGATACAGCATCTGAGCCTGAAGCACATTGGCAGTATAGTCGTTCACCTCTGTACCGAGGAAAATGATACGGTCCATCATCAGACGTGAGAACACGTCCAACTGAGTCACATTCAACTGACGCTCTTCAAGGATATAAGGATTGAGATAACCCGACTGTGCCTTTACTACGTCGTCAACCACCATACCGTTTACACCCAGGTGCTTTGTGGCAAAATTTCTGAAATCAGTATAACTCATCGTAAGTTCTGTTTTTTTTTGTCGCATTTCACGACATTAGGAATCGTTTTCTAGTTTTCAAACATCTTGTTAAACTCCTCTGCACTCACCTTCTTATGAGTCAGTGTCACCACTTCCTTCAGCGCAGCTCCGAGTTTAACCTCAATGCAGCGGTCAATCAAGTTGTCCACAGTCTCACGCTTCTTCAGCATCTCCTTAACCGAACCCTCCAGATACTCGTCCGGAATATTCATCATTCCGTACTGGGCAAACTGCATACGAGTCACTTCCTTAGCCATGTTCTTCACATCCTCATCGTCAACCTTTATCTCGTTCTTCTCCACAAGCTGTTCCTTAACGAGGTGCCAAGTCAGTTCTTCGATACTCTTATCATAGTTCTCCTCAACCTTCTTCTCGTCGCCACCTGCATTTGCAGCCATGATCTTCTTCAGTTTCTCCTCCGGGAAATCCAGCTTGCCGAGCTTCTCTGCCTCATATTTCTTCACGTCGAGGATGAACTTATAGTCAGAATCCTTAGCAAACTGAGCAGAGATGGTCTCCTTGATACGGTTGCGGAAATCCTCTTCTGTCTTCACCTCACCACCCGGATAAACGCTCTCGAACAGTTCTTCTGTCAATGGTCCGGGAACGAAACGGGTGATTTCAGTAATCTGAATCTGGCAGTCACCCTTGTGCTCACCAGCTTCTTCCTTCTTAATCTTCAACAGTGAAGCCAGTTCAGCCTCGTTGTTGTCGTATGCCTTTGAAGGATTGAACTTGATGATATCGTTTGGCTTAGCATCCTTGAAGAGTTTCTTCTGCGCGTCGTTCTTGAAATACTTCGGCAGCATCACAGCACCCTCAGCAGTTACGGGGTTCTCACCTTCCAGTTCAGTTACGACACCCTTAATCATATCGTTCTCCTCATAGCTGTCCACCTGCTCATACTTGCCGCCACGCTGACGGTACATCTCGATATGGCGTTCAACCATCTCGTCAGTTACCTCTACATCGTAGTATGTCAACTTATCCTTCTTTGTCAGAGTAGCATCAAACTCAGGAGCGATAGCCAAATCAAACTTGAAAGTGAAAGTGCCGCCTTCTACGAGCTGAACTTCGTTGTTCACCTCCTGTGGCAGGGGACTGCCAAGCATCTGCACTTTGTTTTCCTGAATATAGCTGAACAGTTTGTCGCTCAGCAACTTGTTTACTTCTTCTGCGAGGATACTCGGACCGAACTGCTTCTTGATCAGACCTGTCGGAACCATACCTGGACGGAAGCCCGGCATGTTCATCTTCTTCTTGGCATCCTTCAATGCCTTAGCATAGCCGTCAGCATAATCTGCAGGCTCAATCACTACGGTAACCTCTGCATTTACCTTGTCAATGTTCTTAATCGAAATATTCATAATCAATATATTGGTTTGTTATTCTAGCGATAATAAACAGTAAACCGTAAACGGTAAACGGTAAACTAAAATCAAAAACGGCGCGAAGATACGACAATTTTACGACACTGCAAAATCCGTACCTCTTAAAAAATTAAAACAAATAGTAAATAGTAAATGGTAAATGGTATTTATAACTTTATTGCTCCCACTTCCTTTGCAAAAACCAGGACGATGCACACAGGAGCCACATAACGGATGATGAATCGCCACACCGGATACAGCACAGTCTTAATCTGCCCTCCGTTGGTCACCTCGTCCCTCACTACCCTCTCATCTACTACCCAGCCCAGGAACACACACATAAGCACAGCGCCCACCGGTATAAGCACCTTGGCAACCACATAATCGAACAACTCAAACATACCCATTCCGAAAAGTGTCTTGTCTGCCCATGCTCCGAACGACAGCGAACAACCTGCAGCAAGCAGCATACACACTACCGATGCCACTACCGACACCACAGACCTGCGCCATCCGAATCGTTCGTGGAAGAATGCCACAATCATCTCAAGCATCGAAATCGACGAAGTCAGTGCAGCCATTACCAGCAGTACGTAGAACAGCAGCGAAAACGCGTATGCCACCAGCGACGCATCACCGAACACCTGCTGGAATACGTTGGGCAACGTGACGAAAACAAGCGACGGACCCGCATCAGGTTGCAGTCCGGGGATGGAATACACAGCCGGAAAGATAATCACACCTGCCATCAGGGCAATCAGAGTATCGATTGTCGCAATCATCAGACTGTCCTTGAACAGGTTCACCTCCTTACTGAAATAACATGCATAGGTACACAGACAGCCTATTCCCACGCTCAGCGAGAAGAAAGCCTGTCCCATAGCTGAAAGCACAGTACTGCTCGTCACCTTGCTGAAGTCGGGATAGAACAGGAACGTCAGACCCTTCTCTGCGTCCGGCAGATTGAGCGAACAGATAACCAGAACCACAACACATATAAACAATATGGGCATCATGATTTTTACACCTCTCTCTATTCCCTTCTGCACTCCGAGAGCCACTATTCCGCAAGTCAGCAGCATGATGATGCCAATCCATAGGAGCGGCTCTGACGATGATGACGAAAAAGTCTGGAAATCCTGTACATACTCCGCTGATGTCTTACCTGCAAAACCGTCCATACCGGCTACAAACGCATAGTACAGCGTCCAACCGCATACTACGGCATAGTAACTCAGCACCAGCAGACCAGCCACCACAGGCATCAGTCCCATCCAATGCCACCATCCGCGTCCACCGCTCATCTTACGGAACGCATCCGTCACATCTTTCTGTCCGTGGCGTCCTATCGTAAACTCTGTAAGCATCACTGGTACACCGAGCAGCAGCATGAACAGCACATAAATCAGGATGAATGCCGCACCACCGTGCATACCCGTCTCTGTCGGAAATCTCCATATATTCCCAAGTCCGACAGCCGAACCGGCAGCAGCCAGTATGGCACCTATTTTCGAAGAAAAACCGCTCATCTTCTAATTGTCAATAATCAATGGTCAATGGTCCTAATTCCTACTTTTAATCCTCCACCCTTCACCGTCACTTACCACCTTCAGCATCGAAGACTCCCGGGTACTGTCAGCATAAATAACCTGATAATGCACAAAACTCGTCATACTGTCACCAAGGGTCTCCACACTTTCCACACTCACTTCCAACACACCGCCATGCTGCCTTTTCACCTTGTCCGTAAACTGCCTGTACATTGTTTCGACCACCTTCTGCTGCACACTGTCCAACTCCATCCCGTAATCCACACACTTCATGTATGAGTTATAGTCATTATCTATATAAAGCGACCTAAGAGCCTGAGTTACAAAGCTTTCGAAAGTCATTTCCCGTTTTTCACCACACGCTGTCAGCATCATTATGCCGACTGCCACCACTGCTATCCACTTACTTCTGTCTGACATACACATTTATCGGACTACCCTTAAAATCCCAATGTTCACGAATCTGATTTTCCAAATACCGTCTGTACGACTCCTTCACATACTGTGGCAGATTAGCATAGAACACAAACGAAGGCACCCTCGTTTCCGGAATCTGCATACAATACTTAATCTTGATATACTTACCCTTAAGCGATGGTGGCGGAGTAGCCTCAATTATAGGCAGCATCACCTCGTTCAACTGACGGGTAGAAACCTTCGTGGTTCTCACATTATATATTCTCTGCACCTCCTCCAGTACCTTGAAGATACGCTGTTTCGTCACAGCCGATGCAAAGATGATATTGAAATCGGTAAACGGAGCAAACCTCTCACGTATCGTACGTTCGAAATAGCGTATTGCCTCGTTCGACTTATCCTCTACCAAATCCCATTTATTCACCACTACCACCAGTCCCTTCTGGTTCTTCTGCACAATCTGGAATATATTGATATCCTGCCCTTCTATACCTCTCGTAGCATCAATCATCAGCACACACACATCTGCATTTTCGATAGCCCTGATACTGCGCATCACGCTGTAATATTCCAAGTCCTCGTTCACCTTATTCTTCTTTCTGATACCAGCCGTATCAACAAGATAGAAATTAAAGCCGAACTTCTCATACTTCGTATAAATCGAGTCGCGGGTCGTACCTGCTATGTCAGTCACCACATTACGGTTATCATCAAGAAACGCATTGATAATCGACGACTTTCCCGCATTCGGACGTCCCACCACGGCAATTCTCGGAATATTATCCTCTACTACCTCCGACAGCTCCTTCGTGAAACTGGCAACCACCTTGTCCAGCAAGTCGCCCGTACCACTACCCGACGCCGAACTGATACACATCGGTTCGCCCAGTCCCAGACGGTAGAAATCCGCAGCGTCATACCTCAGTTCGTTCGTATCCGTCTTGTTAGCCACCAGAATAGTAGGCACCTTGCTCCGCCTCAGGATATTAGCCACAGCCTCATCCAGGTCAGTCACACCCGTCTTCACATCCACCAGGAACAGGATTACGTCACACTCGTCGAGTGCGATCTTCACCTGACGGCGTATCTCCTCCTCAAACACATCGTCCGAGTTCACCACCCATCCTCCGGTATCAACCACCGAAAACTCCTTATTACACCACTCACACTTGCCGTACTGACGGTCGCGTGTAGTGCCAGCCTCGCCACTTACAATCGCATGGCGAGTCTTCGTTAACCTATTGAAAAGTGTGGACTTACCTACATTCGGTCTGCCCACTATTGCTACCAAATTTCCCATTAAAAACTAAAATTAAAATCTTCCAGCACACAAATCGATTTTTCCTTAGTGTCCGACTTGAACACAAAATAGACAGCATGCTTGCCTGTGAGTTCAGCCATACCCTTCAGTTTAGCCTTCATTTCCGTCGGCTTCTGAGCCATCTTAGCCTTCAGCTTGAGACTTCCTACCAGTTTGCCGCCACGCGACTTCCACGGACTGTCAATCATCACGTCTATACTGCCGTCGATACCCTCAGGAATCAGTTTCAGTAGCAGAGTCAGGTCGCGCCCGTGCGTCACGTTGAAATTAAAGTACTTATAACCTACGATAGAGCCGTCAGTATTCTTCACCACCTGATTGGTGTTATTACTCAAGTCGTATGGAGCGTTGAATTTATCATCCGTACCGTATCCCGAAGCCACATACGAACCGAAGAACGTATTATTAGGCCAGTTGTGTATAGCCTTCTTCGGTCCCGTGTACCAGCATGCGATACCGGCAGAATGGCGCTCCAGCGGATCGAGTCCTTCAGTAGCAAAACCCTCCGAAGTGTATTCACCTTCCGTGATTACCACCTTGCCTCCTTTGCCCTCTTCTACTTTCACCTCGATTGGTGCCACCATAGCCTGACGTGCATACTCGTTAACACCCGAATGACGGTGGTAGAACACCCACCACTTGCCGTTAATCTCACAGATACTTCCATGCGTATTGCCGTCAATCGTAGCCGAAGCGATGATGTCACCCTGTTCGTTCACCTCACGTGCACGTCCGTCGATAATCGTACCGCCATAAGTCCACGGACCCAACGGATTATCGCTATAAGCATATGCCAGCGTATAGTTCGACAGAGGCAGACCGTACTCGCCCTCCTTTGTAAACCTGCTGTACATAAACACATACTTATCCTTTATCTTACGTATCGACGAAGCCTCAAAGAAACGGAAAATACCCTCCTGACGGAATCCGGACACCATATCCTCCACAATCTGCGTACCTGGTTTCACCGTAGCCATCGTCTCAGGATCAAATTCAGCAGCATACGAGCGTTCAAAACCCCAGTAACCATATACACGTCCGTCATCATCCACAAACACAGCCGGGTCGAAACGCAGAACACCGTCAGCCACATTCGGATTCTCCTTGCTCCAGTTGCACACCTCGAACGGACCGTCCGGACGGTCACTCTTAGCTATCAGACCATTTCGCCCTCCTGCCTGATCGTTCGGATACAGATAATAAGTTTTCTTGCCTGTATTCTTATCCACCTTCATCGTCACGTCCGGAGCAAACAGTACATCGGCAGTACCCGCAGCATCGAACGGCTTGCCGTCACGGTTCTTGTCCACCACCAGAATCACACCATCGTAACGCCAGTTGTTCAGACTGTCCACCGAAGCCGACCAAACCACCTGGTCGCGTCCGCAGTAATTATTCACCAGATTATCGTGCGAACCATACAGATACACACGGTACTTCCCCGGATTATCAGGGTCTTCAAACACGTACGGTTCCCCGTCGGGAATATGCTCCCACAGCGGCAGGAACGGATTACCAGGAGTCTTCATTGAGCCATTGACCATTGACGATTTACCATTGACCGTTTTATTTAAGCCGTAAGCGGTAAGCGGTAAGCTGCTTATCGCTACCATCATAAACGATGCAATAAACATATACTCCAGTTTCATATATCTCAGAATTATTTTCGCCGCGCAAAGGTACGAGTAAGTGAGCGAAATGCCAAATTTATTTGAACATTTCCGAACTGAAGGAGCAGCGAATGGAGAGTCAAGCTCGCTTGAACTCTACTGAGTCGCGACTGAAGAAGGCGAAGCCAGCCCCGTGAGTACCTTAGACGAAGTCAACTTACGAACAAAATCTGAAACAGCAAAATACATCATACATCTATATAATAAAAAAACGGAGGAATACATTTCTGCCACTCAACGAGTTTCTTCAGTTCTGTCTCGTCGTGAAGACGGAAATCACGGCAAATGGCTTCTACCAGTGGTGCCAATTGACCCTTGTTGTCTCCACTATTAGCCACCAGATTAGCCATTTGACCACACAATTCCTTCCAACTGTTGTCAGGATACTGAAATTCTGCGCCGCTGATGTGTGCACCAAGTACAGGAAAAAACATCGGAACAAAGGGTTCCTGCATGTCTTTTGATGCCTGAGAGATAAGGATTTTGATACATTCTGTGCCCCTGCCAAGGTCTGGCATCTTTGGGGCGGTTGGTTTTGAAATGTCGTATTTCATTGATTTTCTGCTTTTTAGATGATT